>NZ_DASQOG010000032.1:0-13387 GCF_035644575.1 Desulfovibrio sp. | reverse complement strand
AGATCAAGGATGCCATCGTTGTTCACGTCAGCCAGGTCGATTTCTGCCACAGAACCACGGATGCGGCGGGTCTTCCACTTGAGGCCAAGGCCCACGCCGTCCCAGTACAGGGCATGAACTTCGCCCTGGGGGAAGAAACGGTAACGGTCAAAGAACTGCGCCGCAGTGGAAATGGGCTTGTTGACCAGCAGCGTGTAGTCGCCGGTATTGCCGATGTCGGCAGCGATGAGGCGCATGGGGGCGTAGTACTTGCTGGGCAACTGATAGTTCTTGTCAACGCCAAGGCCCGGCATGCCCTTGTAGTGATCCATGCCCGTGGCAGAGCCGGAGTAGCGTTCCATGGTGGTGTGGATCAGGCTGTTGCTGTGGCCCTGGAAGAGCTTGATGCGCTCGTCGTCGGTCAGCATGACCAGCTGTTCACCCTTGCCGTTCTTGCCGGCGGGCAGCCACACGCAGTTGAACACGGTGGCGCCGGTGGGCAGGTCAAGACGGGTGCCAAGGGTATACTTGCCGTCCTGCTTGGTCATGATGCGTACGCCGGGGGCAAAGAGCTTGAGCGAATCCCAACCCTGACCCACAAGAGTGGGGCTGTAGGTGGGGGGCACGCGCATGACGCTCACATAGTAAGGAATGCGGTCGGCAATGGTGGTAAACTTGTTGCCCTTGAAGCTGTAAATGAAGGAGTAAGGGCGGTTGCTCGATTCTTCGGTGGTGGTCACAACAAGGGCCATGCTGCGGTCGCGGTTGATATCTATGGCGCGCATGGAGAAGTTGTTGTTGGAACGCGAAACCACGGTTTCGCCAATCAGCCTGAGCTGACCATTGGCAGGCCAGCTGTAGATACGCAGATCGTGATCGCTCAGAATGGCGATTTCGTTCTTGCCATCGCCGTTAAAGTCGCCCACGGCCATGTCGACCATGTTGTAACCCAGACGCTGGGTGCGCAGGCGGGAGCCGTCTTCAGCGCCAGCGCCCTGATAGCGGAACTGCGGGTTCAGGTACACCTGCTGCTGACCGGTTTCGTTGGTGACGATGTCGCCATTGGCGGTTGCGCCACGCGGAGAACCAGAGGCGGTGGAGCCGGGGGTGCGCATTGCGGAGGAAATACCAAAAACTTCCATGCTCATGGCCGAGGTCAGGTTTTGCACAGAAGTGGTCAGTTCGCTCACAGGAGCCTGGGCAGTTTTGCTCCAGGTTTTGCCTGCCTTGTCCACGCTGTTCATAACAACGGTGCAGTCGTTGCCCATGACGCTCACCGAGCCCCAGATGGCATTGTCTGCACCCGAAGAGCGGAGCGCCTGCTGGGCTTCTGCCTGGCTGGCGGCCTTGTTTTGTCCCGTACGGGCTTCAAGCACGCCAGGGCGGTCAAGGCGTCCCTGAATGGTAGCCTGTACAGCCTTGGAAAGGTAAGCGTAGCTCTGGGGGGCATTGACCACAAAGGGCAATACCACAGCGCTTTTAGCGGCGGCGCTGGCAGCGCCCGCAGCAACGGCGACGAGCATCAGGCAGACCGAAAAAGTCAGTCGCATGGCGAATTTCATTCCATTCTCCTTGAGTATTCACGCAAATACCCGGTAAAGTACGGCCACGGGCCGTTGTGGCGGTCAACCGGTACCGACTGTCAAATGCAGCCCGGCACGTCCGCACTGGCGCACTATACGCACACTTGCAGCGCCGTGCAAGACGCAAGGAGCCTGCGGAGCGCGCCGCAACAGATAAATTCCTTGCGGGAAGGGCGTACTGTCAATAATATGCCGCCATGCCGAAAACTCTTATCCGTTCTTTCCGCCTGGTATGCGCCCCGGAGCAGGTGCCCGCAGTGGAGGCCCTGCTGCGCGCCCAGGGGTATGATTTTGAGCCGGAACCTTTTTCTCCCCTGTGCCGCCGCCTTGTGGCCGAGCCGCGCCCGCTTGGCGGTTCGCTGGCCGCATTTTTCGGCTACATTTATATACAGGACCGTTCGTCCATGTTGCCTCCGCTGGCGCTGGCTCCCGCTGCAGGCAGCGCCGTGCTCGACATGTGCGCAAGCCCTGGCAGCAAAACCGGCTTTTTGGCCCAGCTTGTGGGGCGCAATGGTTTTGTGCTCGGCAACGAGCCTTCGCCCACGCGCCTCGGCACCCTGCGGGCCAATCTGCACCAGCTTAATCTGATACAGGCCGCCACCTGCTCCTACAGCGGGGATGCCCTGCCTTTACGCCCCGGCTCGTGGGACGCCATACTGCTTGATCCTCCCTGTTCCGGCTGGGGAACCGCAGAAAAACACCCGCAGGTGCTCAAGCTTTGGCAGGGCGACAAGCTCGACAATCTCACCGGGCTGCAACGCCGTCTGCTGCGTCACGCCGCCTCGCTGCTGCGCCCCGGCGGGCGGCTGGTGTATTCCACCTGTACGACCAATGTGGATGAAAACGAGGCGCAGGTGCGCTTTGCCGAGCAGGAGCTGGGGCTGGAGCGCGAACATCTTGATCCCATCCCCGGTTTTGTGTGGGAGGAACTGCCCGGCGGCGAAGGCACCTTGCGCGTGGACGGTGCACGCTCGCAGGCTCAGGGATTTTATGTGGCCCTTTTCCGCAAACCGGGCCATGCGGATGCGGCGGCTCTGCCCTTTGAAAGCAACGTGTCTGAGCCGCAAGAAACCGTTTTTGAAGCGTCTGCTAACGTTCCCTCCGGGATGCAGAGCGCGGGCCAGCGCAATGGACGGCGTATCGGGCGTAATCGCGGTGATGGCCCAGCGGGAAAGCCCGTTGAACGTCCTTCGGGCAGTCCGCTGCCGCCGGAAAGCCTCGTGGGTGCCACCTGCAACCCTGACCTGCTGCCCCCGGGGCGGGCGGTGCTGTACGGCGAGCATGTGCGTTTTGTGCCGCCTCAGGCCACGGCTCTTTTGCCCCCCGGTTGCGTATGGCAGGGTTCATTGCTGGGCAAGCTCTGCGGCGGAACGCTGGATGCAGCGCCGCGTCTGCGCGTGCTCATGCAGTCGCCGCCGGATGCCGCCTCCAGTCTGGTGCTGGACGATGTGGCCGATATTGCGGCCCTGTTGAGCGGACAAAGCCGCCAGACAGGTCTGAACGGACGCGAAGCAGGCCTGTGGTGGCGTGATCTGCCTCTGGGACGCATTGTCCTCAAGCAGGGCAGGGCCATAGCCGGATTCAAATAGGCGCGGATAGTATCGGTCGATAGCTTCCTGCGTTTCCCGTCCTGTTTGCAATCAGAGTTTCGCCCTTGCCAGCATCCGCCTGCCCCACACGGCCTGCCCGAGGGAAAGCCCGCCGTCACCTGGCGGCAGTTCATGGTGGGTGAGGGCTGTGAGGCCCTGCTCCGCCAGCGCCAGCGGCAGCAGCCGCGCCAGCGTGGCATTCTGCAATACGCCGCCGGTGAGGCCCACACAATTCACGCCAAGTTTGCGGGCGGCACGGCCCGCCATGCCTGCCAGCGCCCGCGCAAGGCTGAGGTGAAAGCGCGCCGCAGCTTCTGTGGCGTCCATGCCTTGCGCCTGCGCCTGCGCAACGTGGGCAAACAGGCCCGCGCTGTCCATTTCCAGCAAATCTTGCTGAAGCGCAATACCAACGGGCCAGACCAGTGCGGCCACGTCCTTGTCGCGCGCCTTGCCCTCCAGCGCCGCGCGCACGTGCTCAGGGGCGCGATTGGCGGCATCTTCAAGGCGGATGGCGGCCTGGCCCTCGTAACTTGTATCAAGGCACAGCCCCAATTGCGCGGCCACCGCATCAAAGAGGCGTCCGCAACTGGACGTGGCCGGGCAGTTGATGTCGCGCCGCAGCATTTCTGCAACAGCGGCTGCCGCCTGCGCCTGCTCCGGCAGCCAGGGGGTGTGCAGTGACGGAAGAGGAATTTCCGCCTGCTCGCACAGATTGCGCAGGGCCAGCGCAATGCGCCAGGGTTGGCGCACCGCCGCATCTCCGCCCGGCAGGGCGAAGGGGGCCAGACGGCCCACCCTGTGCCACTGGGCCTGTTCAAGCTCCATGAACAGGAGCTCTCCGCCCCAGACTGTGCCATCGTCGCCAAGGCCCGTGCCGTCAAGGCAAAGGGTCAGGGCCGGGCCGTAGTGGCTGTTTTCTGCCAAAACGGCAGCTGCGTGGGCAGCGTGGTGCTGCAAGCGCCACAGGGGCAGGCCTTCGCGCTTAGCGCGGGCCTCGGCATAGCGGGTGGAAAGAAAATCGGGGTGCGCATCGCACACCAGAGCCTCGGGCCGCACCTCCAGCAGCTTTTCCAGATGCGCGGCCACCTCCTCATAAAAACTCAGGGTGGCGGGATTCTCCAGGTCACCGATGTGCTGTCCCACAAAGGCTTCGGCCCCGCGCGTCAGGCAGATGGTGGCCTTGAGTTCCGCCCCGGTTCCCAGCACGCAAGGAGCGTTTTGCCCCGCCTTGGGCAGAAAAACCGGGCGGGGCACATAGCCCCGGGCGCGGCGGTAGAACAGCGGTTCCGCAAGCTGGCTTGCAGGCGCAGACATGCCGTGCGCATCCGTACCGGGCAGGCTCGGCTGGAGCGTCACCACGCTGTCGTCAACGCGCACCAGAATATCCCGGTCATGCAGCAGCCATGCGTCCGCCAGATGGGCAAGCCGGGCCAGAGCCTCGCGGTTGCCAAGGCAAATGGGTTCGCCCCCGGCGTTGGCCGAGGTCATGACCAGCACGGGCGGCAAAGCCGTGCATTCTGCGAGACGGCTAAAAAGTACGGCATGCAGGGGCGTGTACGCCAGCATGATGCCGATCTTGCCAGTATCAGGGGCAACCTCGTGCGGCAAACAGGCGGCATCATCCTGTGTGGTTGCACCCTGCTGCCGCGTGCTGCGGCGGGGGCAGAGAACAACGGGTTTTTCCGGGCTTTGCAGCAGGGCCTCGTGTTCCGGCGTAAGGTCGCACAGGGCGCGGGCGGTTGCCAGATCGCCAACCATGAGGGCCAGTGGCTTGTGCGGGCGTGTTTTGCGCCGCCGCAGCTCTTGTAGACTTTGGGCATTGCGCGCATCGCAGGCCAGTTGAAAGCCTCCCAGACCTTTGAGCGCCAGAATCCCGCCGTGGAGCAGGGTCTTCACAGCCTTTTCCAGAGCCTGCTGCTGATTTTCTGCGGTTGGCGCGGTGTTTCCCTTGCTGGCCGCCGCCGTATCCACAAACCACAAGCGCGGCCCGCACGTTGGGCAGGCCACGGGCTGGGCATGAAAGCGCCTGTCTGCCGGGTCGGCGTATTCCGCGCTGCACCGGGGACAGAGTGGAAAACAGCTCATGGACGTGACGGCGCGGTCGTAGGGAATGGAGCGCGTGATGGTGTAGCGCGGCCCGCAGTTGGTGCAGTTGGTAAAGGCGTACTGGTAGCGCGGATTGGCCGGATCGCGCATGTCTGCAAGGCAGTCGGCGCATACGCCCATATCCGGGCTTACAAGCACGCTGTGCGCTGCCTGCCCTGAGCTGGGAACAATACGGAAGGCTGTTTCATCCGCCACAGCGGGCAGGTCGTGTTCGTCCACGTTGGTCAGCCGTGCCAGCGGCGGCAGTTCGGCGCGCAGGCGGCGGCCAAAGCGCTGCACTTCTGCTTCAGCGCCCTGCATTTCCATACGCACGCCTTGAGAAGTATTGCCCACAGTGCCTGTAAGCCCGCCCTCGGCTGCAAGGCGGTAGACAAAGGGGCGAAAACCCACGCCCTGCACCTGCCCGGAGGCCACAAAGGCCCTTCTGACCAACGGTTGTTTGCTCATGCTTTTCAGCATAGCGCAAAGAGCAAAATGTGTCAGCAGGGGGATTGTATGACCGCTCAACAGCGCATGTTTGCTTGCGAGCGCACGGGCTTTTCGGTATTTAGTGGGTTGCTTGCCGCCACGTCATCCTGCCAGAGCGGCATCCAACCCGGCATATCCGGCAATCAGGAGCGTCTATGCCCCCCGTGCGTACCATTGGTTCCCGCATCCGTGGATTTCGCGAAGAACGCGAAGTTGACCTGCAAACTCTTTCCCAGAATACGGGCCTTACGGAAGACTATCTTGAAAAGCTGGAGTCAGACGCCATCTATCCCTGCATCGGCCCCCTGCAAAAGGTGGCCCGCGCTCTTGGCGTGCGCCTTGGCACTTTTCTGGACGACCAGTTTTCGCGCGACCCGGTGGTGAGCAGCATCAATGGCGAGGCCGAGGCCGATGAAGCGCTGCACACGGGGCGCGTCCCCCGCCCCAGTTATACCTATCATGCGCTGGCCAAGGGCAAGAACGACCGCAACATGGAACCCTTCCATATCCGCATTTTTCCCGAGAGCGGTGAACGCAAGACCACCTCGCACCAGGGCGAGGAATTTATCTGCGTGCTCAAGGGCGAACTGCTTGTGGTCTATGGCCGCGAAACCCGCGTGCTCAAGCCCGGCGAAACAATTTACTACAATTCCATTGTGCCGCATTACGTGGGCGCGGCTGGCGACGAGCCTGTGGAATTTCTGGCTGTGACATACAATCCCTAGGGCATGTTCACTTTCTGTTGGTCTGTCAGGGCGCTATTCAAAGCCCTTGGGCCGCACACTGCGTAACAGCGGCGCACCAGCCGCAACACGCCTTTGGGAGGATGCATGGAAGAAAAAGTTCGTGAGCGTCAGGCGCAGTTTGAACTGCGCGAATGGACGTTGGGGCAGGTGCTTGACCACACAGTGGCGCGCTTTCCCGATAATGAAGCATTGGTATACCCTGACCGCAACTATCGACAGACCTGGAGCGAATTTGGCGCTCTGGTGGACGATTTTGCCAAGGGGTTGATGGCTCTTGGCGTGCAGAAGGGTGAAAAGGTCGCGGTATGGGCCACCAACGTGCCGTACTGGGTTGCGCTGCAATTCGCCACGGCAAAAATCGGCGCCATACTGATTACGGTAAACACCAATTACCGTGAACACGAGTTGCGCTATCTGCTCACCCACTCCGAGTGCGAGAATATTTTTCTTATCGACAGCGTGCGTGACCACGACTATCTGGACACGCTCTACCGCATCGCGCCGGAGCTGCGTTTGCAGTCGCGCGACAGGCTTGCGTGCAAGAACCTGCCGCATCTCAAGCGCGTGTGCTTTCTGGGGGCGGAAAAGCACCGGGGCATGTATTCCGTACCGGAAATCCTCTCCCTTTCCGTCATGGTGGACGAGGCGGAATACGCCGCCCGGCAGGCCCAGCTCCAACCGTGGGATGTCATCAACATGCAGTACACCTCGGGCACCACGGGCTTTCCGCGCGGGGTCATGCTGACCCACGTGGGCGTGGGCCTGAACGGATACTGGATTGGCCGCCACCAGAATTTCGGCCCGGAAGACAGGGTCTGTCTGCCTGTGCCGCTGTTCCACTGCTTTGGCTGTGTGCTGGGTGTATCCGCCGCAGTGAACCACGGCGCGACTATGGTTATTCTTGAGTCATTCAACGCGCTCAAGGTGCTGGCTGCGCTCGACAGCGAACACTGCACTGCCGTGTACGGCGTGCCCACCATGTTTCTGGCCGAGCTGGAACATCCGCTGTTCAAACGCTTTGACCTTTCGCACATGCGCACCGGCATCATGGCCGGTTCCGTCTGCCCCGAGCCGCTCATGCGCCGAGTGGTGGACGACATGAACATGAAGGAAATCACCATCTGCTACGGCCTTACGGAAGCCTCGCCGGTGATGACCCAGTCAGATATTCATGATCCCCTGTCGCTGCGCTGCGAAACCGTGGGCTGCGCCATGCCCGGCATCGAAGTGCGCGTGGGCGACCCCGACACCTGCGAAGAACTGCCGCGTGGCGAGGTTGGCGAAATCCTCTGTCGTGGCTACAATGTCATGAAGGGCTACTACAATATGCCCGATGATACGGCCAAGGCCATCAGCCCCGAGGGCTGGTTGCATTCCGGCGATCTGGGCGTTATGGACGAAAACGGCTACCTGCGCGTGACGGGCCGCATCAAGGATATGATTATCCGTGGCGGAGAAAACATCTATCCGCGTGAGGTTGAAGAGTTCCTTATGGGCATGCCCGGTATTCTGGACGTGCAGGTTGTGGCTGTTCCCAGCCGCAAGTATGGCGAAGAGGTCGCGGCCTTCATCATCCCCCGCCCCGGTGTGGAAATTCTGCCGGAAGACGTGCGCGATTTTTGTCGCGGCAAGGTGTCGTGGTACAAGATACCCAAGTACATCAAAACAATAACAGGGTTCCCGCTCACTGCCAGCGGCAAGATCCAGAAGTTCAAACTGCGCGAAATGGCCGCAGAATTCTGGCCTGAACCCATGCAACGCTGAGAATAAAAGGCGCGCCCTGCACCTTGCGGGGCGCGCCAGTGCAACAGATCATCAGGCTGTGCCTGAAAAGTGAAGGCTCCTCTGGGCAGCCATGCGCGCCATGAACCAGACAAATAGTTTGCCGCCGCCGCACGAATCTGCGCGGATAATCGCGCTCTGCGCCAGTCTCCGGTCTCTGCCGTCAGCCCCACCGTGTGCCCAGCCCCTTGCCATAAAATATTTCTCAAGCCATTGAACAGGCCATGCGCCCATCCCCGCCGATAGCGCCGCCAGCCTGCGAATTTTCCCATCATCGGGCCAAGGCCCATCACAACTACAATCAGGTCAAAAAGCGTTATGAGCAATCAGGAATTTTCATTGAATACAGATCAACCCTTGTCCATGTCTGCCACCAGCGAAGCTGGTCATACTGAAGCCACGTCCGCTGCCATTCCTGCGGCTACGCCCGCGTCTTCGTCCGCTGCGTCATCCGCATCGCCGTCTGGGGGGCAGTCCTGCGCCTGCCCACTGGCGCAGGTACCGGCAACCGTATGGAAGGATCTGCTGCGCCGTCCGTTCCGCAAGCGGCATCCGGTCGTCTTTTGGGGGCTTATACTGCTTTTGCTGGCAGGTGTCGGCGTGTTTGGCGCTGCCCTTGGCAGCAACGGCCTCATGAGCGGTCAGCGCATAGCCCTTGTGTCTGTTTCCGGCCCCATCATGGACCCGGAACCTGCCCTTGAGTGGATACGCAAGGTGGAGCGCGATCCCATGATCGCCGGCGTACTGCTGCGCGTGGATTCGCCTGGCGGCGGCGCTGCGGCATCGCAGGAAATTTATAGCGCCGTGCGCGAGCTGGCCCGCAAAAAGCCTGTGGTTGTCAGCATGGGTTCCCTGGCTGCTTCGGGCGGGCTGATGGTCAGCATGGCGGGGTCGCGCGTGTTTGCCAATGCCTCCACTGTGACAGGTTCCATTGGCGTTCGAATGGATATTCCGCAGTTGCAGGGTCTTATGGGTAAAATCGGGGTGGGGCAAGAGACCATAACCACAGCACCCTACAAAGACGCAGGCTCCTACATGCGCCCGCTGAGCACCGAACAGCGCGACTATTTTAAAAAAGTGCTGGATGACATGCATCAGCAGTTTGTGGATATCGTGGCCGATGGGCGGCATATGGAGCATGCCCGCGCCGCCGCGCTTGCCAGCGGCAAAATTTTTACCGGGCGTGAGGCCGTGCAGCTTGGACTGGTGGACGAACTGGGCGGGCAGCAAACGGCTTTGGCCTGGCTCTCGGAGCAGTGCGGCGTACCAGCGGAGCGCAAGCTTGTGACCCGGCCCAAGGAAGGCAACTGGCTGCCGCGCAGCCTCAAAACCATGCTTGGGGTTGATCTAAGCGCGCTGGGCAGCCTTTCTTCCAGCAGCCCGGTGTTTCTTTATCAATTTTAAGGGGGCAGGTTACAGATATTGCCAGCGCCAATGCGTTCTGACAATAATAGTTAATAAAACTCTGTTGTTATGAGTATTGCGGGCGGCTGTTCTAGACAGCCGTCCTTCCTTGTGCGATACTTCCGCCCGAAAAATACCGCGCATTGCGCGGACATTTCAAGGAGCTTGTCCATGAAATATGCGCTGTTGGGTTCATTGATGGCCTGTGTGCTGTTGGCGGGCCTGTGCGGGGCGGCTGCCGCTGCGGAAAAAAAATTTAACCATTTCAGCATAGACTTGCCCGCCAAGTGCTCGGCAACAGAAAAAGAAAGCATTGTAACCGTTTCCTGCGGGCAGGATTCATTCTTTTCCATTGGTATTTTTACAAAGGCGGAAACCGGCAATATGACGCCCAAGCAGTTTGCCGAAAAGCAGTCGGCCAGGCTTAAAGGCACTGCGCCTTCAAAGGCTGACGACGGCGGCGGCTGGACGTTCCAGGCTATGTCCGGCAGGGTCATGACCCATGCGGATGTGTCCACTGAAGGCGATCTGACCCTGCTGTTTATCAGCGATGTGAGCGACACTGACTGGCCGGATGCCCTGCAGAAGGCGTATGATTCCCTGCGCGGAGCCGATGATCGTGCGGATGCCCTGATCCAGAAATCACTTTTTGAGCGGGAATAAGCCCGCGCCAGACGCGCTTTTAATCAAGCTTTCCTTAATCGCAAAGCCCCGCCGGATAATCCAGCGGGGCTTTGTTTTGCGCTGTTAATCGCTCTCAGCAATACTGCACGCGGCTGAGGCGACCTTGTTGCGCCCGCTGTTTTTAGCTGTGTACAGGGCTTTGCCCGCAACTCTGATGAGCTTTTGGCAGGCCGTGTGACCAGACAGGGCGCTGGCTGCATCGAGCGGCGCAACGTCTATGCTGATGGTCACATGCCCAAGGGCGCTTTGGCAGTGGGGGATACGTTGCGCGCTGATGGCTTCGCGCACGCGTTCGGCAACCATTGTGGAGCTTTTTTGCCTGTTTGGGGCATGATGATGGCGAATTCTTCGCCGTCGTAGCGGAACAGTTCATCACCTGGCCTGAAAAGCGCGGCGCTCATGGTTTTTGCCGCACGGGCAAGGCAGTCGTCCCCGGTAAGGTGCCCATAGGCGTCGGTGTACAGCTTGAATTTGTCCACACCTTCAACAAAGGGAATGCCCGCTTCAAGAATGTGGGCGCGCATCAGTGCGTTGGTGGGCTTGTTCACAATAATGGGGTACTGCGCGTTGACAGCCAGCAGTTGCCCATCCCTGTTGATGATGCAAAGCGCCATGAAATCGTGCGCAAACACCTCCTCAAAAATGGGTGCGAGATCTCCGCGTACGTCCACAGAGCCTATGCTGTGTTCTTCACCTTCAAAGCCGAGAAGTGTGCCGCAGACACTGTGCAGAGGTCTTATGCTCAGGCTGGTACGAACAAAAAAATATGAGAACCATAATTCTTTGGCGTAACGACGCAAGCGCGGAATACCTCTGTGCAAGATGATGAAATTAAGGCAGGCAGGGCAAAATTCAAATAAATCAATGACCGGAGTAATCCAGGACATTGTTCAGCGGAGCACTGTGGCTTTCAATACGCCCGTGGTTGAAGGCATGGCGATAAAGCCGCCAGCCCTCCATATCAAGCACATCGAGCTTTCCCTTATGTTCGGGGCACAGGTGCTCCCCAAACACAGCCAGTACTTCATCCACGGGAAAGTACATGCCTTCAAAAGAAATGCGGGCCATGTCGCCGTCACGCTCAAGAACAGGCACGTCATCTTCATCCGGCATTGTATCGGCGCAGGCCTGTTGCAGAGCCGAGTAAAAATCATCGTTTACAGGATACACATGCCCGTAAACCTTGAGCAGGGGGGATCGACTCATGGCCTTGCCGTCGTGTCGTCAGCCTTGGCTGGCACTTGGGGGGTGACGGCATCAGCCGCGGGCTGGCCTCCCTCTTGCCTTGGAGATGTAAGGCACATCTGCTGCCCACGGGCGGCAGCAAGGCCATCGCAGTCGCCCAGAGCGCAGGCGGCACCCAGATCATCGCACATGCCCGGTTCGTTGCTGCGCAGCATGCGCAACGCGCCGCGCGCCCGCAAAAGCCGGACTTTGTCCGAAGTGTTGGGAAAAGCATTCGTTGTAGCTTCCAGCGCCGCGCTCAGGTCATCTTCGGCAAGAGCCAGTTGCTGCAAGCGCCAGTGGGCCAGTGCGCGGATGTACCGCGCGCGCCCAAGATCTGGGGCAAGCTCCAGTGCGGCAGTACAGGAAGCGATACTGCGCTGCGGCATGCCTGCCTGCAAAAGAGCCTCACCCAGGAGTAGCTGGGCAGCGGCGCTTTGCGGCAGATTGACGGCAGCTTTTTCAAGGGCTGCCAGAGAGTCTGCCGAGGTCAGCCAGCCCTCGGGCGAAAGGCGTAAGGTATCCAGAGCCGTAATGGCGGCGGCAAGGGTGTCTGCCAGGGCGTCAGCTTTCTGCCTCGCCTGCTGCTGCGCCGCCTCTCGTGCAAGGCCCTCGTGGGTCGGCATGGGGGGGTGCTGGGTCAACTGCCCCGGCGGTGTCACCTTGGCAATATACCACGTACCGCCAGAACCGGGGGCTGCATCGCCGGAGCCGCCTGCTCCGGGCAGGGCATCGGCAGCGGTGACCTCCTGAGCGACCTGCTGGGCGTTTGCCGTTGCGGCCATCAGGTCTGCCAGCAGCAAACGCCGCACTTTCAGGGCATCAGGATTGCGTAGCAGCCGCAGCAATGTTTCCGCCGCATCTGGCCGGGCCAGCAAGGTGACTGTGATGCTTTGCGCGCCGGAATCCCCGCCAGCGGCAGCATGGTCAACTTCTGTCAGCGGGGTGTACAGTTCTGCGGCCAGCGCCGTGTATTCGTTGAAGTCGGTTATGCCCATGCGGATGTCGCGTCTGTTGGGCAGGGCTGCTGCGGCAGTGTGCAGGGCATCCAGAAGGGCCGCGGCTTCCGCGCACAGCCTTTGGGCATGCGGAGGCAGTGGAGCGGCGGGGCAGTGCGCGCTGCGAAGGACGGGCGATGGCAGGGGGAGGGGGCCTGGTCTGGAAGCAGATGGGCCGTTTTCCAAAGGCGAGAGCGGATCAGGCGCGGGAGAAGAGGGGCTGGCCCTTTCGGCTGGGTTGTTGTCAGCCGCATTGCCGTGGGTACCCTTGCCCGCAGTTGCTGGTTTGTCAGCGGCAGAGACTGCCGCCGGAGGGCCGGGCGTATGTTCTGCTGCGTATGCCGCACCGCCGGTCAGCAAGACCGGCGGCAGGGCAAAAGTTCCCAGCAGAGCCGCCAGGAGCAAGCTGGAAAACAATGTACGCAAGGCCCGCATGGGCTTATTTTTTTGCCTCGATGGTCTGGACAATCTTGTGCGCCATGGGCTTGACCAGGTCGCGCAGAGTTTCCAGCATCAGGTTGTCGGCAGCGCTGCCGGAGGGCAGGCCGGTACGCGACTGCGAAGCGTTGAGCGATTCACGCAGGATGCGAGCCTGCCGGTTGGCAAGCACGTAGTTTGCGCGCAGCGATGTGGACATGTCGGTGGTGGACGTTTCGCGGATGTTGGCTTCATCGACCTGGCCAGTGACCATAAAGTCGGGGTTGCCCTTGCGCGCTTCGTTCACGCTGATGGAATAGGAAACCTGCATGCCGTTGCGCGCAAGTTCATCGGCCAGAGCCTTGCTGATCCACTGGGCGACATTGTCGGTGGTGACAAACGCGCTG
>NZ_DASQOG010000031.1:0-3804 GCF_035644575.1 Desulfovibrio sp. | reverse complement strand
AAGACGGGTAGTAAACTTGAGGCGGCCATCAGTGCGGCTGTGGCGAACCATGGGTTCAAGACCGGGTTCAAAAATATGCACGGAACCGGCATTGAGCTTTTCCACCACAGCCGGGTTAACATCCACGCAGGTCACGGTATTACCCATTTCAGCAAAGCACGCGGCGCTGACCAAGCCAACATAGCCGGTCCCGATAATGCACAACTTCATACAAAATTTCTCCGTACGTTCCCACAGCCAGCGCGCTTGACGTTACAGCGGGGAACGGGTCAGAATAGTTTAGGTTGAAAGGCAAGCAATACGCTAATTTTTTTAAATGGGCAACAGCCCTATTTGCAGTACATTTTGCCCGTACTGCATATGGTGGATAACTGATGATCGTAGGCATTGGGACTGACATTACGGAACTGGCACGCATTAAGGCAAGTTACGACAGGTTTGGAGAGCGCTTTTTGCAAAAGATCCTTACCCCCGATGAACTGAAACTCGTGCCGGAGAATCCCATTGCCTACATTTCCGGTCGGTTTGCCGCCAAAGAGGCTGCGGTCAAGGCGCTCGGCACTGGCTTTAACGAGGGGATTGGCCCTCACCATATTGAGGTGCTGCGCGGCCCTGCGGGGCAACCCCAACTCCATTTGCACGGCCCGGCGCTTGCGCGGGCCGAAGCCCTGGGCATGCGCGCCGCCCACATTTCCATAAGTCATGACCGCAATGCCGCCGTGGCGGTTGTGGTGCTGGAGGCATAAACATGCCCACTTCATTTGACGACCTGTTCCCTCCCCTTCCCCTGCCTGCAGAAATGCGCCAGTGGGATGCGGAAGCCATGGCCCTTGGCCTGCCTGAAGAACTGCTGATGGAAAATGCCGCCAGAGCGGCCTTTGACGTTCTGCACGAATATCAGCCACGGCTGACGGGTCTGCGCGTCTGGCTGCTTATGGGCAGCGGCAACAACGGCGGCGATGCCGCCTGCCTTGCGCGGCATTTGCTGGATGCGGGCGCGGAACCGCTGGTGCTGCACACGCGGCCTCTTGCCGCATGCAAGGGAGCCTGCGGCAAGCATGTGCGCATTGCCAGAGCCGCAGGCGTTGCCTTTGAGCGCTGCCGCCAGGCGGTCTTCCAGAGGGCGGAGCTACCCCATATTCTTGTGGATGGCCTGCTGGGTACAGGCTTCAGCGGTCAGCTGCGACCAGATGCGCTGGAACTTGTACGCGCGGTCAACTCCCTGCAAAGCCGTTCCTTTGTGCTGGCGCTGGATATTCCATCTGGCCTCGGCGGACGCACCGGGCAGCCCATGCCGGAGGCTGTGCGCGCCACTGCCACGGTCAGCTTTGCGGCTGCCAAGCCGGGGCTGGCCCTGCCCGAGGCACACCCCTGGACAGGCGCGCTGCACGTGCGCAGCATTGGCATTCCCCTTGCCGCACGACGCATGGCCCCCTGCTCTTTTTACGTTGCTGACGGGCATTGCCTCGCCCCGCTTGCGGCGATACAGCCCGGAGGCTTCAAAAATTCCTACGGGCATGTGCTGGTGATTGGGGGCGCGCCCGGCCTTGGCGGAGCAGCGCATCTTGCCGCCCGAGCTGCCCTGCGCGCGGGCGCTGGCCTTGTAACCGCCGCCGCGCCCGGTGCTGGCATTGCGGATATCAAGAACGGCTGGCCCGAAATAATGACCCTTCCACAGGGAGAGAACGAGCGCCTCTGGCCCGCCCGCCTGCCGCAAAATTTTGTGGAACTGGCCCAACGCTGCGCCGCCCTTGTGGTCGGCCCCGGCATGGGCCGGGGGCAGGACGCCAAGGCATTTATTGAAGCCTTGCTGGCGCTGCCCCACAGGCCGCCCACGGTATTTGACGCCGATGCCCTGGTGCTGCTGGCCGGGCGGCAAGACCTGCTCGACCGCATAACCGCAGATGATATTCTGACGCCCCACCCCGGCGAAGCGGCAACCCTGCTGGGCTGTTCCGCAGCAGATGTTCAGGCCGACCGGCAAGACGCGCTTGGACGCCTGCGCGGCCTCTGCCGTGGCGTGATTATTCTTAAAGGCGCGGCAAGCCTCATAGGGCAGGCTGACGCGCCAACACTACTCTGCCCCTACGATGTGCCGCAGCTTGCGGTGGGCGGTTCGGGAGATGTGCTGGCGGGCTGCGCTGGCGGGCTGCTTGCCAGAATGCTGCCCGGCATGCAGACCGCAAAAGAGCAAACGCAAGTGCACAACAATACCGCAAATCTGCCCTTTACCCCATCCCACATGCTGGCCGGGCAGGCAGCGGCCCTGCACGCCCTCGCGGGCAAAAGCCTTGCCGAACAATGGCCCCTCAGGGGCAATACGCCCTCGGCAGTGGCGGATGCATTGCCGCAAGCCCTCTCTGCCTGCATGGCAGCCAGCGAATCAAAGGACGACATTCTGCCATGGCCCAGATAATCCTGCGTAATCTTTCTGATACCAACCGCCTTGGGCATATGCTTGCCGAGGCTGTCGCTACCTGCGGCATTGCGGCATTGTTGCTGCGCGGCCCGCTTGGCAGCGGCAAAACCACGCTCACCCGCTCCCTTGTGGAGGCCATGCCCGGCGGGGATCAGGCCGAGGTGGGCAGCCCATCGTTCACGCTCTGCAACTACTACCCCACCCAGCCGCCTATTATACACAGCGATCTATATCGCAGCCCCGGCAGCCTGCCCGATGAAATTGCAGAAGGTCTGGACAATCCGCAAATCCTGTCTGTGCTGGAATGGTCGGAGTACCTGCCCGAGGCGGAAATGCCGCAAGATTATCTGGACATCTCGTTGCAACCGTGCGAAGAAAGTCGCCTACTGACGCTGCAAGCTCACGGCCCTATTGCCGCTGAGCTTTTGCGCCACCTGCGCCGAAATTGGCCTGTGGACAGTCCTGACCACGGGTAACCAGTTCCGGGGTGGGCTGACCTGTTGTACCCATCAAGGATTGAGGACAATGGATACAGGCATGAAAATTCTGGTCCAGAAATTTGGCGGCACTTCCGTTGCCAAGCTGGAGTGCATGAAGCAGGTACGCGAGAAAGTGCTGGGAGGCCTTGCCAAGGGGTATAAGGTCATTGCGGTGCTTTCGGCGCGGGCTGGCGACACCAACAAGCTGCTTGCCCTTGCTGATGAATGGTCTTCCACGCCTGACCGCGCGGAAGTTGATTCGCTCGTTTCCACTGGCGAACAGGTTTCCATCAGCCTGTTCACCATGCTGCTCAAGGACGCGGGCATCCGCGCCCGCTCGCTGCTCGGCTGGCAGATTCCCATCACCACGGACAACGATTTTGGCCGTGCGCGCATTCGCTCCATCGACAGCAATTCCCTGCGCAAATACCTCAACGACTACGATGTGCTTGTGGTCGCCGGGTTTCAGGGTTGCACCGAAGATGGCCGCATCACCACGCTCGGGCGCGGCGGTTCGGACACCTCGGCGGTGGCGCTGGCCGCCTCCCTCGGCTCTGTAGAATGCGACATTTACACCGACGTTGACGGCGTTTACACCACCGACCCCAACATCTGCTCCACGGCCCGTAAAATGGACCGCGTTGCCTATGAGGAAATGCTTGAAATGGCAAGCATGGGGGCCAAGGTGCTGCATATCCGCTCGGTAGAATTTGCCAAAAAATATAAGGTTCCCGTGCGCGTGCGCTCCACGTTCAGCGATGATCCAGGCACGCTTGTCACTCAGGAGGACTCCACCATGGAAGCCGTACTCGTTTCCGGCATTGCATATGACAAAGATCAGGCCCGCGTGACCCTGCGCGACCTTCCCGACGTGCCCGGTACGGCTGCGGCGGTGTTTGGCCCTCT
>NZ_DASQOG010000030.1:0-10795 GCF_035644575.1 Desulfovibrio sp. | reverse complement strand
TCGTCCACAACCCAGATCAGTTCGCCAAATCCGGGGCGCACCTTTTGTGCGGGCAGGGTGGGTTCGGCCAGCAGGTTGAGCGCGCGCGAAAGCACATCGTGCTTTTCCTTGCCGGTCACGAGGAACATGCAGCAGCGGGCGTTGTTGATAACGGGCAGGGTGAGCGTGAGGCGGTCAGCCTTGCGCTCGGGCACGTACTGGTCAATGACAAGGCGCTTGCGCTCGGCAAGGGCGGGCGAATTGGGGAAAATGGAACCCGTGTGGCCGTCTTCGCCCATGCCCAGCAGCATAAAGTCAAAGCGGGGCAGTTCCTGCGGGCCAAGATTGAATTCGGCGCGGATCTGCTGTTCGTATTTGACGGCTGCTTCAACGGGATCTTCCTCACCGCGCATGCGGAAAAAGTGCATGGCAGGAACCATGCTCAGCAGTTCGCGGCGCGCCAGCCCGTAGTTGCTGTCAGGATGGTCAGGGCCAACGCAGCGTTCGTCCACCCAGTAAAAGGTCATTTTGTCCCAAGGGAGGCGATCTGCCCAGTCTTTGCCCGCCAGCAGGCGGAAAAGCGGCGTAGGGGTCTGCCCGCCGGAGAGCGCGATTCTGAAAACACCCCTGTCGGCAATGGCTTCTTCGCAGGCTGCCGCCAGAATGTGGGCGGCGCGTTCGGCCATAGCGGCAGGATCTTTATGGATATGCACCGTAAGGTGTATGGAACGGCTGAGACCCGACATTTTGCGGCTCCTTGAGTTTATGTAGGCTGGCGCGGGCGTTGTGCGGCCCGCCAACCTCATCACTATGACACATTCGCCTGCGCGAGAAAAGGGCATAGTGGACAGGTGACTGTGAAAACTACTGAAATTCTTCCAGCAGATCAGGCGCTATGGTAAAGTGCAGCATCTCTCCATTGGCGAGGCCCAGAGTTTTCCACGAAGCTTCGCAGGTGAGTTTGCGCGCTGCCACAATGGATTTGCCAAGCGGGCTTGTGCCGTCAACTTCAATTGTCCATCTGCGTTCAAACGTATCACCCGGAAATGTGGGCTGCACGGCATTAAGAAAACGCTGCATCAGCTCCGTGCCGTCCGGCGCAAAAATTTTGACCGAAAGATCCACGTTATTGATGGGGATAGTGCTGATGTTTTTACTTTGCACGTCTACCACAACAAGAAGCGTCTTTCCGTCTGAAATCAAACCTGCGCTGGCCGTGCAGGCTTTGAGAGGAAGTGTATCTTCCATGCGTTTTTTGATCTTGGCATTTTTATCAAGAAGCAGTTGCCGTTGCGCGACCATGCGCTCCTTCTGGAACTCACGGTACTGGCGAACCAGCTCTTCGGCATTGACCATGTCGTCCAGTTTCCATCCCTCTGGGGTTTTGTCCATGCGCAGCAGCACCGAAAACTGTTTGTTCAGCACGGGGTGGCGAATCTGCGCGGCTATCAGCGCGGTATTCTCCGTGGGGTTCTGCAAGGTCATGGTTGTAAAAAACTGGGTAAAAAAGTTTGGCGGCAGAACATACAGGGGGCTTCTGAGGCGCACCAGTTCGTCAGTTTCTTCCTTGACGGGTTCTTCCTTGACGCGCGCCTGCTTGAGCAGACCAACCTGAACCATGTCGCTCAGATCTCGCAACTGGTTTGGCCCCTTTTTCAAAAAGGGGTAATGCTCTGCAATGGCCTTGGCCAGGGGCAGGGAAATGGCGTCAAAGTTTATGCGCTGCGCCAGTTCTGTGGGTTTGGCCGGGTGCAGGGCGTCCTTTATCTGCGCAAAGGCAAATTCGGCAGTCTGCCTGTACTGGTAGTACCGCCAGCCGCTGAATCCGCCCACCGCCGCCAGAATCACAAGCAGCACTGCGGCCAGCGCCAACAAGTGCTGGCGTATGAATGCCACAAGGGGGGCAATAAAGGGCAGGTTCATGGCGCTTTCCTCTCTGTGTCGGCAGCCTTGGCCTGAGATTTGTGGCCGCATTCCAGAACAGGCTCTGCGCGGCGCATGCGTCTGCGTCCGAGCCGTAAGGGCAGCGGAGTGACCGGGCGGGATTTTGCCATGTCGATACGGATAATGCCCCATGCTCCCATGGGCAGCCAGGGCAAGACCCTGTTGCAGCCGGAAAGGGCGCACGATGCATTCCAGGTGCCCTGCGGCCCGGCAAGAACGCTTGCCCCGCTGATGCGGCCAGCTGAAAGGCTCCTGAGCGTCCGCCATATTTGCCACCAGCAGAAGGTCGGGCCGGGCCATGCGGTTTTGCGGCCGCCAAGCAGGTGGAGCATAAAGGGAAGCGAAGCCGAGTTCCAGAATGTGAGGGCAAGGCCTGCGGAGGCCACGCGCAGCGATTCGGCTATGGCCTTGCGCGTGCTTTCGGCGCTGGGTGAAACAAGGTGCAGCACAACCCAGTCAAATTCGTCATCATCAAAGGGCAGGTGGTCGTCAGCGGCGGCCAGCACTTCGGCGCGGTCGGCCATGCGGCTTGCTTCGGCCCGCAACTCGGGATTGTGCTCCGTGGCGGTCATGTCAAAGCCGTATTCCCACAGCAGGGGCAACAGATCGCCGCGTCCGCAGTTCACTTCAAGCAGGGTGCGGCCACGGCGAGGCCAGGGGGCAAGGCAGTGCTGCACAAGCTGCTTCTGCATATGCAGGGCATACTGCCCTGTGATATCCGACTGTCGGTCATCCATACCGCGCCTCGCATTTGCCGTTAATCTTCTGCATATTCCACTATTTTGCAGCATCTGTAAATCAACAAAGCGCCCAGATGCGGCGGTGTTGCCGTGGCGGCATGCCACAAACAAACCGCAACGCGGCGGCTTGCAAGCAAGAGCCTCGTTGCGGTTGAATGCCGGGCCATGCCGCCCGTGTTGCCGCCGAAAATTACAGCGTGGCAATGGCCTCAATTTCAACCTGCGCTCCAAGCGGCAGCTTGCTGACCTCAACACAGGAACGCGCGGGGCAGGGAGCCGTGAAATACTTTTTGTACACGTCGTTGACAGCCGCAAAGTTGCCCATGTCGGTGATGAATACGGTGGTTTTGACCACGTTGGCGGCGGTCAGGCCCTGTGATTCCAGCAATGCCATAACGTTTTTGCAGGCCTGTTCCGCCTGAGCGCTCACATCGCCTTCCACCAGTTTGCCGATGGCGGGGTCGATGGGAATCTGGCCGGAAAAGAAGAACATGTTGCCGGTCTTGATGCCCTGGCTGTAAGGGCCGACTGCCCCGGGGGCCTTGCTCGTGCTGATGACTTCCTTGCTCATGGCGCTTCCTTCTTCAATATTGCTGGTAAGGGGTGAAGGTACTAGGCCGTCGGCCTGCTGCAAGGTGTTGCCAATGGCATAACCAGCCAGCGGCGGGCGGCTGCGGACAACTTGGCACAGCACCGCGCCAGAGTCAAAGCCCGGCAACTCATGGGGGGCGTTGGGGCTTGGTGCAGCGGCTTTGCTCCGGCTCCGGTTACGGTTTCAGTTTTTTACCGTGAAAATAGTTTGAAATCAGCGCGCCAGAAATATTTTGCCATACGCTGAACAGCGCGCCCGCAATGGCTGAAACCGGGGAAAAATGCGCCAGCGCGAGGGCCGTAGCCAGACCGGAATTTTGTGTGCCGACCTCAAAGCAGAGGGCGCGGCAGCGGGGCTCATCAAATTTCCAGATGCGGCCCACGGCATAGCCAAAGCCCAAGCCCAGCAGGTTGTGACACACGACGACCAGAAAGATATTGGCGCTGGCGCGAAGGATGCTTTGAGCATTGATAGCCATGATGCCGGCCACCACAAGGGTGATGGTAAGCGCCGAGAGCGGGGGCAGAAGGGGAATGGCCCGTTCCGTGAGCCTACCGCAGTAACGGTGCGCCGCAATGCCCAGAATAACCGGGATCACCACGATTTTAAGAATGGAAACGAACAGTCCTCCCATATCTACGGGAACCCACACGCCGCCAAGCAGCCATGTGAGCACCGGCATGAGCGCCAGTGCAACAACGGTTGTCAGCGAGGTGAGCGCCACGGAATACGGCACGTCGCCTCTGGCAATAAAGGTCAGCACATTGGAGGCGGTGCCGCCGGGGGCCGTGCCCACAAGAATGACGCCCATTGCCAGATCTGGCGGCAGGGCGAACAGGTAGCACAAGGCAAAGGCCAGCAGCGGCATGCAGCCGAACTGGGCCAGCAGGCCCAGCAGCAGGGCGCGCGGCTGGGAAAACACCATGCTGAAATCCTTGAGGCGCAAGGTCATGCCCATGCCAAACATGATGCATCCCAGAAGCGGCGTAACGTGCGGGGCCACCCAGCGGAACAGCTCCGGCTTCCATAAGGCCAAAGCCGAGCATGTCAGAATAAGCACGCCCATATAACGGGTAATTGCATTGCCAGCGCGCTGTAAGATACTCAACCTTTCTCTCCTGTTGCGCGGTTTTCTGCCGCGATGGTGTGAGGCGCATACTGGCAGAGAGAGTTCACGGTGGCAAGCAAGGGCACTTGCGCTTGGCCTGGGCAAAAGGTATCGCTCAGGTACTTTCAGATGCTGATTCGCCGTGGCGCGCCATGCGTTCTGCATCCTCCGAACAGTTTCTTACCCAAGAGCAGCAGGGATGGCAGAACTCTCCAGCCTTATGCAAATTCAGCCCTTTGTGCAGGCCTACGTGCTTGCGGTTGCTTCCATTCTGGACGCGCCCGTTACCGTGGTTGACTGCAATCTGGTGCGCGTGGGCGGCACTGCGGAATATGAGTCGCTCATCAGCCGGAAGATCGCGCACAGTGCTTTTTTCGACAAAGTATTCAAGACCGGCAAGCCGGCCTTTGTCAAAAACGTGCAGAACGATCAGGCATGCAGCGTGTGCGCCAACCGCGAGAACTGCAATGAACTCGCTGATATGGCCTACCCCATCTTTTTGAACAACCAGGTGGCTGGCGTTATTGGCATTGTCGCATTTAACGAGGACGAGCGCGGGCGGCTGCTGGGGAATCAGGAAAAGCTTCAGGAATTTCTCAAATATATGAGCATGCTGATTGAGAGCAAGCTTGTCACCCAGCAGCGTTCGCGCATTCTTGAGCACCAGCTTGACGCGGTTGTGAGCGGAGAGCGCAAACAGCTGGAAGAAACCCCCCTGCTGGGCAACAGTGCCGCCATTCGCGATATTCTGGCTCTGGTTCAGAAGATCGCCCCAGCGGACTCCACCGTGCTTATCAGCGGCGAAAGCGGCACCGGCAAGGAGGTGCTGGCCCGCACCATCCACAGCATGAGCGGGCGCGGCAAGCGGCTGATGACGGCTGTGAACTGCGGGGCCATTCCTGAAAATCTGGTGGAAAGCGAGCTGTTTGGCTACGAAGGAGGGGCGTTTACGGGCGCCAGAAAGGGCGGAAGCATGGGCAAGTTTGAACTGGCCCATGAAAGTACCCTGTTTCTGGACGAAGTGGGCGAGATGCCCTTGCCCGTGCAGTCCAAACTGCTGCGCGTGCTTCAGGATAAATGCGTACAGCGGGTGGGCGGTTCTGCGTCCATCCCGATGAATGTGCGCATTGTGTCCGCCAGCAACCGTAATTTGCAGGAAATGGTCGCTCAAGGGACCTTTCGCAACGATCTGTACTATCGCCTGAATGTCATTCCCATTCACATCCCGCCATTGCGCCAGCGCCGTGAGGATATCCCCGTTTTTATCGAGAGCTTTCTTGCCCGTTACCGGCGTGAGCTGCGCCGCGACATACGCGGGCTTGATCCTGTGGCTCTTGACGCCTTCATGAACCATGACTGGCCGGGGAATGTGCGTGAATTGCGCAATATCATTGAATATCTTGTTAACGTTGTTGAAGGCCCGCTGATACGGGCCAATGATTTGCCACAGCATTTTTTTGCCAGGCGGCCAGGAGCCGCGTCCACAGCAACGCTCAAGGAAATGCTCGCGGTGCACGAAAAACAGCTTTTGGAGCGCCTGATCGGCGTAGCTGTCAGCACGGAGCAGAAAAAACTTCTGGCCCGGCGTCTGGGCATCAGCAGCGCCACATTGTATCGCAAACTACAGGAATATAATCTGCTGCATTAGCCCTGCGAAATAATGCAACCGCCTGCCTCGTCCCTTCAGACCGTTTCCATACGGTTGCGGCAAGTTTTTCTCGTATCTGAGAAATCTATTCTCATATTTGAGAATACAATAATGCCTTGAAATGCTAACAAATTTAACTATATTTATTCTAAATGTTTTCAATTTTGCATCTGGCGAGTCTCTGCCCCGGTGTGGGGTATGGGCATTAAATGCTAGAGCCGCAAAGGTCTGGGAAAGGGTATATGATTTTGGTATAAAATTTGATAGGGTGCTAACGGTTATGGTCCCCCCCAGAGTATTGCCAAGTGCCAGCGACGCTGCCGCGCCTCAGTAAAGGCCGGAATAAACCGTACACAGGAGTATTCTATGAAAAAGGGTTTGATTTCGCTGTTGGTTGCCGTGGTTATGCTGGCGGCTGGGCTGGCCCAGATGCCCCAGGCGGCGGAGCTGAAAACGTTTACCATTACCTCCGGTCCGCTTGGCGGCGATTTTTACGCCCTTGGCGGCGTTATCGGCGAGGCTGCACGTTCGGTCATGCCTGGCGCTACCGTGAGCGTCAACACTGGCGGCTCGGTGGAAAACCTGCTGAAGATTGATGCGGGCAAGGCTGACCTTGGTACAAGCATGATCAAGCTGTATGAAGAAAGCCTTAAGGCCGAAGGCGTGTTCGCCAGCCGCAAGCCCGTGAAGAACGTAAAAATCATGATGTATGTGGCGCCCATGCCCATGAGCTTTTTCCTTGTGCGCGAGGATTCCCCCTATACCTCCATTGCGGATATTGCCCGCACCAAGCCTAAAATCCGTCTGCTGACCTCCAAAAAAGGTTCCTCGCCTGCAGTTGCCTCCGAAAACATGCTCAAACAGTACGGCATCACGTTTGAAGACATCAAAACATGGGGCGGCTCTGTGAGCTACGTTTCCTATGCGGAAGCCTCCTCCCTCATTCAGGACGGTCACGCGGACGCCTACGTGGGCCCCATTGTTTCGTCCATCAACGAACTGATCACCACCGTCAAAATGAAGATGCTGCCCATTGATCAGGCGGTTCTCGACAAGTTGAGCAGCGATGGCTACATGACCTTCACCATCAAGGCCGGGCAGTATTACTTTATCACAAAGGATACGCCGCACATGGCCGAAACCGTGGTTTTGCCCGTGGGCGCCAACCTGCCGGACGACGCTGTGTACGCCCTGACCAAGGTGCTTTGTGAAAAGCCCGAGATGATCCGCAATGTGCACCAGACCTATTCGGTCTTTGACCCCAGCAAAAGCGCTGATCATATTGCCGTGCAATACATCCATCCCGGTGCCCTGCGTTATTACAAGGAAAAGGGCTGGGTGAAATAATGGCTTCTTCCGAGCAAAAGGACGCCGCAGGCGCGTCAACAAAGGTCAATCTGGCCCGCAGCGCTGTGGAAAAAGAACTTGCCGGCGAAGCCAGCAATGACTTTGGCGAAGTAGCAGGCCTGCAGGGTTTTGCCAGGCTCGTGCAATACCTCATATTCTTTGGCTGCCTGCTGTTTGCGGGCTACCACTGCGTCACCACGATTTTTGGCATGCCGGTGGCCTATGTGCATCGGCCCATCCACGTCATGTTTGCCGCATCGCTGGCCTTTCTGGTGTACCCATCCAGCAAGAAGCGCGGGCCTGCGCCCCTTGATCTCGTGCTGGCGCTGGTGGCTCTGGCGGCTTTTGCGCTGCCAGCCATTCAGGCGGACCAGATTGCGGAACGTCTGGTCATGGTTGACGACCTGACCCTTGGGCAAACCATCAGCGGCATCACTGCCCTGGTGCTGGTTCTGGTGCTTATTCAGCGCGTTGTGGGCATGTCGTTGCTGGTGGTCTGCCTGTTGTTTCTGGCCTATGCGTTGTGGGGGAACCATATCCCCGGCATGCTCGCGCACAAGGGGTTTTCGTGGAACGAAGTGGTGGATTATCTGGGATTCGGGCTTGAGGGCCTGTATTCTTCTGCCATCGGTGTTTCAGCCACCTATATTGCCGCTTTCATTGTTTTTGGCACCTTTCTTGAGCGCTGCGGCGCGGGCGACGTGCTCATGGATCTTGGCCGCGCGCTGACGGGGCACTATCGCGGCGGCCCTGCAAAAATTGCTGTTATTACCAGCGCCTTTTTCGGCACCATTTCCGGCTCTGCAGCCGCCAATGTTTACGCAACGGGCGCGTTTACCATCCCCATGATGAAAAAGGCCGGGTACAAACCTGTGTTTGCCGGCGCTGTGGAGGCCGCAGCCTCCACTGGCGGGCAGATCATGCCCCCGGTCATGGGCGCAGCCGCATTCCTGATGGCGGACACGCTGGGCATACCCTATCTTGAGGTGTGCAAGGCGGCGGTGATCCCGGCTTTTCTGTACTTTTTTTCCATCCTTATGATGGTGGACTTTGAGGCGGCCAAGCTGGGCCTTTTGGGGGTTCCCAAGGAGGAACTGCCCCGCATGAAGGATGTTGTCAAAAGACTCTATCTTCTGCTGCCCATTGTGGTGCTGCTTGTGATCATGATGATCGGCTACACGCCCTTCAGGGCGGCGATGGCAGCCGCTGCGTCTGCCGTGCTGGTTTCGTGGGGCGATAAAAAGTTTGCCATCGGGCCGCGCCGTTTTGTTGAGATACTTTCCACCGCCGGGCGGCGCATGATCCTGATTGCGGTTGCCTGCCTTGGCGCGGGTATTGTCATCGGCGTTGTGTCGCTTACAGGCGTGGGGCTTAACCTCGCCTCGGTGGTTATTTCCATATCCGGCGGCAGCACCATAGTAGCACTGATTCTGATCATGCTTGCCTCGCTCCTCATGGGCATGGGCACGCCCACCACCGTGGCCTATGTGCTTGTGGCGACCCTGGGGGTTCCCGCCCTGCGCGAGCTTGGCTTCAGCGTGCTTTCTTCGCATTTCTTCGTATTTTATTTCGGGGTGATCTCCATGGTCACGCCGCCGGTGGCTGTTGCCGCTTACGCTGGCGCGGAAGTGGCGGGCGCCTCCATGATGCGCACGGGCCTGATCGCCTCGCGTTTGTGCAGCGTGGCCTTTATCGTGCCGTTTTTCTTCATGTATGACCCGGCTCTGCTCATGCAGGGCGAGTGGCCGAACATCCTCCAGGTTTTTATTACCGCCACCATTGGCACCGTTGCCCTTGCAGGCGGCATGGAACGCTGGTTTTTCCGCCCCATACCGCTGCCGGTAGCCCTGTTGCTGATTGTGGGCGCGTGTCTGCTGATTATCCCCGGTACCATTACAGACATGATTGGCCTTGGCATTGTGTTTGTTACCGGCGCATATTGTAAAATGAGCAGCAAGGCCGTGCAGGCCCGTGCTGTTGCCTGAGGCAGAGCATTAAAGGAGATTGAAGATGGGAAAGTTGATTTATCCTGAAGGTTCCTGGGTAGCGATTGTTACCCCCTTTACCGAAAATAACGCCATTGACCTTGGCGTGATGCACGATCTTGTGGATTTTCACGCCGCCAACGGCACCAGCACCTTGCTTGTGCTGGGTTCCACCGGCGAACCCACAACCTTGACCATTGAAGAAAAAAAGACCGTCATCAAGGACATGGCCCGCTACTGCAAGGGCAAGATCCATGCGTTTTTTGGCGTGACCCACGGCGACACCGAAAAAACCATCGAGCTTGCGCGCTACGCGCAGGAGCAGGACGCGGACGGCATCGTTGTTGTGGTGCCGCCCTATCTGTGCCCGGATCAGGCATCCGTGCTGGAATACCTCATTGATGTCTGCCTTTCTGTAGATATCAGCGTGGGCCTGTACAACAACCCCGCCAGAGTCGTGGCCAACGTCAACGCGGAAACAGTCATCACGCTGTTCAATTCCGTGCCCAACCTGGTGGCCGACAAGGAAGCCATGCCCAATGTGGGCCAGATTGCCACCATTCAGGAAGGCACCCACGGCGAACTGCCAATCCTCTGCTGCGATTCGCCCGCCTATGCCCTGACCCTGCCCGTGCTGGCCTTTGGCGGCGCGGGAACAGCCAACGTGACGGGCAATATCCACCCCCGCGCCATGGCAGAAATGTCCCGCCCCTGGAAGAACTTTGAAGACGTGCAGCGCACCCGCAGGATTTACAACGAGCTGCTGCCCATCATGGAGGCCTGCTACGCTGCCACCAACCCTGTGGCGGTCAAGACCTTTGTGCGCCTGCTGGGCTTTCCTGTCGGTCACTGCAAGCGCCCCATGCGCGATGTAAGCCCCGAGATTCAGGAAGGCATGAAGTGGCTGATTGAAGAATTTGAGCTCAAAAAAATCTACAACCTCAAGTGATGCCTTGTAGTTACACGTTATAGCTATTACGGCGATCATCGAGGATTTCATGCAAGTAACAGAACTGACCCAGCCTAAATGGTACAAATTGCGCCTTGGCCCAGGCTCTGACCTGTTTCAGGGACTGCGGGATTTTTTTGAGCAGCAGAAGCTTGAACGGGCCTTTATTCTTTCAAGTATTGGTTCCCTTGAAAAAATTATCTGCAACTACCCGGTAACCTGCACAACCATGCCCCCGCCGGTGAAATCCAAAACCATTGAAAAGTTCTTGGAAGTCAACGGCATCACGGGCGAAATGTGGCGCGAAAACAATCAGGTGCGCGTTCACCTGCACGGCTCTGTAACCCACGAGGGCGAAACGCTTTTTGGGGGCGGCATGGCCGATGGCGCCAAGGTGCTGGTTCAGGTTGAGATGGTAGTCATGGGACTGCTGGAACAATAAATTTCTGGAGAAAGATCATGCCTTTTCTTACCTTTACCTGCGAACACTGCAACAAGGTATC
>NZ_DASQOG010000029.1:0-9635 GCF_035644575.1 Desulfovibrio sp. | reverse complement strand
GCTGCTTGTGGCCGTGTGTACCTCCCTGTTTTTTATGCCGTTCATGATGGCCGGAGTGAACGCCGTGCTGCCGCCGCTGGGGCAAAGCCTCCATGCCAGCGCGCGCGAGCTGGGCCTCATGGGGGCCTTTTATTCCATGGGGCTGGCTGTGTTTCAGCTGGCCAGCGGCAGCATGGGCGACATTTGGGGGTATCGGCGCATATTCTTGTGGGGTATCGCCCTGTTTGCGCTGGCCGGAGCCTTGCTGGGTTTTGTCAATTCTGTGCCGCTGTTTCTGCTGCTGCGTTTTGTGCAGGGGGTGGGAGGGGCCATGTTCAACGCCTGCGGTCTGGCCCTGCTGGCCTCGGCGGCTCCTGAGGGGCGGCGCGCCTCATATCTTGGCTACAGCGGATCATCAGTGTACGCAGGCATTGCCTGCGGGCCGCCGGTCGCGGGCTTTGTGGCCGGGTGGCTTGGCTGGCAGTGGCTGTTCTGGGGCAGCGCTCTGGCGTCCGTGGGTGTGCTGCTGCTGATGAAATACCGCGTCAAGCTGGAATGGCGCATGGCCAAGGGCAAGCCTTTTGACTGGAAGGGCTGCTGCATCTATGCGGGAGCCATGACGGCCCTGACGTTTGGCTCGTCCGAACTGGCCGATGCTCCGGCTCTGGCTGGCGGCCTGCTGGTGGCCTTTGTAGGGTTGATGGCTGCTTTCTGCGTCAAGGAACTGCGGAGCGACTATCCCCTGCTTGATCTGCGGCTGCTTGCCCGCAACAGGGTCTTTGCCCTGTCTTCATTGGCTGCATTCATCAACTATAGTTCTTTTTTCGGCATCGTGTTTTTTTTCAGTCTGTATCTCCAGTTCGGACGCGGTATGACCGTGCAGCAGGCCGGGCTTTTTCTTGCGCTCCAGTCTGTGATGCAGGTCATGACCACCCCCGTGGCCGCGCGGTTGTGCGGCAGGTTTGAGCCGGGCAAGGTCAGCGCGACGGGCATTGCCCTGTGCGGGCTGGGCCTTGTTGTGTGCGGGCTTTTGCGGGTGGATTCGCCCATGTACGTGCTGGTTCTGGCCCAATGCCTGCTCGGCGTTGGAATCAGCCTGTTTGCGTTGCCTAATACCACCATTATTCTTGAGAGCGCGGGGCGCGACCGGGTGGGGCAGGCCGCAGGACTCACGGGCGCTGTGCGCACGGGCGGTCAGCTCTTCAATATGACGCTCATAACGCTGACCCTTGGGCTTTTTCTTGGCAGCGAGCCCGCGGGCACGCATAATATTGATGCCTTTATGGGAGCCATGCGCGTTGACCTGATAATCTTTGGCGTGCTCAACCTGTTGGCTGTGGGCTGCGCGTTGGCCCGCAACCGCCGTTGATCGCCATTTATATCACCCGTTGATTGTCTGTATCCTTGCGGACAGCCCTGCCGCGCCCTTTGCAAAAAATGCGGCAGGCCCACAGAAAAAAATGCTTCGTGGCAAATCTAAAGTTTTTATCGGTTCTGCCGAAAAAGGTTGAAGGACGGATAACGCCATGGCCGACGCAACCTCCGCGCAACTGCGCATGATGCTACAGGGGTATGAACAGCAGTTGCTGGCAGCCCGGCGTCTTGCAAGGCTCAGAATGCGGCGCAGAGTTGCCGAAGGCGATGACCCCAGCGACCCTGATCCTTCTGCCAGCCGCCATATGATGGTTGAGAAGGTCGCCCGCGAACTCTACGAAACCCTGCTCTATACCGGAAGCGACAACCCTGTGGTGGAGGAAATCCGCCAGGAACTTGGCCGTGAAGTGGGGCAGGAAGTGCAGTTTACCTATCCGCCAGGCGGCAGACTGCGTATAGTGGGGCAAGGGCCGGAAGGCTTGGAACCTTTATCGGATGAAAAACTGCGTGCGACCCGTAACGCCCTGTGGCGTGTCACACGTAAAAAAGTTGACGAAAGCATGCTTGACGAACCGCCCGCCATTTAGGTCGACGGCAAGTTGAGCAAGCGGAGAGAACTATGGAAATTCAGGGAAAGATCAATACGTTTCTCGATCCCTACAGCAATACGGCCAACCTTGAAAAGAGCGGCGAGGCCAGGCTGAAGGGCAGAGCCAGCGCCGCGCCTTCAGAAAGTTCGCAAGGAGACACCGTCAGTGTATCGCAGGATGCCCTGCTGCTGACGGAAGCACGGCGCACAGCCCAGAATACGCCCGATGTGCGCGCCGAAAAGGTGGAAGCCTTGCGTATTCAGGTTTCCAACGGCACCTACAAGCCTGACAGCAAGCTTATTGCCGCCAATCTTGTGCGTGAGGAGCCGGGTTTATTCAGGTAGGGCATGCCATGACGCGGATTTTTTAACTCCGCGCAGGGCAGACAACTGTTTTTACTGTTGGCTTGCCCGGGCAGCAGCCAAAAAATAATCGTCCAAAAATACTCGAAAAGAGCGGTCAGGGAGCAGAATCCCTGACCGCTCTTTTCGTCGGGCGGAGGGTCAGGCGGAAAACTGGTTGCACGGGGCAGGCCAAGGGGCGGGAAAGGTCTGGGCAGGCGCTCAGGATCAGACCGCCCATTGTGGTCAGCAGTACGTCGGCATGTTCGGCATGGTTTCTGCAATTCCCTGTGTGCCGGTATTCCGGCAAGGAGTCTGCGCCATGAAATTGACAATCCTGCGCCATCCGGCCTTCTGGATAACCACCGCCGCCCTGCTTGTGTGCTGGGCCTTGCCTGCGCATGCCGTGCGCATCAAGGACATCGCCACGTTTTCGGGCGTGCGCGACAACCAGCTCATCGGTTACGGACTGGTGGTTGGTCTGGCTGGAACCGGCGACAAGAAGGACTCCGTCTTCACGCTCAGTTCCATGAAAAACATGATGGACAGAATGGGCGTTGGCGTGGACGCCTCCGCACTTAAAATCAAAAACGTGGCCTCGGTCATGGTGACGGCGCGCATGCCGGTGTCGGCCAAACCCGGCACCAAGCTGGACGTGACGGTGTCCTCCGTGGGCGACGCCAGCTCTCTCATGGGAGGCGTGCTGCTGCAAACGGCCCTCAAGGGCGTGGACGGCAAAATATACACCCTGGCTCAGGGCGCGTTGACCGTGGGCGGTTTTTCGGCCTCGGGCAAAGCCGCCAGCACCACAAAGAATATCGCCACAGTGGGCATCATCCCCGGCGGCGGCATTGTGGAACGGGGCATTCCCTTTGAGTTCAACCAGCAGGACAAGCTCACGCTCAATCTGCGCGTGGGCGATTTCTCCACAGCGCAGCAGATTGCGGAACGCCTCAATGGGGCCATGGGCGGGCGCTATGCCCGCGCTGTGGACGCCACCAGCGTGACCATGGACGTCCCCCCCCAGTACCGCAACAACCTTGTGCCGCTCATGGCCTCGGTGGAAAATCTGGATGTCAGCCCCGACACCTCCGCCAAGGTGGTGGTGGACGAAAAGACAGGCACGGTTGTGCTTGGGCGCGACGTGCGCATCTCCCGCGCTGCCGTGGCTCATGGCAATTTGCAAATCACTGTGCAGGAAAGCGAACAGGTTTCGCAGCCCGGCCCCTTCTCGCAAGGGCAGACCGTGGTGACGCCGCAGACGGAAACCAACGTGCGCGAAGAAAACCGCCATCTTATGATGGTGGAAGGCGCGACCCTTCAGGAACTGGTGGACGGCCTCAATGCCATTGGCGCAACCCCCCGCGACCTCATCTCCATTTTACGGACAATGCAGGCCTCGGGCTCCTTGCACGCGGATCTGGAGGTAATTTAAATGACTACGCCCATGTCAACCGCTCTCATTCTTCCTGATGCCGGAGCGGGCGAAATTGCCCGCAAGGAAGTTCAGTCGCGCCTGGCGGGCATTGGCAATCTGGGCGGGAAAAATATTGACCCTGCGCAAAAGGAAAAGAAGCTGCGCGAATCCTGCGAAGGTTTCGAGTCCATCTTTATCCAGAAAATGTGGGAAGAAATGCGCAAAACCCTGCCCAAGTCCACCTTGCTGCACGGCAAGGAGGAGCAGTTCTGGCAGGGCATGTACGATCAGGAACTGGCCAAAAAAATGACATCGGCTGGCGGCATAGGTCTGGCCGACATGATGTACGCCCAGCTTTCGCGCGGTCTCACATCTGCAAGCCGCGCCACTGCAACGGATGCTTCCGCCATTCAGCGGCCTTTTACGCCCGAGGCGGCTCCCATGCTTCCACCAACGCCGGATGCGGATAGCCCGCACAGCGAAAGTGGCAGGGACGCGGCTAAGGGCAAGTCTGGGACATCAAGCGCTGCTGCGTCCGTGTACGGCGGTGTTGCCCCCATGCAGGACGCCGGACATGCGGAAAACGGCTCCGCTGCGGCGCGCACCCTGACCGGAGCTCAAGCCGTCGCAGGCGGGCAGGATCCTGAAGAAGCCGCGCGTCTTGCCGAGCAGGCCATGCAGGCCTCGGCCCAGCCGGAGCGGCACAGGGTTGTGCGCACCACCAACGTTGTCGGCAATATGAATTCAGGCCTCAACCTTGCCCGCAAGGCGCAGTTTGAAGCGGGCAGCAAACTGGGGCCCAATGCGGTGCGCCCGCCCATGCAGCAGATGTTGGGCCTTGCCCAACCGCAGAGCAGAGCCGCACAGGCGGACGGGCAGAACTGGGATCAGGGCGGCATGCAGATGGATATGTCCGGCATGAGTATTCCGCCGCTTACGGGGAATGTGCTGGATGCCCAGTCCCTGAATTCCCCTGGGGGCATGCAGGCGGCCATGCACCAGCAGGCTATGCAGGGGCAGGTCATGCAGGGGCAGAATATGCAGCCAGGCTCAAACGCTCCGGTGGGTCAGGCGGCGCCTCCGCAGCCGCAAAAGGTTCGCTATACCACCAATATCCCGCCCACAGGGCGAGGCGGCAAGCAGGGCTTGATCCGTACGCTCAATGTTGACGGCGCAGGCCCCAACAGCAATGCGGGTGCCGGCATTGCCGCCTACCATGCCCAGCAGGCGCAGGGCGCAGGCATGCAACAACAGGCTCCTGCACAGGGCGCACAGCCCGCAGCGCAGGTAAGCACACTGCCCATGGGCCCGGCGGGTCAGCCCGCAGTTCTGGCGGCAAGCCAGCCTGCAAGCCCCGGCGTCCAGGCCCCCAATCAGCCTGTGAACCCCGGTGTTGCCCCGGTGGCTTCGCCCGCATCTGCTCAGGGCGTGACCAGCCCGGTGCCGCTGACGGGCGGGCAGATATTCGTGCGTCAGGGCGGCCAGGGCGCAGCAGCCTCGGGTATACCGCCGCTGACAGCTACGGATGTGTACGGCAGGCCCTAACTAATAGGTATTGCGAGATTGTCCCGGCGAGCGCTGAGCTGACGCTGCCCTGCGCGTCTGCGGCGAGCGCAGCTCCCCATGGTCAATCTCTCGTTCAACCGCTCTGGAAGCCTGCACCGGAAGGATTTTCAGGCACGAATTTTGCTTTAATTGTGCCGAGGCGGCAGTTTCTGCCTTTTCCTGTCGGGCAATATCCTGACTACGGCTGAAAACAAAGGCCCTCGGGAGGTTCACATGCACAACGCCATTTACGAATCGCTTTCGCGTCAGGATAAGGCCCTTTGCCTGCTGCGCGACCTTCTTGAAGAAGAATATACTTGCCTTCTCAAGCGCGATACTGATGCCGTGGTGTCTCTTGAGTTCTCCATACAGGAGCTGATCCGTCAGCTGGCCGTGGAAAAAACTTCTGTCATCAGAGGGCTGGGCGGCATGCGGGCCATGGAATACGCCACTGCGCTGCCTGAAGATATGGGCGTTGCCCTGCGGGAAACCCTGCTCCAGATAGATGCGAGCGAGCAGGCAGTTGCGCGCCAGGCCGCACGCAACACCAATCTTTCTCTGGCTCTGCTTGATCAGAGCAGTCGCACGCTTCAGGCGCTCACAAGCCAGGCCATGCCGCCAAAGGCGGAAACCTATGGCCGCCGTGGTGGCATGAGTGTGCAGCGGCAGACGCAGGCCGCGTTGATCTCCGGGAGGCTGTAGCCATGCTCAGCGGTCTTATGAATGTGGGCAGGACAGCCCTCAACGCCGCGCAAGCCTGGATTTCGGTCACGGGCGGCAATATCGCCAATGCCGATACCGAAGGCTACACCCGTCGCTATGTGGATCAGCGCGATGCCGGCACCATCACCGCCAAACCGGGCGGCGAGGGCCTTGGCGTCAATGCGCAGCAGGTGCTGCGGTACTTCAACTCTTTTCTTGAAAGCTCCTACGTGCGTCAGTCCACCAATTCCGCCCGTTGGGGAGAGCAGGAAAACATCATGGGGACGTTGGAAAGCCTTTTCAACGAATCCAACCGGGCGGGCGTAAGTTCGTCCATGAACGCATTTTTTACGGCATGGCAAAAGCTTGCGCAGCGCCCTGGCGATACTGCCTCGCGCGAGGATCTGCTTTCGTACGCAGACAACCTTTGCGACATGCTCGGCAATACTTCTGCATCGGTCAAGGCGCTGCAAAGCCAGATGGATGTTTCCATCAATCAGGGTGTCAGCCGCGTCAATGAGCTTGCCAAGAGCATTGCTTCTCTTAATAAACAGATCAATGCCACGACCATCGATGGAGTAAGCAATCCCAATGCATTGCTTGACCAGCGCGATCAGCTCGTGCGCGAAATGTCCACGTATGTCAATGTTCAGACCGTAGACGCAGGAAACGGTGATTTTACGGTTTCGCTCTCCACCGGGCAGCCTCTGGTGCAGGGCATTACGACCAATGACTTGCAGGTTCTTGCGCCTCGCGCGGAAAACCGGCTTGCCATAGGCTCTTCCTACGCTGGAAATATCCAGTATGACGGATCAGACAGTCATGAATATACGGTAGAAGTCGTTTCCGGGGGCAGCGCAGGCGCTGCAGGCAGCACAGGCAACCCCACATTCCGCGTTTCGCTGGACGGCGGCAAAACCTGGCTGCGTGATGAGAACGGCAAGGAGCAGCACTACGAAATAAGCTCCAATGGCGCAAGCACCGACCCCGTGCAGGTGAAGAATCTGAAGATTTCCTTCAGCTCCATCAGCAATTTTAATGCTGGCGACAAGTTCGACATAACGCCCAAGACCGGGCTTTACTGGATTGAGCCCACGCGCGGCCCGCAAAATGTGACGCCCCAGGTGGGCTTTGACGGTACGGACAACCCCAGCCGCGTATCTGGCGGCAAGTTGACCACCTACTTCAATATCCGCGATGACAACTGCGGGCGCTATATTGACGAGCTGGACGCCACCGCCAAGTCGCTTATCTGGGAAGTGAACCGTATCCACAGTCAGGGTGCGGGCACCGCGTTGTTTGATTATACGCAGGGGCAGCAGGGTATTTCCAATACTGCGGTGCCCTTGGGTTCGGCGCAGGCTGTGCTGCCGGAGTCCAGCAGGCTCCAGGCCGGCAACGTCAATTTCTTTTTTTACAACAAAACTTCGGGCGACTATGTTTCGTCGGGGCAGATCGACTTCAGCAGCATTACCCCCGGAACGCCGAATTTTGATCCCAGCAAGCATTCGCTGGATGACGTTGTTTCCGCCATCAATTCTTCCTTCCCCGGCAAGCTTACGGCCAGCATTCAGGATGGCAAGCTTGTGCTCAACACTGCGGCTGGCAGCAATCTGCAATTCGCGCTGGGCACCGACAGCACGGGCATGATGGCAGCCCTCGGCGTGAATACGTTTTTTACCGGCACAGATGCCAGCAACATCGCCACCAGCAGCCAGTTGCACGACAATGTGAACTACATTGCCGCAGGGCAGGTCAACGGCCAGCAACAGATCAACAAGGGCGATAATGCCACGGCCACAGCCATTGGCAAACTGTCCAGCACCAACGTAACCATTTCAACCGCATGGAAGACAACGAGCAACCAGACCATCGGCCAGTACTATGCCAGCCTGGTTACAACCGTCGGTGCGGATACCCGCCTTGCCAAAACAAATTCGGAATACCACAAGGCGCTCACCAGCGACCTTTCCGAGCAGGTGAGTTCTGCATCTGGCGTCAACCTTGACGAGGAAATGGCCAACCTGATCAAATACCAGCACTCCTACACGGCAGCGGCAAAATTGATAACCACCGCCGACCAGATGCTGCAAACCCTTCTTGGGCTTAAGCAATAGGAGCCTGTCATGGCAATACGCGTTACGCAAAACACCATGTATGACAAAATGACGAGCCAGATGCAGAAAAGTCTGGCTGCCTACATGGAAAGCAACGAGCAAGGCTCTTCGCAAAAAAAGATCAACAGGCCATCTGATGATCCTGCGGGTGCATACCGTGTGCTGGTGACCCGTAACGACATCAGCACCACCACCCAGTATCAGAGCAATGTGGATACGGCTAAGGGCTGGCTGTCGCTTGCCGACAACGTGCTTGGCACACAGCTGAGCAACTCTCTGACAAGCCTTAAAGCGCTGGCCGAGCAAGCCTCTACCGGTAGCTATTCGGCAGAGAACCGCAAACAGATCGCCGACCAGGCCCGACAGATATTTGGCCAGATGCTCAACCTTTCCAACACCCAGTATGAGGGCAATAGCATTTTTGGCGGTCAGCGCTATGACCGCAACGCCTTTGAAGAGGGTTTGGCCCTGACCAGCGCGGATACCAACTGGGATACGGCCATTCAGGCTGGGGGCTATACGGTTCAGGGCGCGTCCAGTAAATCCATGATGATCCAGTTTACCACAACTGGAACTCTGGATGGCGGGGCGCAGAGCTTTCGCTGGTCCAACGACGGCGGCGCCACCTGGGGCACGGGCACTACGGCCGGCAGAACGCTGACGGCCAATGGCGTAACCGTCACCATGAAGAACAATATGGCTGTTACCGCAGCCGATATAAGCGCCGGACCGGGTTCAAAGAACGGTACTCTGGTGTATATCCGGCCCACAGCCGTCTATCAGGGCGACGACAATGACCCTCCGCCGAAGACAACTGCCATGGGCGGGCCGTCAGGCCTTCTCACGTCTGCTGCCGGTGCGTTTGGCAACAACGTTCTTGTGCGTATGGACAGCAACGCCAACCTTGCCTCATCTGGCAGCACGGTCAACTATTCGTACAGCACCGACAGTGGCTCAACCTGGGTGGCTGCAACTGCCTCCACGGATGGTTCAAACAAGCTTCGACTGCTGGTGCCAAGCGGATATGTGGATGTGAACGCCGCAGGCGTTGCCGGCAACACCGTAAACGCTGGCACGCAGATTCTTGTGCATCCTGACCGCGCCGATCTGAATCTCGAAATCATGAAGGGTTCGTATATTTCGGTAAACAACGTCGGCAAGGATATCTTTGGCGGATACTACGAAGGCAAGCCAGCCCTGCCGGGTGCGACAAACCTCTTTGACATGGTGGGCGAATTCGTCAGCTATTGCGAAAATAACAATCAGGAAGGCTGCCAGCAGACGCTCGCAAAGATTGCCACCGTGCAGCAGAATGTGCTCACCCAGACAGCCCGCATCGGCGGGCTTGAAAACAGGGTGTCCACTGCCAGCGATGTGCTCAGCTTTCAAAAGCTAGACCAGCAGGAACGATTGAGCTATACTGAAGACATAGACCTGACCGAGTTGCTGACAAAGCTGACCCGGCAACAGTTGACGTATCAGACAGTGCTTCAGTCTTCTTCAAAGATAATGCAGATGAGCCTGGCCAGTTATCTCTGATGCCGAGTAGCGGCGGATTTTGCCGCCTGAT
>NZ_DASQOG010000028.1:0-25541 GCF_035644575.1 Desulfovibrio sp. | reverse complement strand
TTTTTTTGCGCCCTGCGTCGCAACCCGCGAGGCACAACCATGTCTGCATCTTTTCGTTCGCAGAATTCCGCTCTGAGCGGCCTGCTGGACAAACACCTCACCAATCTGGCCGAGGAAGAACAACTCGCCCCCGAATCCATTGTTGAAGCCATCGAGGCGGGCACAATGGTGCTGCTGGGCAACCCCGCGCATCCCAACCTCAAGCCCATTCTTGTGGGCCAGCCCTCGCGCATCAAGGTGAACGCCAACATCGGCACGTCTCCCTTGTGCAACTGCCCCGCTACGGAAGAACGCAAAATCAAGGCTGCTCTCGATGCCGGAGCCGACACCGTGATGGATCTTTCCATCGCGGGCGACCTTGACGCCCTGCGCCTTGGCATGCTCAAGGCCTGCCCCCTGCCGCTTGGCACCGTGCCGCTCTATGCCGTGGGCCAGCAGATTCTGGATGCGGAGCTGGATATCGCCACCATGCAGCCCGATGCCCTGTTTGCCGAAATCGCCAAGCAGGCCGAGCAGGGTGTGGATTTCATCACCGTGCACTGCGGCCTTTCCAAGCGCGGCGCAGAGATGGCCGTCAAGAACAACCGCGTGCTGGGCATTGTTTCGCGCGGCGGCTCCATGCTCGCCCGCTGGATGCTTGAGAACAACCGCGAAAATCCGCTGCTGGAATACTACGACCGTCTGCTGGACATCTGCCGCCCCTACAACGTCACCCTTTCGCTGGGCGACGGCCTGCGCCCCGGCGCTGGCGTGGACGCGGGCGATGCCGCCCAGTGGGAAGAAGTCATCAACCTGGGGCAGCTTGCCAAATACGCCCTTGAGCGCGGCGTGCAATGCATGATCGAAGGCCCCGGTCACGTGCCGCTCAATCAGGTGCGCACCCAGATTCAGGGCATCAAGCGCCTGACCAACAATGCCCCCCTGTACGTGCTCGGCCCCCTGTGCTGCGACAGCGCCCCCGGCTATGACCACATTGCCGGAGCCATCGGCGGCGCCATGGGCGTTGAGGCTGGCGTGGACTTTCTGTGCTACCTCACCCCGGCCGAACACCTCACCCTGCCTGACGAGGCGGACGTGCGCGCTGGCGTCATGGCCTCACGCGTAGCCGCCCATGTGGGCGAAGTGGCCCTTGGCCGCCCCGCCGCCGTTGCCCGCGAGGCAGCCATGAACGCCGCCCGCAAGGCTCTGGACTGGGAAGCCATGTCCAAGGCCGCCCTTGACCCGCAGATGCTCGAAAAACGCCGCGAAGACCACAAGACAGAAGAAGTCTGCGCCATGTGCGGCAAGTTCTGCTCCGTCAAGATGCTGCGCGGGCATTAAGCAATTAAGACCCTAAATGCTCGCTTATGACGGGCAAAAGCCTGTCTGCCAGCATTTCGCGGCAAGGATTTTCAAAAAATCATTGCCGAGCAGGTTCCCTGAGTTACTGAAGGAGGCTCCCTTACGGGAGCCTCCTTTTTTTGCCTCAGTGTGCTGCACGTGGCGACATGCCGGGAACCTTGCTGGCGGCTCCACACACTGAAACTCCCCCTCCCTGCAAAGCCCTCGGCACATTGCGCAACGCCCGTTCTGCATGCCGCCGACTGCTTCTCCCGCTTATCAAATTTGCGTGAAAAAATGTTTGTGTACTCAAAGAGCTTTACTATCTGCCTGAAAGTTTTTATAAACATCGTATGTGAAAAAAATAACAAAATTTCAATCAACCCGCCCTCGCGGCGGATACGTGCCATAGCACTCTGGAGGATCATATGTGGGATCAAGCTGCCGATTACAAAAATGTGCGGGAAATTCGGGTCAAGACAACAACCTATCTGGGCGTTGGAGCCATTGATAAAATAGACGATATCCTCGCCCAGCTTAAGAGCGAGGGCATCACGTCCATACTCTGTGTTTGCGGCGGGCGCTCATACAAAATCACCGGCGCGTGGGACAAGGTTGAAGCCGCAGCTCAAAAGCACGGCGTTACGCTGGCGCTCTACAACCGCGTTACCCCCAACCCCACCACCGACAGCGTGGACGAGGCCGCAGCCCTGGGCCGGTCGGTCAAAGCGGGCGCGGTGCTGGCCATTGGCGGCGGCAGCCCCATCGACTGCGGCAAGAGCGCCGCCATCCTGCTGGCAAATCCCGGCAAGACTGGCGATGATCTGTACTGCTACCGCTTCACGCCGCAAGTGGCCCTGCCCATCATTGCCATCAACCTCACCCACGGCACCGGCAGCGAAGTGAACCGCTTTGCCGTGGCCACTGTGACCAAGCTGAACTACAAGCCCGCCATTGCTTACGATTGCATTTATCCCCGCTTTGCCATTGACGATCCCGCGCTCATGACCGGGCTTTCGCCCGACCAGACGCGTTATGTGTCCATTGACGCCGTCAATCATGTGGTAGAAGCCGCCACCACCACTGTCACCAACCCCTTTGCCATTTCGCTCGCGGCAGAGACCATCCGGCTTGTGCACCAGTGGCTGCCCACCTCCCTCGCCGACCCCGGCGACCTAAAGGCCCGCTACCAGCTGTGCTACGCCGCCATGCAGGCGGGCGTGGCTTTTGATAACGGCCTGCTGCACTTCACGCATGCGCTGGAGCACCCCCTGAGCGCCGTCAGCCCCGACCTGTCGCACGGCCTTGGCCTTGCCGTTCTGCTGCCCGCAGTGATTCTGGAATGCTACCCCGCCAGGCCCGATGTGCTGGCGCACATTCTCGCGCCCCTGGCACCCGGCCTCAAGGGGCTGCCGGAAGAAGCCCCGCAGGCCGCCAAGGCTGTGGAACAGTGGCTTGCCAGCGTGGGCGTGCCGCAAAAGCTTGAAGACCTCGGCGTAACCGCCGCTGACGTGGACAAGTTCTGCGACCTGGTGGAACAGACGCCCTCTTTGGGTCTGCTGATTTCCGTTGCCCCAGTGGAAGGCACACGTGAACGCGTGGCGCGCATCTATAACAATTCTCTCAAGCCCATGGCTTAAGACAGATCGCCATTGCCAACGCCTATTGCGTTGCAATTGAAAGAGGTCAGCGTGTGAGTGCTGGCCTCTTTTTTGACGCCTGCGCGGCGCGCGTTTTTGCTGCGTGGCATTGAGTTGTGAGTAGTTGCTGCCCTGCGGGCGCTAAATTCCGCCCTCCGGCGAAGCTTGGGACGCCTGCGCGGCGCGCGGCAAGGTGGGGCCGGTTATGGGGCTGCGCCCCCTTCTCGGCCCCCCTTGCATCCCCCCCCGAAGCACCCCCTAAGAGGGCTTTCAAATTCTTTAGCGTGGCGAGGGCAACGCGGCATCTGCTGCGGGAGCTTCCCTCACTCGCGCCGCTCGCTCAGGTGATCTCCCTCCGCGCCGCGTTAATGCCAGAGGACGCTTTCGATTTGAATGTAAGTCCGTTTCAGCCCAATACCCCCAGTATAATTGCTAGTTTCTGGATTGTATTTGCGTTCTTCTCAGTAGCTCTGAATATTCTGACATCCCCACTCGCTAACAAATTCTGGTAACAAACAACTATCTGCACCACATCGACAAGTTACTAATGGCAATTTCCGTTCAGCCATGGCCAGACGGGAAGTTTGCGAGTCAAAAAATATATTCACCATCAGGAGATGGTCGTGGAGTCACCTTCCTTAAACTCGCCGGAGCGGATGCGGAGGCGATGGCTGGTGTTGGGCGAATTTGCAAAATACGCTTTTTGCGGCCTGAAAAGGAAACGCCGGGATTTTGAGCGCAGCGTACTCAAGTACGTGAGCATCAAAATCCCGGCGCTGACGCATTCAGGGCGTAAAAGTCGGGTTTGCGCAAATCAGCCTGACAGGCTCACCCCACCCGGCAAAACCCTTTTTTCTGTGTTTGCCTTTTCGCTTTTTGCCTTTCTGCTTTTATTGCCTTTTCTGCCTTTCACCCCGGCCCGGCATCAAGAGCTGGTCGTGGTGTAGCCTTCCTTAAACTCGCCGGAGCGAAGCGAAGGCGATGGCTGGTGTTGAGTGAATTTGCAAATTACGCATTTTTCCTTGTCAGGCCAAAAAAGACGGGTTTGCGTAAATACGCTCGACAGGCTCACCCACCCCGCGCGCAAAAAATCTCCCCCTGCCTTTCCTTCCTCCACGCCAGCGCAGCAAAGCCCGCACGTCAAAAGAGGCCAACACTTGCGTGCTGGCCTCTTTCAGCGGGGTTGCCTGAGGAGGGCATTGGAGGAAGAGGAAGGGAAAGGCGTGTGCTTGCGTGTGAAAATATCTGCCTAGATCTTGCCTACAAGATCAAGGCCGGGCTTAAGAGTGGCGCTGCCGGGCTTCCAGCGGGCAGGGCAAACCTGATCGCCATGCTCGGCCACAAACTGCGCGGCTTCCAACTTGCGCAGCAGTTCTTCAACATTGCGGCCAATGGGCGTATCGTGAATTTCATAGGCCTTGATGACGCCATCGGGATTTACCAGAAAACTGCCGCGCAATGCCTGCCCTGCGCCTTCAATCATGACGCCGAACGCGTTGGAGAGCGTTCCGGCGCAGTCTGCCAGCATGGGATAGCGAATCTTGGCAATGCTGGGCGATGCATCGGCCCAGGCTTTGTGCACAAAGGCGCTGTCGGTAGAGACGGAATAGACTTCGCAATTGAGCTTTTTGAACTGCTCGTAATTGTCGGCCAGGTCTTCCAGCTCCGTGGGGCACACAAAGGTAAAGTCAGCGGGATAGAAAAAGAAGATGGACCAGTGGCCCTTGATATCTGCTTCGGTAACCGTTTTCAGCTCGCCACCATGAAAGGCTTTCACGTTGAAAGGTTCAACCGCTTTATTGATGAGATTTCCCATGATTGTATCCTTATGGCGAAGCATGACGCTCCGGCAGAGGTTGCTGCAACTTCGTTTTGAAAACAGTATTCAATCCTATTTACTCTGTCAAGAAATTACGGCGGAAAAATCTCTTTTTTTCGCACATGCCCTTGCTCTCCACGCGCCACAACCCTACCATAGCTTGCAGGGCAGTAAAACAGTGCGCTACCGCCTTTTAGCCGCTGCATTGCTTTTTGCCATTTTTTAGGCCAAAAGGTACCCTACATGCTGGCGACTGCAAGCCTTGGCCGCATCGACAGTTTTAACAAACGCACACTTGTTATTCGGGGGTGGGCATATATATGACAACGCAACAAAATAATGCCGGTCTTTCGGAATTTCTGGATTTCATGAGCCGCAAAGGCCTGAACACCACATCCCAGCGCCGCATCATAGCCGAGGCTTTTTTTGAATTGCCCGGGCACCACTCGCTTGAAGAATTTTATCAGCACGTGATCAAGCGCGATTCCGGCATCGGTCAGACCACCGTATACCGCACGCTCAAGCTGCTTTGCGATGCGGGCCTTGCCATGGAAATCCACTTCAGCGACGGCATCACCCGCTACGAAATTGCCAAGCCGGACAGCCATCACGACCACCTTGTCTGCCTTGACTGCGGCAAGATTGTGGAAATCTGCGATCCGCGCATTGAAAAACTCCAGCGCGAAATGGCCGAAAAATACGGCTTCAAGCTGCGCGGTCATGTGCACAACCTGTACGGCATCTGCAAGGATTGCCGGGACAAAGCCGCCAAGGACGACTAAAGCCCACGGTTGAGCTTTAGCGATTTTTTGGGGCTGCCCTTGGGCAGCCCTTTTTTATTCCCTTGTGAATGGGGGTAAGCTTTCCGTACAAGACAAATATTTTTTTATGCCCATTTAAATGAAGTTGACATTCATTTTCCACAAGGGCAGACTACTTGCACATCCTCCCTGCGCCGCAAGGAACTTTGGAGGAAACAAGAGGTGAAGACATGGATATTCAACTGATTATCGTCATATTGTGCATAATTGCGGCTGCATATTACTTTGGTCGCAGGGTTTATACGGCGGTCAGCAAGGGCAAATGCGGCTGTTGCGATGGTGGATGCGGAGATGGCAAAAAAAGCTCATGCGGCTGCACTCCCAACGATGCCGAGGCGCAGCGCCTTGAAAGCAAACGACTGAAATTTGACCCCAAAAAGTAGAGAGCAAAGCCAAGGCTTCCGACCCCGCATGCCCCCTCCTCCGGTTCGTCATGTTGGCAGAGTGCGAACCGGCTCAGCCCCGGCCCCGGCCTGTACCCTGTGCCGGGGCTTTTACATGCCAAGCATCCCCCTTTATCTACTCCCCGCACCCGCTGACAACATATGCAAAAACCCGGATTTCTCCGGGTTTTTTGTATGTGTCGCAAGGCAAGTCTACCTATTTACGCCGCTTGAGCCTGTCCAGCCGCTCCTGCATGAGGAAGCGCCCGGTGACGGAATTTGGGTCGGCAACGATGGCCTCGGGCGTTCCGGCAGAGACTATCTGCCCGCCGTTTTCGCCGCCGCCGGGGCCCATATCCAGCACATGGTCGGATGCCAGAATCATGTCCGTATTGTGCTCGATAACCACCACACTGGCCCCCCGATCCACCAACGCATGCAGCACCTTGATGAGCTTGCCCACCTCGTGCATGTGCAGGCCCGTGGTCGGCTCGTCAAGAATATACATGGTTCCCGGCAGGGATCGCTTGCCAAGCTCGCGCGAAATCTTGATGCGCTGGGCTTCGCCGCCTGAGAGCGTCGTGGCGGGCTGCCCCAGCCGCAGGTATTCCAGCCCCACCTCTTCCAGCACGGCAAGGCGGCGTTCAAGCGAGGGATAGCTCTCAAAAAGCTGGCGGGCCTGATGCACGGTAAGGTCGAGCACCTCGGCGATGTTCAGCCCCTTGTAGCGCACTTCAAGGGTTTCGTGGTTATAGCGTTTGCCCTTGCACACGTCGCAGGTCACATACACATCGGGCAAAAAGTGCATTTCAACACGAATCTGCCCGTCGCCGCCGCAGGCCTCGCAACGGCCCCCGCGCACGTTAAAGCTGAAACGCCCCGGCTTGTAGCCGCGTTTGCGGGCGTCCTGAGTCATGGCAAAAATATTGCGAATCTCGTCAAAAATCTTGGTGTAGGTTGCGGGGTTGGAACGCGGCGTGCGGCCAATGGGCGTCTGGTCAATGGCCACAATGCGCTCCACAGGCGCGGAGCCTTTCTCGTATTCCAGCCCGCCGATGGTGCCGGGCTGATCCACGCGCAGGCCAAGATTCAGGGCCACATGCTTGTAGAGCGTGTCCACCACCAGCGAACTCTTGCCGGAACCGGAAACCCCGGTCACGCAGGTCAGCACGCCCAGAGGGATGCGGCAATCAATATTGCGCAGGTTGTTGGTGGTGATGCCGTGCATGACCAGCGCCCCCTGCCCTTCGCGCCGCTCGTCCGGCAGGGCGATCACGTCATCGCCGCGCAGGTAACGGGCCGTGAGGGTATCCGCCTTGCCAAGCAGGTCGTCCACCCGCCCCTGAAACATGATTTCGCCGCCCCGCGAGCCGGAGCCGGGGCCAAGCTCAATGACCGTATCCGCCGCGCAGATGGTGGCCTCGTCATGCTCCACCACAAGCACGGTATTGCCGCGCGCCTGAAGCGACCGCAGGGTTCCCAGCAGCCGCTCGTTGTCACGCGGATGCAGGCCGATGGAAGGCTCGTCCAGCACGTAGGTAACGCCCACAAGGCCCGAACCGAGCTGCGATGCCAGACGGATGCGCTGGGCCTCGCCGCCCGAAAGCGTGGACATGGAACGCCCCAGCGAAAGGTACTCAAGCCCCACGCTGCGCATGAACGACAGGCGGTGGGTCAGTTCCTTCATGAGCGGTTCGGCAATGACAACATGCCGCCCCGTAAATTCGCGTTTTTCCAGCCATTCCAGCGCGCGCTCAACCGAAAGGTTGCAGAACTGCGCGATATTCAGATCGTCCACCCGCACGGAGAGCGCGTTGGTGTTCAACCGCGCTCCGTGGCAGTCGGGGCAGTCCATGGTCTGCCGATAACGAGACAGGGCCTCGCGCCAGGCATCGCCGTACTGCATGCCGCTTTCAAGCAGAGGAATAACGCCGGGCCAGCGTTTTTCGCTCACGCCCACCTGGCCCTGCGTGCGCAGGGCATCAGAAAAATGCTCGCTCTGATAATCGCCGCCAGCACCAAGGGCCACGCTGCCGCCCATCCAGTTGCGGCGCAGGCCCAACGAGGCGCGCGCGGGACGGCCCTGTTCGTCCTCGCCGTAAAAAAGGGCGGAAAGCGCGTCTTCGCTAAACTGCTCCAACGGCGTGGAGAGCTGAAACTTGAAGCGCTTGCCCAGAGCCTTGAGCGCGTCCTCATAGCGGCTGAACATTTTGTCCGTGGCCCAGGGCAGCAGTGCGCCAGTATTCAGCGAGAGCCCCATGTTGGGCGCAATAAGGCGCGGCTCAAAATAATCCACCCCGCCGAGGCCCACGCAACGCGGGCAGGCGCCCTGCGGCCCGTTGAACGAAAACAGCTGCGGGCTGGGCGCGGGCAACGAAATACGGCAGTGCGCGCATACCGAGGTGGTGGAATGTACGGTGTCTGCCTCCTGCCCTGCGGCGGCCTTGTCCGGCTCGTGCAGCACAAGGCGGCCCTCGCCATAGCGCAGGGCCAGCTCAACCGAATCCGCCAGACGTCCCCGAATGCCCTCCTTGTTCACCAGGCGGTCAACCACCAGATCAATGGAGTGCTTCTTGTTCTTGTCCAGCGTGGGCACATCGTCCAGCGTATAAAATTCGCCGTTGACGCGCACGCGGGCAAAGCCCTCAGCCTTGAGCTTTTTGAACTTGTCCTGATGCGTGCCTTTCTGAAGTTCCACCAGCGGAGCCATGACCATGAACTTGGTGCCTTGCGGCAGAGCCATGATATCGCCAATGATTTCATCCGCCGCGCGGGCCTCGATGGGCCGCCCGCACTGGGGGCAATACATGCGCCCAAGCCGGGCAAAAAACACGCGCAGAAAGTCGTAAATTTCCGTGACCGTTCCCACGGTTGAACGCGGATTGCGCGAAACGCTCTGCTGTTCAAGCGATATGGCGGGCGAAAGCCCCTCGATTTTTTCCACATCCGGCTTGTCCATCTGGGGCAAAAACTGGCGGGCGTAGGCAGACAGCGATTCCACATAGCGGCGCTGGCCTTCGGCGTACACGATGTCGAAGGCGAGGGTCGATTTTCCGGAACCTGACGGGCCGCAAATCACCACCAGCTCATCGCGGGGGATGTCCAGGCTGATATTTTTGAGATTGTGCTGGCGGGCCTTTTCGATGTGGATGCAGGGCTTGCTTGTGTTCATGAAAGCATATGTAAGCGGCCCAAGGGGCATTGGCAAGGGCAGAGCCTGTGTATTTTTGCGCGCCCCCGCCGCTGCAAAATGCACCCTAAGCCCCCAACCACCCCGTATCGCGCAATCCTTTGCCTGTGTGCATGGACAAGCCTTGCTGAAAGCGGTATAAAAATTTTTACAGCACGTCTGTTTCTGCAACCATCTGTCTGCGGGAGGATGTATGCCGCGTCATATACACTGTTTACTGATTGTTCTGTTGCTTGCCGCACTGTCGGATTCTGCGCAGGCCGCCGAAAGCGAAGTCACTGCCCGCAGTATCTTTGCACTGCTGCCCGAAAGTATTTTTGAAAACACTCCTGAAGGTCTGAGCCCGCAGGAAAAGCAGAAACTGCTTTCTGCCGGGCATTCGGAATTCTGGGAGATCGCCGGAGAAACGGAGGACGTTCTGGTGTTCGCCTCCATGCCGTTCAGGGATACCGCCGTTGCCCTGCGCCTGTTCCGCAATGCTGCGGACGGCTCTGTGCTCGCCGCATTCGGCACCTTGGGCGGCGCGGTGTGCACCCTTGAATTGTGGAGGGTTGACGCCTCTGGCCGCGCCGTGCCCGTGGACACCCCGCAAGAGCCGGACATAAGCGTCTTTTTTGCCCCTGGGCGCAAAATGCCGCCCGATGTTCAGGCTACGGTCATGATCTGCCTTGGCCTTGGCGGCCTCAAGGCGCAGCCCATGTTCTGGACCAGTACGGGCATGGCCCATGTTCCGGTAGACAATGACGTAAGCTTTCAGTGGAATGGCAAAAGTTTTGAAAAGCTGGTGCAGCCGCATATTGATTAGCAGCCCAGCATAGAAATCAGGGTTGAGTTCCCGCAAGGGAAAGGCCCGTTTCCGCCGGAAATCTCCAGCGGAAACGGGCCTTGTAGTTGTGTGAAAATTCGGCGTTGGGCAACCGCTACATGGTTATTTTGTTCTCTGACACAGCCAGAAAGCAAAAGAACCGTTTAGCCCCGCTTGCCCGCAAGGCTGAACAACAACAAAGCCCCCATAATGATCGCCCCGCCCGCGAAGGTAGAGACCTCCGGCAGGCCGCCCGTCACCGCAAAATCAAGCAGCATGGACAAAAAGGGCGTCAGGAACATGTAGTTGGTCACAAGGCTTGTACGCGGAGCCAGAGCAAGGGCTCTTGTCCAGAGCAGATAGGCAGCCGCGCTGGGAAAAATCCCCAGAAAAAGCGCAAGCCACAACGCGCTGGCTGGCGCAGCCTGTACCTGGGCCACGGTTTGCGGCAGGCAGTAGAGCAAAAACAGCGTACCCGCAAAAAAACTCCAGGCCGCGATTTCCATGGAGCCATAGTGGCGCGACAAGGTGCGCTGCGTAATATTATACAGGCTTATGAGCACTGCGGCCACCAGCACCCAGCCCATGCCGGGAGCCAGCATAAATCCCTGCCCGCCGCCGTTCATCACCACCACGCCGCCAAATGCCAGCGCAAGCGCAAGCCAGCGCAGCACGGGCAAACGCTCGCTAAAGAACAGCCGCGCCAGCGCCGCCGTCAGAATGGGAGCCGTAGAAATGACAATGCAGTTGGTGGTGGGGTTGAGGGTGATGGAACCCTCATTGAAGGCCAGCAGATACAGCGTGAAGCCGCTCAACCCCGCCGCTGCGAACAGGGGCAGATGCCGGGCAGAAGGAACAAAAAATCCTCCGCGCGCCCTGCCCCTTGCCAGCAGAATGCCAACAAAGGCCAACGATGCCACCGCGCAGCGCACAAGGCCCAGCGGCCCCGGCGTAAAAAACGCCAGCGCAACCTTGGTGTACACATAGGCGGTTGACCACAGTACAACGGTGGCAAAGGCATAGGCCTGGCAGATCAGCGCGGGATTGTTCATGACTATTCTTGGCGAATAGTTACATGCTGCGGAAGCCCGAAGTATCGCCCGCATACGCCGCGCGGGCGGCCCGGGCTTTCGTGGCCGGATATCGGCCAGTTCGGGCTATCGCTATTTTTCCAGCCACTCCCCAAGACGGGTTGCAAGAGTTGCCTCATCAAAGCGCGGAGTGGCGTACATGCCTGCGGCCTCGCGCTGGCGGGCTGCTTCTGCAAGAATAATGGCCGAAGCCACAGACACGTTGAAGCTCTGGATCATGCCGTACATGGGTATGTACAGCTCGCCATCAGCTGCGGCCAGTAGTTCCGGTTCAACGCCGCTGTGCTCGTTGCCCATGATCACCGCCGTGGGACGGGTAAAATCCCAGTCACGCATGGGGCGGGCCTTTTCTGTAAACGAAGTGGCAAGCACCTGCATGCCTTGACCGCGAAGGTCGGCAAGCATGTCTTCGCTGGTTTTATGGCGCACGCTTTCCACCCACTTGCGGGCAGAAGCAGAAGTCTTGCGCCCCAGCACGGGAAAAGCCGTGTTAGTGTAATACAGGTGCACACGGCTGACGCCAAAGGCATCGCACGAGCGGTAAATGGCTGAAACGTTGTGCGGGTCGTGGATGTTGGCAAGCACCAGCGTAAGGTCCGGCTGGCGGTGACTCAGCACTTCCAGAAAGCGGGCCTTGCGCCGTGCCGTAGGTTCTTTGGGCATGGCTGATTCCTTACACATGTAATTGATTGCTGCCCTTGTGTGGCAGAAAACGGCCTTTCAGGCAAGTGCGCCGATCTGCCGGGATGGACGGACAATGCCAATTAGGGTATATTCAGCACACTCGTCTTGGTCGATTTTTCTTATCGACCTGCAATCCATTCACTTTTTTCAGGAGCAACATGAATCTACTCCGCCTCTCTGCATATGCTCTGAGCGCACTGCTGCTTACTCCCTACACGGCTCTTGCCGCCGCCGACCATCTTACAGTTCCCGGCACCCTCTCCGCATGGTGGATCATCCCTTTTGCGGGCATGCTGCTTTCCATAGCCGTACTGCCGCTGACCGCCCATATTTTCTGGGAACATCACCGGGGCAAGATTTCCATTTTCTGGGCGCTCACCTTTCTTGTCCCATGCCTGGCTGTCTATGGCCCCGGCGTGACCTTCTATGAATTCTGCCACATCATCCTGCTGGATTACGTGCCTTTCCTTGTACTTCTTTTTTCGCTGTACACGGTTGCGGGCGGGGTACGCCTTACAGGTTCGCTCACAGGCACGCCGCCAGTGAATCTGGGGATTCTTGCCATAGGAACCGTGCTGGCAAGCTGGATGGGCACAACAGGAGCCGCCATGCTGCTTGTGCGCCCGTTGCTGCGGGCCAATGCGCACCGCAAGTACCGCGTGCATTCTGTGGTATTTTTCATTTTTCTGGTGGCAAACATCGGCGGTTCCCTCTCGCCGCTGGGCGACCCGCCGCTGTTTCTGGGTTTTTTGAAGGGCGTGGACTTTTTCTGGACTACCTCGCACCTGTTTTTGAAGACCCTGAGCCTCTCTACAGCCCTGCTGGCAATCTATTTTGTTCTGGACATGGTGCTCTATAACAAGGAAGGACGCCCCGTGCCGCCGAGCAGCCCTGCTGACGCCGCGCCCGCAAAGCCGGGGCAGGTAATGCCCAGCCAGGAAAAACTTGGACTTGACGGCAAGATCAACCTGCTGTTCCTGCTGGGCGTGGTGACTGCCGTGCTGCTTTCCGGCCTTTTCCCGCTGGGAACCATCGCCACGGTGGGCGGAGTGCCATTGGAAGCGCAAAATGTGCTGCGCGATGCCGGCCTGCTCTGCCTGGCTTGGCTTTCCATGCGCTATACCAGCCGCAGATGCCGTGAACTGAACGGATTTACGTGGGGGCCCATTGAAGAAGTGGCCCAACTGTTCTTTGGTATTTTTGTCAGCATGATTCCGGCCATGGCCATTCTCAAGGCGGGAACCTCCGGCGCGCTGGCCCCGCTGGTGGAACTGGTTTCGCGCGATGGCCAGCCGGTCAATGCCATGTACTTCTGGCTGACGGGCATTCTTTCCAGCTTTCTGGATAACGCGCCGACCTATATGGTCTTTTTCAATACTGCTGGCGGTGATGCGCAAACGCTCATGCACCATATGCCCGAAACGCTGGCGGCCATTTCCGCTGGCGCGGTCTTTATGGGCGCATGCAGCTACATAGGCAACGCGCCCAACTTTATGGTGCGGGCCATTGCGGAAGATCAGGGCGTGCGTATGCCCGGATTTTTCGGCTACATTTTGTGGTCGATTTGCATTCTTGTGCCGCTGTTCGCCCTGCTGACCTGGTTTTTCTTTACCTAGGCCGCGGGACTGGTCGAGCCTGGGCTGACTGCTGGCACGGCCTAGTACTGTCAACACGCAAAAAGGCGGGCATGAAGCCCGACAGAGACTGATGACAAACGCCGCTTTGCGGCATTTGCGCCGCCAGCGTCAGCAAAGCTGCCGGGCGGAATACACGGAAACCAGTCGCTCATCGGTGCGGCAAAGCCGCAACCGGCTCCTGTTTTCCGATTGTGTTGACAGCGTCAACACGCAAAAAGGCGGGCATGAAGCCCGCCTTTTTGCGTTAACAACAGAATACGCTTGCCGTTGAGGGTTTTATCTGCAAGCGGTCTGTTAGATGAATTCGTCAATGCGTCCAGCGCGCACCTTGGTCAGCAACCTTTTGGCCGCGCCATGCTCGCCAGTGGTCATTTTATCCATTTTTTCGGCCAGCAGTTGTTCGCCAATCATGCGGGTGTAAGGCGTGGCGTAGTGCAGCAGAAATTCCAGGAACGATGCCGCAGAGTTAGGGCCGCACTGATTCTTCATGCCGCACTCGCGCACCATGGAAAGGAATTCTTCGCCCGTGCGCCCCAGCCGGGGGCAGGCCGCGCAAAAAGACGGCAGATGGCGGGCTTCTTCCAGCAGAAAACGCACCACTTCATCCACATGGCAATCTTCGCCAATGGGGAAGGGAACCTTGTGCTCGGGATTGTCGATCCAGTTGCCGTAGGGGTTGGCAACGCTGCCTGTGAGCAGCTGCGAAGCGCCCGCGCTACAGCCATCGCGCCACAGGCCCGCAGGCTCCTTGGTGGTCAGAATGATGCCAGCGTAAGGAACCGCCAGCCGGGCAATGGCCACGCAACGCAGGTAGTCGGCATCGCTAACGGGATGGGGCGTTTGCATGTTGCTGCCGGGGGCGCAACGCATGCGGTGCAAGCTCAGGGTGCGGCAACCTGTGTCATAGGCCCGCAGCAAATGCGCCTGATGCTGCACAATGCCCAGCAAATCATACTGCCAGGGGCCAAGACCCAGCATCAAGCCGCCGCCCACATCGGGCACACCCGCCTGAAAGGCCACATCGGCGGCGTTCAGCCGGGCGTAGTAATCACTCTTGGGGCCAGAGATGTGGGCTGCGCGATAGCTGGCTTCGTGGTAGGTGTCCTGATAGATCAGCACTGTACCCACATACGATTCAAGCAGGGCGGTATATTCGCGTGATTCAAGAGCGCCCACGTTCACGTTGACGCTGTGCACCTCGCCCACGCCGTCAAAGGCTGTGTACAGGATGCTGATGGCCTCGGCCAGATATTCAATATCGGCATTGGGCAACTGCCCGCTGACAAGAAAAATACGCTTGTGGCCCTGCCGGATGAGCTTGAGGGCTGCCTCGCGCATTTCAGGCGAGGTCATGTACTTGCGCTCAACGGCCTTGTTGCTTTTGCGGTTGGCGCAGTACAGGCATTCGCTGCCGCAGTGGTTGGAGATGTGCAGGGGTGCAGAAAGCACGATGCGGTCGCCGTAAACCTTTTGCTTTACTTCATCGGCGGCTGCCATAATGCGGCCAACGCCCACGCCGTCCTGCACACGCATGAGGGCGACCGTTTCCGCCATAGAGAGCGGCTGTAGTTCAAGCGACTTGTTGAGGATATCCCGAAGCTCTGCGGCGTCAGGTGCTGTTTCCCTTTCCAGAGCTGTGCCAATGGCCTGGGCATCAAACCAGCGGGGCTGTGCATCAACAGACATGGGAACCTTCCTTGCAATAATTTTCAATAATTTCAGCAGAATTATCGCAATAACAATCCTGCGCTTCATGTTACTTTGTTCACAAGCGACACGTTATTTATTTCACATTTGCAAGTCAAGATGTGTACACGCACTTGTTTGATTAATCAAACTATAAATTTTGCTGACAGCATCTGAATAAGTCAAATTAAACTGGATGGATATAATTGACGCCATTCAGCCTTATTAAAAAATTAAACACATAAAAAAAATTTGTATTTATTTGCGCAGTCCCTGCCAGCAGATGTTCTTGCACCGCAAAAGACACAGAGATATATTGCGCATGGCGAAAAAAGGCTCAGCCTGCCTGCCCAAAACCTAAAAAAACAGCTCCCGCTGCCCGCACATCCACTCCAAGGAAAATCCATGTTCCCACTCCGCCCCGCGTCCCTGGTTCTGATATTTCTGTTCTTCCTTTCCCTTGGCTCTCCCCTGCCCGCCCATTGCGCTGACGCCGAAAAGCCTCAAGGCCCCCTGCGTGTGGCCCTTCTGCTGGAAACACCCACGGGCGACAACGACTGGAACGACAGCCTTGTGGACGGGCTGAGGCAGGCCGAGCGCGAGCTGGGCATAAAGGCCTCTGTGATTACCGCCCAGCCAGGGTATGACGAGGCTGCGCTTCAGGAAATGTTCCGCACGGCTGCGGGCAACAATGATCTGGTGCTGGTGGCCTCCAACGGCCTGCACGAAGTGCTGCGCAACAACGCCGCCAACTTTCGCCGCACCATGTTTGGCTGCATTGATGCCGGCATCCGCGCGCCCAACATAATGTCCGTAACTTTTGCCGACGAACAGGCGGCCTATCTTGCCGGGGCGGCTGCGGCCATGCTTGCGCGCCAGAACGGCATGCCAGGCATAAGCGGGCGCAAGATTATTGGCTGGATAACGGGCGAGGACTGCCCCGCCATGCGCTCCCTGCTGGGAGGATTCACCGAGGGCGCGCGCGTGATTGACCCGGAAGTGCGTGTCGTCAACGTGGTTATAGGTTCATTCGCCAATGCGGAGGCTGGCCGCGCCGCAGCGAAAAATCTGCTTGATCAGGGTGCGGACATCCTGGTTCTGGCAAGCGGCATGGGCAACGGCCCGGCCTTGCAGGAGGTTAAGGCGCGCAACGCATATGCCGTGGGCCTGAACACCGACAAGGATAACCTGCTGCCCGGCCATGTGCTCACATCCATTCTCAAGCACCCCAACAAGGCCGCGTATGACATCATAGCCGCTGCGGCCTCCGGCCACTTTGCAGGCAAGGAAATCATGGTGCGCGACCTGCAAAACGGCGGTGTGGACACTACACCCATGGAGCCTTTCAAGGCTGCGGCTGGCAAGAATCTTCCCCCGGATATGGATCGCCGCCTGCGCGAACTGCGGGGCGAAATCCTCAACGGCGGCATCCGGCTCAAATCATTGCGGGAACGCACCCTGTGCGATTGTCTGTAACAAGACGCCGCAAAACATCGCAATTTTATTGCTGATAAACGGGAAAAAATATACGGTTTCATATCGGGCGGATCAGGCCGCCCGCAAGGCGTCATCCCCCCTGCGCCCCAGACCATGGAAGAAGCATGCCCCCAGCGTGACCGGCATTGCCGGTTTCGCCACAACCATAAGCTTGCGAGGACTATCCATGATTATTGGCGTCACCAAGGAGATCAAGGCCGATGAATACCGCGTGGGCATCACGCCCGCCGGGGTCAAAGCGCTCACTGACCACGGGCACAAGGTTCTGGTAGAAAGCGGCGCAGGGCTTGGCAGCCGCATCGGCGATGACGAATTTGCCAAGGCTGGCGCGAGCATGTTGCCAGTGGGCGAAGTATGGGCCAAGGCTGAAATGATCATGAAGGTCAAGGAGCCGCTGCCCAGCGAATACAAATATTTTCGCCCCGGCCTGCTGCTCTTTACCTACCTGCACCTTGCGGCGGACAAGGAACTCACCGATGCCCTGCTCAATTCCGGGGTGGTGGGGCTTGCTTATGAAACCGTGCAGCCCAAGGACCGCAGCCTCCCGCTGCTGGCCCCCATGTCTGAAGTGGCGGGCCGTATGGCCGTGCAGATGGGTTCTTACATTCTGACCAAACAGGCTGGCGGCGCTGGCATGCTGCTGGGCGGCGTGGCTGGCGTGCAACGCGCCAGGGTTGCCATTGTGGGCGGCGGCACCGTGGGTACGGAAGCCGCCAAAATGGCCATGGGCCTTGGCGCGGAAGTCACCATTCTGGACAACAACCTGAACCGCCTGCGCTATCTGGGCGACATTTTCTCTTCCCGCGTCCAGACCCTTGCTTCCAACGAATACAATATCGCCGGGGCTGTTCAGGAGTCCGACCTCGTTATCGGCTCCGTGCTTATTCCCGGCGCCATGGCCCCGAAACTGGTGACAGAAACAATGATCAAAACCATGCGCCCCGGCAGCGTGGTGGTGGACGTGGCCATTGACCAGGGTGGTTCGTTTGAAACCACGGCGGGCAGGCCCACAACCCACCACGAACCCACCTATGAAAAACACGGCGTCATCCACTATGCCGTTGCCAACATTCCTGGGGCCGTGCCGGTCACGTCAACCTATGCCTTGACCAACGCTACTTTGCCCTTTGCCGTGGAGCTGGCGGACAAAGGCTGGAAAAATGCCTGCCGCGAGAATATCGCCCTTGAACGCGGCCTCAACACGGTTGATGGGCAGTGCACCTTTGCTGGCGTGGCCGAAGCCTTTGGCCTGCCCTGCGCTTCCACTGCCCAGATTCTGCGGTAGCTGCAAAGATTCAAAAAAATTCAGGCCCGTTTCAGGGAGAGCAAACGCTCCGCCACCTGAAACGGGCCTGTCTGCGTGCAGCGGGTGAAAATAGCGGGCTGCTACGCTCAGCCAAACCTTTTATTTAACCGGGGTTCCATCCACCCGTTGCGAAAAGCGCGGCACAGACATGTGGCACACGCCCCGCCCTGTGCGACGGGCAAAATCCTGATGATAAGCCTCGGCCTCATAAAAAGGCCCGGCTGGCGCAACCTGCGTAACCACCTTGTAGCCAAGCTCGCGCAGGCGGGCCACCAGCTTTTCTGCCACAGCCTTTTGCTCCGCGCCCTGATAAAAGACCGCTGAACGATACTGCTCGCCCCAGTCCGGCCCCTGCCTGTTGAGCTGGGTGGGATCGTGAATTTCAAAAAAACGGCGCAAAATCTGCTCGTAACTCACGCGCGAGGGGTCATAGCGCACCAGCACGGCCTCCGCATGACCAGTATCTCCCCTGCACACATCCTCGTAAGTAGGATTGGCCGTATGACCGCCCGTGTAACCCGAAATCGCCTCGCACACGCCCGGTATTTTCTGAAAAGCGTCTTCCACCCCCCAGAAGCAGCCGCCAGCCACAATGGCTGTAGCCGTGCATCCTCCAGAGGCTGCATTCTGCCCTGAAGCCCCGGTAGCCCCCAGAGGAGCGCCCCCGGCAGCGGAGGTTTCCTTCTTGGCAGCCAGCCGCGCCAGAGCCGCTTTTTCCGCATCGCTGCCCGCAGGGGCAAAGCTCATGGACAGCGAATTGACGCAATGCCGCGTGTTCTTTTCGGTGAATCCTTCACCCTCAAAAACATGTCCCAGATGCCCACCGCAGTTGGCGCAGATAATCTCAACCCTGCGGCCATCGGCATCGGGCACACGGCGCACCGCTTCGGGCACTGCCGTGTCAAAGCTGGGCCAGCCGCAGCCGGACTCGAACTTGTCGTCGGAATGGTAGAGGGGCATGCCGCACTGGCGGCAGATATAGGTGCCAGCCTCATGATTGTTCACATATTTGCCCGTATAGGGCGGCTCTGTGGCCTTGCGCAACAGCACATCCGCCTCCAGGCCTGAAAGCGGCGGCATGGGATACGTGTTTTGCATCGAAACCTCCGAAGCTGGGGGCGAAGCTCCAAAGACCGCCAACGGCAGACCAGGCAGCAGAGCCAACAGCATGAATGTGCAAAAAAGGAGACAACTCGTTCGTCCTAATCTGGGCATGGGTTCCTCCCGGCGCAGGCAGCGCATACGTTTTACATAAGCACAAGGGCGATCATGTCGAGGGGGGCACGGTCTGCCCTTTTGGCACACCGTACAAAAAAGCGCCCATCCACAGAGCGGACAGGCGCAAAAGAATTGCAGCTCAAGCAGACATCTTATTCGGCAAAGCCCTCGGGATTGCGCGAATGCCAGCTCCAGGCCGAGGCGATGATGCTGTCTATATCAGCGCGGGCTGTCCAGCCCAGCACCTCGGCGGCGCGCTGGGCGGAGGCAACCAGCCGCGCCGGATCGCCGGGGCGGCGAGCGCCAATGCTGACGGCAATGTCGCGCCCGGTCACACGGCGCGCGGCTTCCACCATCTGCCGCACAGAAAATCCCGTGCCGTTGCCCAGGTTGCACACTTCGCTGCCGCCGCCGCCACGCAGGTAGTCCACGGCGCGCAGGTGCGCATCGGCCAGTTCCATCACATCCAGATAGTCGCGAATGCAGGTGCCGTCCGGCGTGGGATAATCATCGCCAAAAATGGTGACATGGGGTCTTTTGCCCAGCGGCACCTGAAGGATGATGGGGATAAGGTGGCTTTCCGGCCTGTGATCCTCGCCAATAAGGCCCTGAGGCCATGCGCCGGCAACGTTGAAATAACGCAAGATAACAGAACGTATGCCGTGCGCCCTGCCAACCCAGTGCATCATGCGCTCCATGGCGAGCTTGCTTTCGCCATAGGGATTGGTGGGCCGCAGAGGCGCGTGTTCGGGAATGGGAACGACATCAGGTTCGCCATAGACCGAAGCCGTGGACGAGAACACGATCTTGTCCACCCCGTGGCGCGCCATGGCTTCAAGCAGCACCATCATGCCATGTATGTTGTTCTGAAAATATTTGAGCGGCTGCTCCATGCTCTCGCCCACCAGGGAGCAGGCGGCAAAGTGCAGCACGGCCTCAATGGGCTGTTCTGAAAATACGGCATCAAGCAATGCCGGATCACGCATGTCGCCGGAATAAAGACGCACATCCTGCGGAACGGAACCACGATGCCCCGTAAGAAAATTGTCGAGCACAACGGGTGTTTCGCCACGTTCCAAAAGGGCGCGCACATTGTGGGAACCTATATACCCGGCACCGCCGCAAACCAGAATTGCCATGAACTCCTCGCTTGTCCGTTACGTTTCGCTCTTGCGAACAATAATTCTGCACTCGACGTAAGGGTTTGGCAAGAGGCGCAATGCCTTGTCTGCGCACCGGTTCAACCAGAGCGTAGGACACGGGGAAAAGCTGCGCGATGAACGCAAAGAAAAAGCCCGCTGGCTTCAGGACAGACATGACACTGACCTGAAACACAGCGGACCCATATGACGCAGCCGAAAGGCTTAACGCCGTGCGCAGCAAACTTTTACAGTTGCTTGAGCACATCCTCGGCGAACGAGGCCACGGCTTCGGGGTCGTTGGAAGCATCGCCTTCCATCTTGAGCCCGTCTGCAATAATGGTCGCGCCCAGTTCCTTGGCGCGCTCTTCAATGGCAGGCACCGCGCCGCAAAAATGTTCGTATTCCTGATCGCCGGATGCAAAGGCGGCAACCTTGCGGCCAGCCAGCCCGATGCGGTCAAATTCCTCAAACAGGGACAAAAAGTCGTCCTGCATTTCCAGATCTTCCATGCCCCAGGCCGAGCAGCCAAACAGAACGGCATCGTAGCCGTCAGCCAGATTCTCTGCCGAGGCGTCCGCCGCGTTGAGCAGCGTGACTTCATGCCCGCCAGCAGCAATCAGTTCCTCAAGCTTCTGGGCGATGCTCTCCGTATTGCCAGTGCTGGAACCAAAAACAATCAGTACCTTACTCATGAAATTCTCCTTCGTTGCGTCTTATTTAAAAATGAAATTCATTTTCTAAATGGATAGGGATGTTCGATTCGCCTGTCAAGGGAAAGAATCACCAAGACTTTTTTTGCTGCATCCCTGCCGTCTGTGCCCGCTGATTTTCGGGCAGATTGTGCGGGAATCACACCCTGCGCAACATCACCTCAGCATCTGGACAACAAAATAGCTGTGACGCTCGTCACAAATCGAAAAAAGTTCCGGCTCATTTTCATATACGGCTGAGTGCAGCGAATCCAAGGTATGTCCTGCCGGGTATTGGCGGGGGAGAACAAGCACTTCTGCCGATCATGTTTCGGTTAAATAAAAACGAAAACAGAAGGTACGGCACAAGCATGTGAAGAGTCGCAGAATCTGGCTGATAGCTGCGGCAGCCAAGAAGACTAAGGGATGGTATAGGAATGGTATTGCAAAAACCGAAAAAAATCTGTCATCGGCTCATTGCACTATCGGGGCTGCCAGATTTAACTGACGTCATCGCACACCACGGCAAGTTGCTCTAGTCTGCCCTGAGGAATGTATTGAAATATAAATTGATAAAATTATTCAATGGCAAAACAGATTTTTTAATTTTTGCGCAAAGTAGCGCCCCCTGAAATGATGCGATCAAATTTTCTGCAAGCACGTCGACGTCCAATCCTGCCAACAGGGCATTATCTTTTTGCGCTTCGCTGAGCAATTCAGACAAACTCTTTTCCCATCCTTGAAGGCCATTCACAAGACGCTCGCGGACACGCTCGTGCATATCTGACAATTCCAAGCCTAAATTACCCAATAAACATCCCTTGGTGCAGTGATAACTTTCAAACAATGCTATTCTTGCTTCAAAGCTTTTTCTTACTCTTTCAAGCGGTGCAATGGACGTATCTGTAAAAATGACCTGAAAATCACTTGCCACACCTTCCAGATACTTATCTATGACTTCCAGGCAAAATGCTTCTTTGCTTGAAAAAAAGTTGTAGAATGAGCCTTTTGGGCTTTTTGCAAGTTTCAGAATGGCTTCAACGCCTGTGGCGTTGAAGCCATTGCTCAATATCTTTTCAAGCCCGATTTGGACAATATCTTCCTTGTTATGTATGCGCTTCATGGCTCAACCATTAGACTATTCAAACTAGCTAATCAATAATTTTCCAGTTCCAGAGCGGAGGAATCATCACGCAGAACTTTCCACTGCAACTTGATGCACATCCGCTACCTGTAAAACTATGCAAAACACTTTCCAAACGCTTTCAACAATTGCAGCGGCCCCTTGACCCGGATCCGCCTTAAGAGGATTTCCTTGACCATGGATGTTTCCTTGTGAAGAACACGCAGCCACGCCCCGGTGTCGGCAGAGATGCAGATGTCGGCGATTCCAGTATGCCCTTTTTCAACAACCAGCGACTTATCTTTGATAACCACGGTTGCCTCGCACTGTTCATTCCCGCTGAATGTAAAATGGTAGGTTGCGTTGAGGCCCGCTGACTGATCTCGCTGAAAAGCAAATGACATGGAAGAAATGAAATTTGCCACAGTTTTTGGCCGCACGCCGTTTCCCACACGCTTGATTTTTTTATGGGGAAAGGCCCGCATAACATGACTTTCTGCATCTGACCCAGGCAAAACGTAGACTGTTTCCTCTCTTTGCTGGAGCGGCTTGACCACATTCGCAATGAACGCCTTCCTGTCATTCGCGAACTGTGAGATCACCTCATCCCCGGCTGGGCAGACCGCCATGCAATATACAGATTTGTAGCAGGGTCCGTACGCGAGGCTTTGCCACATTGATACAGTTTCGGCATCGCTGATCTTGGCGCGATAATCGCGGGAACTTTTGCTGGCAGCCACATTTTCAACCCAATCGCTGAAGCCGCCAATCAATTCTCTGTAGGTATGCGTGAGACAGTTTACGGGGTTAAAAAATCCATCAGGACGGATTGCACCTGTAGGGCAAGCTGCGGCGCAAAGCTTGCAATCAATACAGGGATTATAGTCCAGAGGCGAATCATATTCTTCTACTTCAGCATCAATAAGCACCGTATTTAACAATACAAAGCTGCCAAATACAGGATGAATCACATTACGGTGCAGGCCCATTTTACCAAGGCCTGCCTCAACAGCCATTAACTTGTGTGAAAGCACCTGTATTTTCCCACTGCCCCAGTTGTCTGTTTCCATAGGGAAACCAACCGCAGGATTGGCAGCACGGATGCCGGCACGTTCAAGCATCGCTACAAACTTTTGTGCCGTAGAGTTCAGCCCCTCCTCGACCTGGTGCAGCTCAAGGCTTGCGATGGAACGTGCGGGGCTTCTCAGGTTCTCGCGATTTATCCGCCCCACAAAGCTGACCAGGGACTTCGTCCAGGGAAAAAGATTCAGAATCCCCTGTTTTTCCGAGGCCAATGCCACTCGATCAATTTCAACTATGCCAACGTCATCAGCACCGCACTCACGACACATTTGTTTCAAATCTACCGCACTAAACTTCTGATGGCTGGCGGTATTTGAAGCTTTTGTATCTTTGCCTCTATAGGGCTTCGGTGTCAGGGGATTATTTCTGTTGATCATAATTTTCCCAGGAAGTTAGATAATAGACCATTGCCGGGAATTGCCACATCGGGCCGCAAGGCACACCATCAGAATCTACTCTGCATGCGCGCTACAGACGGGGTATCCGCCTGTCAATTAATTAGACCGGTCATTCCAATGTGTCAAATCAAAAAATCGAAACTGACAATGCGCTGTTTTCCAGCCTTCCGGTGCGCCCTGAATTTTTTTGTGAACGGGATTTTCAGTCAATCGTTGCAGACAGAAAGGAATATAAAAAACATGCTCTTCAACAGGTCCAATCATTTTTTATCGAATAATTGCAGCAGGATGATAGTATAACCAGCATGTTTTGATCTTTCCATAGGGCGCTTGATTACAAGCGGATCAAACAATGTACACCCTCTACCACCAGCAGGATTCCATAAAAAAACCCCGCTTTTACACGGGGCTCAAACAAATGCAAGTGTCAGGGCTGGTTTTATTCGATGCGCGGAGCTTCCGCTTCTGCCACATCCATGTCAGCGCCACCCACCTCAGCATTATCAATGTCATCTTCTGTAGCCGTTGCCGCTTCTCTGGCGCGCGGGGCGGGCATGCTCCACTCTCCCGGCATGGGCGCGACAAGTTCGGCCTTTTCACCCAGATAGGGGTTAAAATAGCCGTAACGCAGCCAGGGACAGAGCTTTTTGAGGCGCTTCATAAACGATGTCAGCCCCATGCTGGGCGAGAGTTCCAGTTTCTGCTGCCCTTCTCCGCCGCTCATGAGCTTGAAGTACCATTCGGGATCAATATTGAGGTTGCGCCACTGGATCATGCTCACGCCGTTTTCGCCCACCAGATGCGCCAGAGCGTCCAGCTCTTCTTCCGTATCCGTAACGCCGGGGAAGACCAGCAGGTTCAACGAAACCCATATGCCACGGCTGCGGGCCTCGCGGATGGAGGCGCGCACATCGTCAAAGGAATAGCCGGATGGCCTGTAATAGCGATCATAAAGACCGCTTCGGGCGCTGTTCAGGCTCACGCGCAAGCTGGTCAGCCCGGCTTCGGCAAGGCGGATCACAGCCTCGGGCCGGGAGGCGTTGGTATTGCAGTTGACCGTGCCTGGGCCTTCGCCCACGCGGAACTGGCGCACGCTCTCCACCAACAGATCTGGATTCATGAGCGGATCGCCCTCGCAGCCCTGCCCAAAGGAATAAATGGGCGTGCGGGTTTCGCGCCCGGAATGGACGCGCATGACCTCGGCCAGCTCTTCCGGGCTGGGCGTAAAGGCAAGGCGGCATTGCGGCGTTGACTGAATGGGCGAATCCTTTTCCTGCGCGGAAATACAGCCAATACAGCTGGCATTGCAGGCGCGGGACGACGGCAACGGAGCTTCATATCGGCCCAGAGCAAAGTTGCGGGCCGCAGGGCAATCGTAGCGCGCCACGCAGTTATCCATAATATGCCGGATAAGCCTGTTCTTGGGGTAATCGCGCAGCAGGGCGCGGGCTCCCTGTTCAATGCGGCCACGCGGAATACTGCTGAAAATCTGCCGTGGTTCGGTATCCACCCTGCGAGCGCAGATATAGAACCGCCCTCTGGCGAACCCCACGGCCCCATAGGCAAACAAGGGCAACATGGGCGCGTTTTCGCCGCTTTCATAGGCGGGATGGGCCGAAAGCGTGTAGCCGGGTGCAGCAAAGGCCGCTACTGCAAGCTGGGCCTCTCCCTCAGGGGGGGCGATGCGCCCGGTTTCGGGATCAAGGCCCACGGCCTGACGGCCTGGCAGCAGAAAGAATTCACTTTCTTCCGGCAGGGGAATCAGCTCATCCGGACGCGGCAGCCCCCACTGCGCGCCACGCCGACAGACCATGAGCAGATCGGGATCGTCATAAATATTGCCGCGCTCGTCTGCCATTACAAGATGCGGTTCAATGTGTTGCGCGGCCATAAAAGCTCCTTGCCCAAGAAGTGTTGAACGTATATAAAAACTGCTGGCCGGGCCTTCCCGGCCCGTATTTTTGGAGGCCTGCCATGTTTTCCATCATGCTTTTCATTTTTTTGTGCTT
>NZ_DASQOG010000027.1:0-4365 GCF_035644575.1 Desulfovibrio sp. | reverse complement strand
GCGATGCTCCGGTTGTCCGTATCTGTTATGTAGTACGAGCGTGAGCAAGCCTGTTCTTGCCTGAAAAACGCTGCCGCTGCAAGAGTTCTTGAAATATGGCCGGGGTTGAGGCACAAGAAAGGTTGGCAGGTTGATGGGCTTATGCGTTTGCAGTTCTGGCAGCCATAGCAGCCGGGCAAGCGGCAAGGTCGGGCCGAAATTTTTTTGATGGGCGTCTGTTGCGGGCTTTTGATGCATTGAGCGATATTTCAACGCAAGAATGCTCTTGTGCTGGAGACCGGGATGAAAACACTGATTGTTGTGCCGTTGGCTTGCGTTGCGCTGGTTGCCGGGTGCGCTTCTTCTGACAAAATGCGTCAGGTGGAATCGACCAGCGAAACCAACCAGAAGCTGCTGCGCGAGACCGACCAGCGGTTGCGCACGCTGGAGCATAGCGTAAACACGCTTGATACCCAGGTTGCCCAGCTCAATAACAGGGTTTACGAAGTGCGCACCCGTGGCGGACAAAAAACCGGCATGACCGTGGTGCCCATTATTCCGCCGCAGCCCCACAAAAGCGCAGTGGTTGCGCCTGCCCAGCCGGAAAGCGCCCAGCTTACCGCGCATGGCCCGGTTGCGACCAGCAGCCCCGAGCGCCCCGCAGTCAATCCCGCAAGCCAGCCCGCAGCTAGTGCCGCATCGGCAAATTCCGCAACGCCCAACGCCCGCGCTATTGATCCTGCCGCCACAATCAGGCCGATTCCCGCTGCGGCCCCGCGTGAGGCCGCCAGGGCTGAAGCTGAGGCAATGCCCAAAATTCCTGCGGAAAAAGCCCCTGCGCCAAAGGCTGCTGCTCCGCAAAGCCCCGCAGAAAAGCCGCAAGCCGCCGCCAAGGGCGCGGCAGGTGCTGCGCCTGCCGGATCCGCTGCATCTTTCGCCCTGCCGCCCGAGGCAGCGTCTCCCCCTGCGGCGTCCACTGCCGGAAAGGGAGCGGTTCAGCCCATGCTGCCGCCAGTTGCCGCAGCCGGGGGCAACCCTGATGTTCCCGTGCCTTCTGTGCCGGTCTCCGACCTTGCCCTGCCGCCCGAGCATCCGGGGCTGGGCCTGCCGCCCTTGCCTGGGGATGCAGCCGCCAAAAACGGCGCAAAGGGCAAGGCTGCCAAAGCCGCTGCTGCCCCTGCATCTGCTTCGGCTCCAGCTTCGGCGGCAAGCGCTGCCGCTACGCCTGCTGTTACGGCGCAAGCCCAGCCGCAAGCTCCGGCGCAACCGTCCGCAGCCTTGCCCAAGAGCGGCAAGGGTGAGGAGGCCGCATACAAGGCAGCCTTGCAGCCTGCCATGTCTGGCCGGGCCGCAGACAGTATTGGCCGTTTTCAGACTTTTTTGCAGGAATATCCCCAGGGCCGCTTTGCCGCCAATGCGGAATACTGGATTGGCGAGGGATACTACGCACAGGGCAAGTACAAGGACGCGCTGGCCCAGTTTGAAAAGGTCAACAGCCAGTGGCCTCGCCATCACAAGAATGCCGATGCCCTGCTGAAAACAGGTATGACCCTGAGCCGCATGGGCGACAAGGAAGGAGCCGCGCAGGCGTATAAAAAGCTGCTGTCGCAGTTTCCCAACTCAGAAGCGGCGGGGCTTGCCCGGTCGCGCGGTCTGGCCCGATAGAATGGGCTTTGCAGCGGCGCTGGGCCACACAGCGGTGGCGGCATGAGCCAGCCGTGTAAAACTCTGGCAGTCATGGACGAGGCCGCCCGCAAGGAATACTGGGCCAGCCTTGCCCTGCGGCACTGCCGTGGGCTGGGCGCGCGTTCTGCCGCACGCCTTGCGCGGCACTTTGGCTCGGCCTACGCCGCCGTGCAGGCGCGTGAACTCTGGCATGAGGCGGGCGTCAACAAGGGGCAGGCCGCCGAACTTGCTACGGGTTCGTGGCGTGTCACTGCCAGGGAAGAATGGGACCGCGCCCGCGATCTTGCCGCATCCATAGTTCTGTGGACAGACCCTGAATATCCTGTGCTGCTGCGCCCGGTTATTGATGCGCCCCTGCTGCTCTATTGCCGGGGCGATCTTTCCCTGCTGCAATCACCGGGTTTTGCCGTGGTTGGCTCGCGCAAGGCCACCAAACATGGCAGGTCTGTGGCCGAATACATGGCGCGCTGCCTTTCGGCCTGCGGCATTGCCATTGTTTCCGGCATGGCGCTGGGCATAGACAGGGTTGCCCATGAGGCCGCCCTTGCGCGCATTGGGCGCAGCATCGGCGTGTTGGGAACAGGCATTGATATGCTCTATCCCGTTGGCAACATGACTGTTTTTGATGAAATGGAGCGCCGGGGCCTGCTGATCTCTGAATTCGCGCCCGGTACGCTGCCGCATGCGGGCAATTTCCCCATCCGCAACCGCATCATCAGCGGGCTTTCGCTGGGCGTGCTGGTGGTGGAGGCCGCCCAGCGTTCGGGCAGCCTTATCACGGCGCGGCTGGCGCTTGAGCAAAACCGCGAAGTGTACGCCGTGCCGGGGCCTGCGCTGGATGCCCATTGCCTTGGCTGTCAGGATTTGGTGCGTCAGGGCGCGCATGCCGTATTCAGCGCCGAGGACGTGTTGCGCGATCTTGCAGAGCAGTTGCGGCCCTTTGGCATCAGCGAGGTCGATGTGCCTGGTGAAGAAGAAGGTCTGCTGGAGGATGCGCCCGCGCCGGAATCACCCAAAGTATCAGAATCCAGTGCCGCAAGCCGGGGTGTTGCGGCTGGTAAGCCCGGCAGGGCCAAGACCCATGGGCTGGATGCTCCAAACGGGGAGCGCGCCAGCGAAAATGGAACCATTATAGATGATGCCAGCAGCGAGGCAGGCACAGTGCAGCCCCTCAACGAGGGCGAGCGCGCCGCTGCGGAAAACGCCGCTGCCGCCGATGGCAACGCTGGTCTGCTTGAGTACCTGCGTCAGCACGGCCCCACCCATGCAGATGTTCTGGCTGATGCCGCAGGGCTGAGCTCTGCGGCGGCAAATGCCGCGCTTGTGGGGCTTGAGATGCTGGGCAAGGTGCGGCGTCTGCCCGGCGCGCGCTATGAGGTGACGGCATGAGCAGAGGGCAGGGCGGGCAAAAAGGCCCGATCGGCGCGACCTCCAGCCCAAAGGCAGGGAACGGTGCTGCCAGTGCCAAAACGACAGCGCGCAAAAAAACTGCGGGCAAGCAAACGCAAGGCTCGTTGACCGAGGCAGCCTCTGCAAACACGCAGGAACAGGCCGCTGGCGGGCAGCGCAAACCCGGCCCCGATAGGGCAAAGCTTTTTGTCGATGCCTTTCTGGCCTGGATGGAAGTGCAGAAGGGCGCTTCGCCCGCCACGCTCAAAGCCTACGGCAGCGACCTTGCGCAACTCATCGAATTTCTGCGCGGGCAGGATGCTGACCTCGGAAGGCCCGAAACCGTCACCCGCCGGCACGTGCAGGCCTATCTTGCCTGGCTGTTCCGTCAGGGCGAGGCCAAAAGCTCCATGGCCAGAAAACTGGCGGCTGTGCGTTCATTCTTCCGTTTTCAACAGCGCAATGGTGTGGTAACAGAAAATGTGGCCGCGCAGGTGCGCAATCCCCGGCAGGAAAAACGCCACCCCCGCGCCCTGAATGTGGACGAAACCTTTGCCTTGCTGGATGCGGAGCATGGCCAGGCAGGGGCAGAGAGCGCCGAATCCGCGCGCCTGCTGTGCCGCGACCTTGCTCTGGCGGAACTGCTCTATGGTTCTGGCCTGCGCATTTCAGAGGCTCTTGGCCTCAATATTGATGATGTGCAGCTTTCATCGCGCGTATTGCGCGTTATGGGCAAAGGCTCGCGTGAACGGCTTGCGCCGCTTTCCGACACATCGTGCGAGAGCCTCAAGGCCTGGCTTGACGAACGCCCGCTCCTGGCCCTGCCCGAAGAACAGGCCCTGTTTGTGGGTTCACGCGGTTCGCGCCTGAACCGCAGGGAGGCCGCGCGCATTGTGGAGCGCCTGTGCCGCCGGGCCGGGCTGGATTTTACAGTGTCGCCGCACAGCCTGCGCCATTCGTTTGCCACGCACCTGCTCTCGGCAGGGGCCGACCTGCGCAGCGTGCAGGAGCTGCTGGGACACCGCAGATTGACCACCACCCAGCGCTATACGCAGGTAAGCCTTGAGCATTTGATGGAAGCCTACGACAAGGCCCATCCCAAGGCGACGAAAAAATAAAAAAATCACTAAGTTAAAAATATTGTTTATTTTCAAGCAGATGTGTTTTGTGGGGTAGAGTGTCCACTAATCTGTTTCGGGTTTTTTTGTGCGAAGACCTTGGCATGGACAGGACTTTGTGCTAAAGAGAACAAAGCGGTCGCACTGAACCGCATACCCGAACAATACCGGAAGGAGAGACTGTCATGTCCGC
>NZ_DASQOG010000026.1:0-11392 GCF_035644575.1 Desulfovibrio sp. | reverse complement strand
TTTCCTGATAAAAACGCCGCACGTTGAAGCCTCCGAGACATGGCCGCAAAAGCTCGCCTCGCGCAGGATTGCGCCCCAGGCAAACTTTCGATGCGCAAAATCATAACCCAACCGCCAGCAAGGCGCAATGCGCGTAAACCGTGCGGCGGCAACTTGCGCAAGAACGTGATCAGGCCGCAACGTTACTGCAATACTTAAAAAATATCTGGCAGGCACACGCAGCAACCTGCCAGACAGCATGCAGCAGCAAGCGCAAACAAATCATAAAAATCCGCAAGGGGAGGATCTTTCCCGATCCTCCCCTTGCCCAAAGCTGCCAAACTGGCTGGTAATCAGCAAACGGGCATCTTGCGACCACTGCCGCCTACAGACGCTCTTTACTTTCTTCCCTTTTCTGCTCTCAAATCTGGATACGGCGTTCCGTTAGCCAGCTTTCATCTCCTGAATAAGCCGCCGCAACACCTGGGCCTGCTGGGCCATCTCGCTCATGGCCTGATTGGCTCTTCCCATGGCTTGCGCGGTTTCTGCCGAAATCGTTGCCACCTGCTCCACGGAGCGGCTGATTTCTTCGCTGGATGCCGACTGCTGCTCGCTGGCTGCGGCTATGGAGCGCACCTGATCGCTTGCCTGTTCCACAAGGCTGACAATCTGTGTAAGCGCCTCGCCAGAAAGCGAAGCCCGGTGAGTGGCGCTCTCAATGGTGGCAACAGACTTGTCCACGCCGTCAATGCTTTTGCGGGTTCCTTCCTGAATACCACGGATAACGCCGCCCACTTCCTGCGTGGCTGTCATGGTCTTTTCCGCCAGTTTGCGCACTTCATCGGCCACCACGGCAAAGCCGCGCCCGGCATCGCCAGCGCGGGCCGCCTCAATGGCGGCATTCAGGGCCAACAGGTTGGTCTGATCTGCGATATCGGAAATAACGCTCATGATCTGCCCAATGCCATCGGCCTGTTTGCCGAGCGTGGCCATATCGGCCTTGACTTCAAGCGACTGCTTTTGCACCGCAGTGATATCGCTCACCACATTGCGAACCAGCTGCGCGCCTTCCTGCGCCTTGGCGCGCGCGGTATCGGAGGTATCAGAAGCCTTGGCGGCATTTTCCGCAACTTCGCCCACGGTGGCGTTCATTTCATCCATGGCAGAAGACGTAACCGAAACACGCCGAGACTGCTCCTCAGCCCCCCGGCTCGATTGCGTAATCAACGCAGAAAGCTGCTCTGTGGCAGTTGATACAACCTCGACAACGCTTTCAAGCTGGTGCGCGGCCTGCAACATACCCTCGGCCTTGGCGCGCTCGGCCTGCACCTTGGCAGCCTGAGCTTCTTGCGTGGCTATCTCGGCATGGTGGGCCTGCTCAGAAGCTTCGGCGCTTTTCTGCTCCGCCTCGGCGATCTTGTCCTTCATGGTTCCCACCATGTTCTGCAAAACATGATAAACGCCGCCGGGCTTCTTTTGCTGACGGAAGGTCACGTCCAGATCGCCGTCAGCAATCTTGCCCGCAACTTCTGCAAGATAGCCTGGATCTTCACCAAGCTGCCTCATGACTTCGCGCGTGAGCAATATGCCTTGCCCCACAGACAAAATGAAACCAATGGCAATGGCCGCAAAAATCATTTTTTTGGAAAAATCAGCCAGATCATCATTGGACTGGGCCAGCAGATGGCCCTGCTCTTCCTTGGATTCCACAAGGCGGTTGATGGCATCCTGATACTGGTCGGCCAGCTTGTTTCCTTCACCATCAAGATAGGCTTCTGCTCCGGCGGAGTCACCAGCCTGCTTCAATTTGAGGACCTTGTCCGTCATGCCTCTGAAGGCAGCACGATGCACCTTGTATTCTTCAATAATCTGCTTTGCCTTAGCAGAAATGAGAGTCTTTTCCACAGCTTTTGAGCTTTCGTCTATTTCTTTGCGCAGCGCTTCAATCTGGGCAGTGCGCTTACTGATCTCCGCATCAGACGTTGCTCCAACTATACCTTCCATGTTGACGCGAATGCGCTGAAAACCCACGGACAGCTTCAGCAGATCCGCCATGGGGACAGTGGCCCGCTCATAAAGGATAGTGTCCGCGTCATTGACCTTTTCCAGCTCAAAAACGGCAAAAACACCTACGCCCAAGGTCATCAGCGAGGACAAAACAAAACTCACGATGAGCTTTGTTTGCAGTTGCGTATTTTTTAAAAGGCTCATGATCGATTCTCCAGGGGAGGGGGATGTTATACTATTAGCATACTACTTTCTTTATCGGCATAGTCTTTAAACATTTTAGGTTATCAGCAAAAGTAATTAAAAATATTTTTCATATAACACGCTACAATCCTTTGTTTAGCTGCCCAACCAAATGACTGTCATTGTGTCCAGGAGCGTATGTGCAGGCCGCTTGGCAAATCAGCATTTATTAACCGGCCTGAGGGGAATGCATATTTCCGTCAGCAGGTCTGCAGGAGGGGTTGTTTGCGGTGAATTCCAGTAGATTTCAAAACCAGGATCATTATACGGTTCGCGTCCACTCTGCGGAAACCACATACCAAACAGCGACCTGTAGGCCGGATGCAACAGGGAGTACGGCCCCCTGATGCGAAGCGCGGCATACTCCTGTTCCCCGCCAATATGCCGCAAAAAAATATCCTCATTCTGTAGCAGGGGGCACAGTTCGGCACTAGTTTCCAGCAATTCTGGCGGCAGGCTGACGCAGGCATCCATGCGGCACTTTTGAGGCGCGGTGATGTCCGGGTTATCGTAGCTCACGCCGTAAGCCACCGATGCGTCAGACAGCAGGGCGTTGGCCCCCAGCGCACCGCACAGTTTTTCCCATGCAGGAAAGCTCTCGTCATACGGCCCTGTGTGCCGCACGGCAGCCACCAAGCGCGGCGCAAACTTTTCGACACGCACTTCCATGGCCGGGAGATCGGTCATTTCATGATAAAACAGGGGACGCGTCAGATCGCGTCTGCGGGCAACCTCCAGATGTCCCTTCCTGCGCCGATATTCAGACGGCAGCATTCCCATATGCGCCCGAAAAGCCCGCGTAAAGGCGTCCACGCTATCGTAGCCCGCGCAAAAGGCTATCTGGGTGACAGATTTAGGAGAATGCCCAAGTTGCATGGCGGCGCGTTCCAACAGTAGACGGCGCACGTATGCCGCAACGCTCTCGCCCACCATGGATGAAAATATCCGGTGAAAGTGATAGGGTGAAAAACAGGCTATGCGCGCCAGTTCCTCCAGGTTTGGCCTGTCATCAAGGTGCTGCTCAATATGGCGCAGCACAAGGCCTATACGCTGTTGGTAGGTAAGTGTTTCCATTCAGTTCTCCCATCTCGATTCTTGCCGCCGAGAGCCACGGTGGGCAGAAGCGCAAAAAAAGTCGAGCGAATTTTCTCCAGCAGGAACATGCTGACCGCACACAGTATATCCCCGCAAGGAGTACCTATGAACGGATTTGAAATAAGCGTCGTGGATTTTCCGACCAAGCAGCTTATGGGCATCAAGGTGCGTACCAGCATGGCAAAAGCCAAGGAAGACTGCCCTGCCCTGTGGCAGAACTTCTGCCCGCAAATGCCAAAAATTCATGGCAAGGAAAGCTACGGCGTCTCCATCATGCTCAATGCCCAGGATTTTGATTACTGGGCCGCCGTTGAGGCCGAAGGGCAGGTTCCATCAGGCATCGAAACAACCAGCATTCCGTCCGGCTCTTACGCCCGCTGCACTGTGCCGAATCTGGAAAGCATCGGTGCGGGATACATGTTCATGTACCAGACCTGGCTCGGCGGGCAGCAGGAATGGAAACTGAACGAGCAGGCACCCTGCTTTGAGCTGTACCCTGCGGACTGGAATCCGAGTATGCCCTTTGACTTGTTTATGCCGGTCAAGCGTTAGATTCCGCCGTCCGGCGAAGTTGGGACGCCTGCGCGGCCCAGCCTCGCCCGGGAGGCACTACGTTTGTCTTTCTTCGCCCTTCGGGCACGAGATTCCGCCGTCCGGCGAAGTTGGGACGCCTGCGCGGCCCAGCCTCGCCCGGGAGGCACTAATTTTGTCTTTCTTCGCCCTTCGGGCACGGGGTTCCGCCCTCCGGCGGAGTTGGGGACGCCTGTGCGGCGCGCAGCAAGGCGGGGCCGGTTATGGGGCTACACCCCCTTCTCGGCCCCCCTTGCATCCCCCCCGAAGCACCCCCTAAGAAAGGTTTTCAGCTTCCTTAGCGTGGCGAGGGCAACGCGGCTATAGCTGCGGGAGCTTCCCTCACTCGCTACGCTCGCTCAGGTGATCTCCCGCCGCGCCGCGTAAGTGCCAGAGGGGGCTTTCGCTTCGACCAATATCCGCTTCAGCCAAGTACCACTGGCTAAGTTACTCGTTTAGGGAATGGCTTTGTACTCTTTCCCTGCGGATTCTGAGTTTTCAGTCACAACCAAGCTCGGACTAATCATGGTAGCAAACAAAAAACTATGCGATATAGATAAGTTATGCACGTAAATGGCAATTTTCATTCGGTCATAACTAGCAGGATGAATTGCAAGTAAGAAAGAGCTGCCCTTCATCAAAAGCTGGTCGTGGAATTGCCTTCCTTAAACTCGCCGGAGCAGCGCGGAGGCGATGGCTGGTGTTGGGCGAATTTGCAAAATACGCATTTTTCTGGGCTGACAAGGAAAAGTCCTGCTTTCGAGCGCAGCGTACTCAAGTACGTGAGCATCAAAAACAGGACTTTAACGCAGTCAGGCCAAAAAAGTCGGGTTTGCGTAAATACGCTCGACAGGCTCACCCACCCCCACCCAACTCTTCCCGCCTTTCTTACCCTTCCCAGCCTTTCACAGTGCCGCAGGGCTACACCTGCGGCTTGCGGCTCAGAATCAGCGACATATAGGGCGGTGTTTCACCCGCAGCACAAGCCCCGCCAAGCCCCTGACAGACCTTCTCCGCTGGCTGCTCCACATGGCTCGCCAGCACGCACGACTCCAGCCTGTTGGTAGCGCCCAAGGCTTCCGCAATGGCGGGCAGGTTGCGATAGGCCTTGAGAATCACAGCCGTATCGCTCTGTTGCAATGAATCTTCCAGACTCTCCCGAGTGTTGATGCCCGGTATGATGCGCAAGGTCTCGCCGTTTTCGCACAAAATTGTGCGGGTGCGGGCAGCTGCCGCCTGAAAGGACGTGATACCGGGAATGACCTCCACCCCCAGATGCGGCGCGCATTCGCCAAGGGTACGCATGAGATAGCCAAACGTGCTGTATACCAGCGGATCACCGATGGTCAGAAAGGCCGCGCTCTGCCCGCTTTCCAACACATCTCTGGTTGTTTGGGCCGCTACGCGCCACGCTTCGCGCAGCACGGCTCGGTCGCGCGTCATGGGAAATTCCAGCCGCAGCACGCGCACATCGGCCCGCAGATGCGGTCGTGCCGTGTCCAGCGCCGCTGAAAAGTCATTGCGGGGCGAGGCTGCCGCAAGGATAACATCCACCTCGCCCAGTACCCTGACTGCCCGCAGGGTCAAAAGATCGGGCGCGCCGGGGCCGACGCCCACGCCGTAGAGAATTCCGTTCATTATCTGCTCTCTTTACAATGCTCTGAAATAATCAAGGGATCAGCGGTGCAGCCAGCTGTCCAGCTCTTCCGCCGCATCCAGGGCGCGGGGGCCGGGGCGGGCAAAACGCTCTTCGTCCACCACGAGCACGCGCCCGGCGCGCTGGGCGCGCAAATCCCTGTAGTGATCACGCCCGGCCAGAGGCGTTGGCTCAGGATTCATGGGGCCTTTCTGGATAATGTACGCATCCGGGTCTGCCGCAATCAGGGCTTCCTCGCTGTAACGCACAAGTTTTTTGCTGTCGCTCACCACATTTTCGCCCCCGGCAAGGGACAGTATCTCGCTGGTGATGCCGCCGCGACCGGCAGCCAGCAGATTGGGATAACGCACCTCGTAAAAAACGCGCGACACGGGCTTGCCCGCATTGCGGCTGCGCAATGCCTGCACGCGGCTCTTCCAGCCGGTTACGAGAGTTTTGGCTTTGGCCTCTCGCCCGGCAAGCCGCCCCAGAGTTTCCGTAACCTCAAACAGCCGCTCAAAGGAATTTACCTCGAACGTCAGCACCTTAAGGCCCAAAGAACGCAGATTCTCGGTCTGGGTCTGGGCTTCGCTGCGGCCTTCAAGCTGCAAGACCACATCAGGCTGCTGCGCCAGCACAAGCTCGGCATTGGGGCGCATATGCGTACCTATGGCTGGCAGGGCCGCAAGTTCCGGCAGATTACCGTCCGCAGCAGTACGCGCCACCAAAAGATCGCCAGCGCCCAAGGCCAGAAAAATTTCGTTAAAAGCTCCGTACAGCGCGATCACCCTCTTGACGGGTTGGGCAAAGGTAACTGTTGCGCCCGTGTCGTCCGTGATGACAATGGGGGCGGGATCACGGCGTTCGCTGTTTTCAGAGTGAGCCGCCTGCGCTTCTGACGGAAGCAGAGCCTGACTGAGCATCAGACACAGGGCCAGACTCAGCATCATCAGCCGGGGCAGCAGCTTTTTTCCCGCTCCACGGGCCTGTTGCACTGGCAAGCAGGGCCTGAGGCAGTCCCCACCGGGGGTGGGGCAATACGCAGATGGGTATGTTGTAGAGCGCACCAAGATTCTCCTCGGTAAAAACCTTTGCTACCGGCCCGTCAAAAACCAGGTTTCCGTCCCGCAGCCCCATGAGGCGCGTGGCATAGAGGGCCGCCAGATTGCAGTCGTGCACTGCCATGAGCACACAGGCTCCAGCGGCGCGGCGGCGTTCAAGCAGGTCGAACAGATCAACCATTCGCGCCCAGTCCAGCCCTGCGGCCAGTTCGTCCAGCAGCAGGAGCGGACTCTCCTGCGCAAGGGCACGGGCAAGCAAAACCCTTTGCAGCTCGCCGCCCGAAAGTTCTGTGAGCCTGCGGTGCGCCAGCGGCGCGGCCCCGGTTTCTTCAAGCGCCCGGTCTGCCGCCGCGTAGTCTTCCCGCCCATAGGCTCCAAGCCACGAAAGGTGGGCAAAACGCCCGAGCAGCACCATCTGCCGTGCGGTAAGGCCCTGCGGCAACTGCCCGCGCTGCGGCACCACCGCCACCATGCGGGCGCGCTCGCGCGGCTTCAATGTTGCCAGCGGACGGCCCTGAATCTCAATGGTGCCAGCCTGCAGCGTCAGCACACCCGAAAGGGTGCGCAGCAGCGTTGTTTTGCCGCTGCCATTGGGGCCAAGCAGGGCAGCACATTCCCCGGCGTGCAGGGTAAAGGCAGCATCGCGCAGCACACTCTGCCCGCCGTATCCGGCGCGCACCCCGGCAATGCGCAGCACAGGCGGTGCGGTGCCCCCCTCATGGCGCATATCTGCATGGTCAGGCCACAGCATCAGCGCCTCCGCACCAGCAGGGCGAAAAACGGCCCGCCAAGCAAGGCAGTGACCACACCCACCGGCAGTTCCTGACCACCAGAAAGCACGCAGCGGGCCAGCACATCCGCCCAGACCAAGAGCACCCCACCGCCCAAAAAGGCCGCCGTCAGCAAGGGGCCGTGCCCCCAGCCCAGCAGCAGGCGCAGCACATGGGGCACCACCAGCCCCACAAATCCGATCACCCCGGCCACAGCCACGCAGCCAGCGGTCATGCAACTTGCCCCGGCCAACAGCCACAGGCGGGCGCGGCCCACATCAAGGCCTGTCTGGGCGGCCTGCTCATCACCCAGGGCGAGCACGTCCAAGGCGCGCCAGCCAAAGGCCGTTGCCAGCAATCCCGGAACAAGGGTTGCCAGCAAGAGGGGCAGACTGCTCCAGCCCCGGCCCTGAAAGGAACCCATGATCCAGAACACGATGCTGGTTACGGATTCCTCGTTGAGGGCCTTCACAAGGGCCACCAACGCCCCTAAAAATGCAGCCACGGCAATGCCCGCAAGAATAACGCTCTCCCGGCTGAACGCGCCGTCGCCGCGCCCCAGCCACAGTGCGCAGCCAAGGGCTGCCAGCGCGCCGATCAAAGCCGCAGGGGCCACCAGCCCGGCATGACTGAAACCAGCCAGCCCCGGCACATTGCCCAGCCACGGAATATTCCCCAGCATGACCACCAGCGGCCCGCCAAGGGCTATAGCCATACTGGCCCCGCAGGCTGCCCCGGCGGAAATGCCCAGAGTAAAGGGATCCGCCAGCGGATTGCGCAACACGCCCTGCAACGCCGCCCCAGCCATAGCCAGAGCGCCGCCGCACAGGGCGGCCAGACACACCCGGGCAAGCCGGATGCTCACCACAACCCCGGTCAGGGCCGGATTATCAGGCGCGGGTGCAAAGCCTGCCAATGCCGCCAAAGCGCGAAACACGCTCTGCGCGCTCAAAGGCACAGGCCCCGGCAAACAGGCCAGCGGCAGCGAAACAAGCCACACGACCACAAGACCGGTAAAAACCGGCCACAGCCTGCGGGATTGCGGGGAGGAGGAAGGAGAAGATTCGGTCGTTCTGGTCATGCCAGCCCTCTGGCCGTAGCCTGCGGGGGCAAACGCGGGCCAAAGCGTTGGCTGACCTCAGGGGTCAGACCCTTGCCCAGTGGCGGCCTGCGTCGCGCGGGCATAAAAAAAGCCTCTTCCACTCGTGGTGGAAGAGGCCCGTATTTCCTCTGTCCTGCCGGCAAAAACCCGTTGCCGTGGGGCGGCCAATGCCACACCGTGGTGCCGTCATTCCATGACTACGCACCTTGGGGCATGGCAGGTCTTCCGGCTTGGTTCCCCTGCTCCGGCCTTCCCGTTTCCAGTGGCGCAATATGGAGCAAGGTTAAGAACCTTACGGCGGCGGGTCCGCTCCCGTTTTTCACGGGATTCCCTTTTCAAGCCGGTCTGCCCGGCTACCAATGCCGCCAACACTCTAGGCGCGGCCTTGCGGCCTGTCAATGGCTCAGGCTGCTATCCACACAAGGCTGGCCTGACGGCCCGAGCGTCTGGCGCAGCGGTAGGAGAAAAACTGCTCGTTGTTGCTGGCGGTGCAGATGTCCAGCCCGTAGATGTTGCGCGGCAAAAGCCCCGCCTGCTCCAGCTGGTGCCGCGTGAGGCCCCACAAATCCATGGTTTTGCTGCCGGCGTCAAACCAGGGCAGGTAGGGAGCGCCCCATTCCTTGTCAAAATTGACAAACTCCGCCTTACCCGGCCCGAGACTGGGCCCGCGCACGGCCAGCAGATCGCGCGGGTCAAGGCCGTAACGCTCGCAGAAGCGGGCCATGCCAGTGATGGGGAAATCGCAGCGGTTGCCGCGCCAGCCCGCATGCATGGCGGCGATGTACGCGCCGCTTTTGTGGGCAATGAGGATGGGCTGGCAGTCTGCCGTCTTAATGAGCAGGCCAAGGCCGGGACGCGCTGTGGCCATGCCGTCGCCTTCCGCCGTAACGGGAGTTTCGCAGGCCACGGCCTCCGGCTCGAAAACAAAACCGTCGCCATGCACCTGCATCAACTCGGCCCAGGCGGTCATGCCCTGCGGGCGCAGATCTTCCAGCATGCTGCGCCGGTTGGCAATGACGTGTTCGGGCTTATCCTGCACGGTAAAAGCAATGTTGCCGCCGCCAAACTCGCCCAGGCTCACGCCTCCGGCGCGGGTCTGAAAGGCGCACCGCACCTGTGGAACACCGGGAAAAACAAAGGGGATATAGCTTACAGACACAGCATACGCTCTTCAGTACATATATAGTTGACCCGCTGGTCCCATGGGGCCAGGGGCAGGGATTCCACAAGCTGGAATTCAAAACACAGGCCCACGCGGGGGCAGGTGAATCCTTTTTCCAGAAAGCGGTCGTAATAGCCGCCGCCATAGCCTAGCCGCCCGCCAGCAAGATCAAAGGCCACGCCGGGCAGAAGCGCAAGGTCGGGGGCAAGGGGGTGTGCTGCCGCTGACCCGCTGCCGCCCGCCGCTTCCGGCCCGAAACCGGGCAGGGAATCGTGCGGTTCAAGCAGACCTAAGGGGCCGGGCCGCAATTGATCCGGGCCGCTGCACGCCACAAAGTCCATAAAACCCGGTTCGCTGCGCCGCACACGCGGCAGCCACACGAGCATACCGGCCTGCCATGCCGCGCGCAGCAGGGCTTGCGTGCCAAGCTCGCCCCTAACCCCCACATAGAGGGCCACGGAGCGGGCATTCTTCCACAAGGGGGATTCCATCAGCCTGTTCTGTGCAGCCTCGCTGCGGATTTCGGCAAACTGGAGCGACTGCTCCGCCCGCAGGCGGCGCATGGCTTTGCGCACATCGTTTCTGGCCTGAGCCATAGCCTCGGTCAGCTCGCCAGAAAGATTGTCCGCCGGATTTTTTGGCGGAGCATCTGGCTGATGCGCTGGTTGAGTGGGCGGCACAGGCGCGGAGGGCGTGGTATCGGAGGGCAAGCGGCTCTTTCCTTGTGGTGCAATGTGTGGCATTCTCAACACCTGCGCCACTGTAACAAAGGAAGCAACACCATGCCAAGCGCCGACTCTCAGGATTTTCTCTGGATCGCCGTGGGCGACATCCACGACGAACCTGAACGTTTTGCCCAGATACCGGAACTCTCCCAGGCTGACGGCATTATCGTTACCGGCGACCTGACCATCACCGGCGGCGTCAAGCAGGCAGAGCAGGTCATGAACGCCCTGTGCGTCCACGACATCCCCGTGCTGGCCCAGATCGGCAACATGGACAGGCCTGAAGTTGACCTGTGGCTGAGCGAAAAAGGCTGGAACCTCCACGCCGTCACCCGCGAGCTTACGCCCGAAACCGCCATTTTTGGCGTTGGAGCCTCCACATTTACGCCCTTTGGCACGCCGAGCGAATTTCCGGAATCCGCATTTTCCGCGTGGCTTGAAACCTGCTGGCAAAAGGCCCGCCACTATCCGCACAGCGTGCTTGTTTCGCACAATCCGCCCAAGGACACCGCTTGCGACATGATCCCCGGCGGCATTCATGTGGGTTCCACAGCCGTGCGCGAATTTCTTGAAGAAGCCCAGCCGGACATCTGCCTGTGCGGGCATATCCACGAATCGCGCGCCATGGACCGCGTAGGCCGCACCCTTGTGGTCAACCCCGGCATGCTGGCGCAAGGCGGCTACGTGCTGCTGCGCTCCAATTCGGGCCAGCTCTCCGCCGAACTCAAGATGCTTGAAGACTGATTTTTGCCTGCCGCATCTGCCGGAGCGCATTGCAATGATGTGATCCGGCAGACGCGGCCCTTGCCCACGCCCTCCCCCGCAGTTTTTCTTCTGCCTCCGCTGCATGTTAGAATGGCAGGATGCCGTTCACGCCGCGCTCATTTTCCCGCCCGCCCCTTGCCCGCTTGCATATTTTCAAAAAAAACGTACTCTCCAAAAAGCGGATTAGCATGCTGCCGCCTTCGCGCGCCTTGTTGGCGCTGCGGCGGAGCAAATACGGCACATTCCCGTAAGTGCATGGCATGCTGGCTGAAATTTT
>NZ_DASQOG010000025.1:0-4523 GCF_035644575.1 Desulfovibrio sp. | reverse complement strand
TTCACTTCACCGGCAATGCGGGAATCGTAGGCGGAGGCGTCAAAAAGCGTGATGGGCGCGATGCCCGACTCGCCTGCGAGCAGTTTTTTCCAGGTGCTCTCAATATCATTGGCGAGGGGCGTAACGCCGCCTATGCCGGTGATTACTACGCGGGGACGGGTCATGCATGCTCCTTTGAGGCGGGGGGCAGACCCCCCCGCGCTGCATATACTATAACAAGCGCTATTACTGCTTGTTTTCGATGTAGCTGATGGCATCCTGAACTTTCAGGATCTTCTGGGCGTCGTCGTCGGCGATTTCGATGTCGAATTCTTCTTCCATAGCCATGATCAGTTCGGTCAGGTCAAGGGAGTCGGCGCCGAGGTCTTCCACAAAGGAAGCAGCGGGCTTCACTTCTTCAGCGGTCACGCCGAGCTGGTCAATGATGATTTTTGTAACTTTTTCAGTAACGTCAGACATGGTATCCTCCAGATAAATTAGTGGTCTGCTTAACCCCGGCCCTGGCCGGGTGTCTTCCGTAGTAAATGCCTAGCAGTACATGCCGCCGTTCACTCCCAGCACCTGCCCGGTGATGTAGGCCGCCTTGTCCGAAGCAAGAAAAGCCACGGCCTCTGCCACATCTTCGGCGCTGCCCATACGTCTGAGCGGGATGCTGTCTGTGTAGCTCGCCCGCACGTCGGCATTGAGTGTCGCGGTCATGTCCGTTTCGATAAAACCCGGAGTTACGGCGTTAACCGTAATCTGGCGGGCGGCCAGTTCTTTGGCGCAGGACTTGGTAAGCCCCAGCAGGGCGGCTTTGGCCGAAGCGTAGTTGGCCTGCCCCGCGTTGCCCATCTGCCCCACCACGGAAGAAATATTAACAATGCGGCCCTTGCGGGCCTTGCTCATGATTTTTGCGGCTTCTCGCGTGCAGACGAACGCGCCGCGAAGGTTGACGGCGATAACGCGGTCGAAGTCTTCGTCCTTCATGCGTATAAGAACGCAGTCCTTGGTGATGCCGGCATTGTTGACCAGCACCGCAAGATCAACCTTGTCCTTGATCTGGGTAGCGAAAAAGTCGGCCACGGATTCGCTGTTGCTGACATCAAGGGCAAAGGCCTTGGCCTTGCCGCCAGCGGCGCAGATATCGGCTGCGACTTTTTCCGCTTCTTCGGGTTTGCTGACGTAGGTGAGAAATACCTGAAAGCCGTCACGGGCAAGGGTTTGGGCAATGGCCCGGCCAATGCCGCGCGAACCGCCGGTAACCAGGGCTGTCGGCAGTCCGGCTGCAGGGGAGGATTGCGCTGTGCTCATGCTTATATCGCCTTTGTCTGAGTCCTGTAAAAAAGGAGACCGTATCCCGGGGATCGCCTTTTTGCGTTATTTTGGCAGCGGCGCTGCCCGGCTTACGGCCTGGCCTGACTGAAATTCAGTATACATGGCGCTGTGCTGCGGGGCAATCCCGCAGGCGCATTGCCTCAAAAGCGTAACAATGCGGCGCCCCAGGTAAGGCCTGCGCCAAAAGCCGTCATAAGAACTCGGCTGCCGGGGCGAATGCGGCCTTGGGCACGAGCTTCGCTCAGTGCCAGGGGAATGGAGGCGGAAGATGTGTTGCCGTATTTTTCCACATTGGTGAACACGCGATCGCCCGTCAATTCAAGGCGGCTGCCCACGGCTTCAATGATGCGCATGTTTGCCTGATGCGGCACCAGCAGGTCCACATCTGCGCCAGAAAGGCCGTTGCGCGCAAGCACTTCCTCGCACACGTGCACCATGTTGCGCACTGCATGCTTGTACGTTTCGCGGCCCTGCATGGTGATGAAAAAGTCTTCACCGACAGGTTCGCCAAGGCCGTACTGGCAGCGGGTGCCGCCGCCGACCACGATAAGGTCGCGCTGCACTCCGTCGCTGTGGCAAACCACGTCTTCAACGCAAGACATGGCATTGTTGGAAGCGCTGCTCACAATGCAGGCCGTGGCCGCATCGCCAAAAAGCACGCACGTGGAACGGTCTGCCCAGTTTACGCGGCGGGTAAGCGCCTCGGTGCAGACAAAAAGAATTTTGGCGTCAGGATCCTGCGCCAGCAGGGCGCGGCAGATGGAAAGCCCGTACAGAAAGCCCGAGCAGGCCGCGCTGATGTCAAAGGCCATGACCTTGCCCGCGCCAAGCTGCCCGGCAATGATGCAGGCCACGGAGGGAGAGAGCACGTCAGGGGTGCAGGTTGCGCCAACTATGTGGGTGAGTTCCCCTGCGTCTATCCCGGCTTCCACAAGCGCCTTGCGGGCGGCCTTGAGGCCGAGATCCGAGGCGTTTTCCGCATCGTCCAGCCTGTGGCGCTGTTTGATGCCGGTGCGGGAAACAATCCATTCGTCATTGGTGTCCACCACCTTGGCGAGATCGCTATTGGTCAGCACCGTATCCGGCACATAGGCGCTCAAGGCGAGCAGATGACAAAGTGGATTCATAGAAATACCGTATGGTTATATAGCGCGGGAGAAACGTGTGAGTTCCTCGTTGGCAAGAATGGTTTCACCGAGGCGACTGTTGGTTCCCTTGCGCACAAAGGTCCCGCTCATCTTGATGGCGTTTGTCATGGCCTTGGCGCTGGAGCGCCCGTGGCAGACAATGGCCAGGCCCTGAAGGCCCAGCAGGGGAGCGCCGCCGTATTCTGCATAGTCAATGGTGCGGGCAAAGCGCTTGAAAGCGCCTTTGGCCAGCATGCCGCCAATGGCGGGCAACACGCCGGACGTAAACACCTTCTTGAGCATGCGCACCAGAGAGGTAGCCAGCCCCTCGCTCATCTTAACGACCACGTTACCGACAAAACCATCGCAGACAACCACGTCGATATTACCGATAAAGATGTCGCGCCCTTCGGCATTGCCCGCAAAGTTGAGGTTTTGGGCCATTTTAAGCAGGTCGTAGGCTTCCTTGACCTGACTGTTGCCCTTACCCTCTTCTTCGCCAATGCTGAGGATGCTCACACGCGGGGAGGCATAGCCCAGCAGGTCACGGGCAAAAGCATCGCCCATGAGGCCGAACTGGAACAGATGATAGGGGCGGCAATCCACATTTGCTCCCACATCAAGCACGACCACTGGACTTTTTTCCGTGGGCAGCAAGGTTGCAAGAGCAGGGCGCTCCACCCCGGGCAAACGCCCCATGATGAACATGCCGCAAGCCACCGTAGCGCCGGAATGCCCGGCGCTGACAACAGCATCCGCCGCGCCATCCTTGACCTGACGGCAGGCCACCTGGATGGACGCGTTTTTTTTGCGGCGCAGAATATCCGAAGGTTTTTCGTTCATATGCACCACATCATCGGCATGAACTATGTCGAAATGCACATTGGTAAGATCGAGCTTTTCGAGCTCGGCCTCCAGCTTGGGGGTGTCGCCCACAAGCTGGACATGCAGATCATAAAGCCTTGCAGCTTCTATAGCTCCCGGCACAACCACTGAGGGGCCAAAGTCCCCGCCCATGGCGTCCACGGCAATGATGGGGCGCTCGTTCATTATTCGTTTTCGCTTTTGGCGATCACCTGGCGGCCTTTGTAGGTACCGCAGTTGGGGCACACGCTGTGCGGAACGGTGGGTTCGCCGCAGGAGCAGTAGATAACGGCAGGCACGGCCACACGATCATGTGAGCGGCGCATGCCCTTGCGGGAACGGGATTTCTTGTTTTGCTGAACGGCCATGGTAGTCTCCTTTTCCTGTCTTGCGGAATGTTTGTGCGGGTTTGGGCGGCTTGGCGCACATGCCCGCCCGCAAGACACAGCAGATTAGTAAAAAAAATTGTGATTGTCTAGTTTTTGTGCAGAGTGAGGCCGCGCAATGCCGCCATGCGGGGGTCGCCTTCTTCTTCCGTGCAGGCGCACATGCCTTCATTAAGATTAACCCCGCATCCGGCGCACATGCCTTTGCAGTTATCGCTGCAAAGGGGTGTCGGGGGCAATGCCAGCATGAGTTCTTCCCAGCAAATGGCGGCAAGATCCAGCATGGGGGCGTTGCGTTCAAACACAATGCGGCCTTCGGTCACGCCATCCATATCGGGCAGCGGGGCGTAACTTTCTTTTTCGTCTTCATCATCGCTGCCGCCAGGGAGACTCTCAAAATCTTCAAAGCGCGCGGCAATGGCCACGGTGGAATCTTCCGCGCAACGGCTGCAAGGCAGAACAACTTCTCCCTCAAGTGTGCCGCGCACAAGCCAGCCGCCATCCGTGGGCAAAACCAGAATGCGCGCGCACAACGGTTTGCTCACGCGGCAGCCCAGGTGGAATTCCTCCATGGGTTCCTGCCAGATGGCGGGGTCGTCCAGAGTAAATTCCTTGCCCTCGGGGGAAAGGTCATTGAGAGAAATGCGATAGTTCTGCATGTGATACCTCGAAAGTCGGACTTCATACCTTTGCTGGTCAATCATGTCAATACATATTGTCAAGCGGCGTCGCAAGCCCTTCTGCGGCGCAGACCAGGCGAGTTGCCTGGGCAAGGATTTTGTCGTTTTCCGGTCCGGTCAGGCGCGATCCCGTGAGGTAGAGGGCCACA
>NZ_DASQOG010000024.1:0-4182 GCF_035644575.1 Desulfovibrio sp. | reverse complement strand
CGCGGTTGCCGCGTCGTGCACGAAACCGAGTAGCCAATATGCGGAAATTCCGCCAGCAGGCGTTTGACCAGTGTGGTCTTGCCTGCGCCAGACGGTGCGCTCAGCACCAGTGCTATGCCTTCGCGGGGCATCAGTCCCCTTCCTCTTGCGCAAAGCGCTGACTGATTGTTTCCGGCTGGATGGAGGAAAGAATGACGTGGTTTGAATCCGTCACCAAGATGGAGCGCGTTTTGCGCCCCTGGGTGGCGTCAATGAGTCTTCCCTCTGCCCGCGCGTCTTCACGAAGGCGTTTCATGGGCGAAGATGCAGGGCTGACAATGCCCACAACCCGGCCCGCCAGCACATAGTTGCCAAAACCAATATTGATAAGACGTTCGCGAGGCATGTTTATTCCAGATTCTGAACCTGCTCGCGGCATTTTTCCAGTTCGTTTTTAAAATCAACCACCATGCGCGAAAGCTGCACATCAGGCAGCTTGTTGCCGCAGGTATTGATCTCGCGGAAGCACTCCTGCAAGGTAAAATCGAGCCGCCGCCCGGCATCGCCGCCGGTTTGCAGCAGGTCGTGCAGGCGCGCCAGGTGCGTGTTGAGCCGCGTGAGCTCTTCGCTCACATCCAGGCGGTCTGCCAGAATGACGGCTTCCTGCAAAAAGCGGCCTTCTTCCAGCTCCTGCCCGTTCTGGGACAGGGCCTCGCTCAGGCGTTCGCGCAGGGCATTGGCGCGCTCTTCCTTGATGTTGGGAGCGCGGTCGGCAATAAGGCCTGTCCATTCTTCCATGCGCAGAATGCGGGAGTGCATGTCGGTGGCAAGGGAGCGCCCTTCGGCGGAGCGGGCCTCATTCCAGTCTTCCAGCGCAAGGGCCAGGCCTTCTTCAAGGCAGCGGGCGGTATCTTCGTCCAGCTCCTCGCCGCTGTCGCCCCAAAGCGAAGGGATCTGCAACAGTGCGTTGAAGTCGGGAACATAGGCCTCGCCGCGCGCATCAGCCAGTGCCTGCAAATTATCAAGCATGGCAGCGGCCTGCACCATGTCAAACCGCATGGCGGGGGTGTTGCCCGGCGCGTACTGCAAGACCAGGCTCACATCCACGCGCCCGCGCGAGGCATAGCGCCGCACCACTTTTTCAAGGCGCGGTTCAAGACTGCGTATAGAGAGAGGCAAACGCCACTTGAGGTCAAGATGGCGACTGTTGACGCTTTTAACCTCCCACTGCTGGGTGGTGTAGTCGTTTTCCACCAGGCAGCGGCCAAAGCCGGTCATGCTGCGGAGCATAGCTTCCTTCCTGCTAAAGATATGCGTCAGTGTAGAGCAAGGGGCTTGCGAATGCAACAAATGCCCTTGGCCCGGCGCTGTGGGTATGCATTTTTTATTTTTAAAATCAGTGTATTATGCCTGTGATCCGCCGGAATTTCCGCTGCAGCCGCCGCAGCCGCCACCAGCGGCGCAAGAAGGGGGCATGCCCTTGCCCATGGGGCGCACAGGGCCGGGCTTGTAGGGGAAAGCCCCGGTTTTAAGCGGGCTGGGCACGCACATCTGCTTTTCTGTGGCGGGGGAGTTGCACTTGGGGCAGGCGGGAACTTCGTCGCCAAAAACGAGATCTTCAAATTTATTGCCGCAGGCCGTGCAGACAAAATCGTACATGGGCATGATTATTCTCCTGATTCGTTGCCGGAATGAAACCCTTGCGGCGGCATACCGCAACATGGGGGCGCTAGAATACTTGCTATTGAAAATGTTCTGAAGCTTGCGCAGGCCGCTGCGGTCAGAAAATGACCAAGCCTCCCAGGTGCGCAATTGTGCGGGCCGGGGGGCGTCAGGGGCTTGCCCACATGCTTTGTGTGCATATATAAGTATATATACGGTCAAGGCAAGGGCGGTGTTTTGCTGCTCAGCCGCCGCGCAACAACTGGTCTTTGCGACCACGTTAACGGGCCGCTCCCCGTTTGGAGGAACATATGAAAAAAATTCTGGTGCTGGCTGGCGACTATGTTGAGGATTATGAAATCATGGTGCCTTTCCAGATGTTGCAGATGCTGGGCTATGAAGTGCATGCCGTCTGCCCCGGGAAAAAGGCTGGCGAAAGCGTGCGCACGGCCATCCATGACTTTGAGGGCGACCAGACATATTCTGAAAAACGTGGACACAACTTTGGCATCAACTACGATTTCGACAAGGTAAACACCGCTGACTACGCAGGCCTTGTTATTCCCGGTGGCCGCGCCCCGGAATACCTGCGCCTGAACCCCCGCATTCTGGAAATCGTGCGCGAATTCAACGACGCCAAAAAGCCCATTGCCGCCGTGTGCCACGGCCCGCAGATTCTCGTGACGGCTGGCGTGCTGAAAAACCGCAGCTGCACCGCCTACCCGGCGGTGAAGCCCGATGTGGTGGACGCCGGGGCCACCTGGTGCGACTTTAACGAAACACTGACCAGCGCCACTGTGGACGGCAACCTTGTTTCTGCCCCCGCGTGGCCTGCCCACCCCGCCCTGATCGCCGAATTTGTTAAGCTGCTGGGCGCGAAGATCAGCATCTAGCCTGCTTGCGGGGTGCCCTCAGGGGTTTACTTCGAAAGAGCAGCACAGGTTTACGCAGATAAAAGAAAAGGAGAGCCATGCTCTCCTTTTCTTTTATGCAGTGCACAGCGACACTGCATTTATTTTTGCTCTATCAGCTCCACCACCAGACCCTTTTCGGTAAGGGCTACAGGTCGCGCGGGCAACAGCCCGGCATCCGCGCCGGGTTTTTTGCCTTGCGTGGGCAGGCGGATAGAGCAGGCTGCGTAGTATTCGTTCACGCCCTTCACGGAGTTTTTCTTGGTCTTGCCCGCAGATTCCGGCGTGGGTGCCGCATCCGTTGCGGAGTCCGCAAATGCCTGTGGATTGTCAGCCGCCACCAGCATGCGGGGCAGTTTGAGCTGTTCTGCCAGAAATGCCTGCTGCTTGCGGGCCACGGCTTCGCGCAGGCGGGCCGCGCGCTCAAGTTTGAGGCTGTGGGGGATCTGCCCGTCAAAGCGATCTGCCGCAGTGCCGGGCCGCCGTGAATAGGGGAACACGTGGGCGTAGCTCATGGGCAGGCGGTCGATCAGCTCCAGCAACTGGCGCATGTCGTCTTCCGTTTCGCCGGGAAAGCCCGCGATGATATCCGCGCCCAGCCCCATGGTGGGCCAGTGCGAGGCCAGCGCGCTCACGGCATGCTCCAGCATGGCCGGGGTGTAGTGCCCGCGCCCCATGCGTTTGAGCACCGCCTGACTGCCGTGCTGCAAAGAAATATGCAGGTGCGGGCAAAGCATGTGGCAGGCAAGCAGGGCGTCCAGCCCTTGCTGGTCGAGCTGGCCGGGTTCCAGCGAGCTGATGCGCAGGCGGGCCTGCCCGGCAAATTCCGGCGCAAGGGCAGCGTCAAGCGTGCGCAGAAGATTCCAGAAGTCGCCTGTATCCGTGCCGCGTCCGTACTGGCCCAGATTGATGCCGGAAACCATGATTTCCGCATGGCCTGCCTGCAACAGGCGGCGCGCCTCGGAAACGATTTCATCCACCGGGCGGCTGCGCGGTTTGCCGCGCGTAGAGGGAACAATGCAGTAGGTGCAGCGGTGGGCGCAGCCATCCTGCACTTTCAGCACTGGGCGGGCGCGCTTGAAGGCAGAAATCTGAAATGGCGGAAAGGCCTGCTGCGCTGTCTGTGCTGTGGTCTGCGCAGGGCTTGCTGCGGCAACTGCGGCAACTGCGGCAACTGCGGCCGCAGGCGCGGTAGTCTCCAGCTCCCCGGCGGGCAGGGTGATGCCCTCGCCGTCAAGGTCGGCCCATGGGCCATGCAGCAGGCGACTTTTTTCTTCCTGCGGCACCAGCAGATCCGGGGCGGCCCAAATGGCGCCGGGGCGCGGTTTGTAATCGGCAAAGAGCCGCGCCGCGCAACCGGTGAGAATCAGGCGCGAAGACGGAGCCTCCCTGCGCAGGCGGAACACGGCATTGCGCGCGTCCCTCTCGCCCTTGGAGGTGATGGCGCAACTATTGACGCACACCACATCCGCCTCGGCAGGGGCGCTGCATTCCACGCCGCCCTGGGCAAGCCAGGCTTCGCGCAGTGATTGGGTTTCGTACTGATTGACCTTGCAGCCGAACGTGACCAGATAAAATTTCCAGGCAGACATGGCGCAGATGTACGCAAAAGCGCTTGCCTTGACAAGCC
>NZ_DASQOG010000023.1:0-19473 GCF_035644575.1 Desulfovibrio sp. | reverse complement strand
AGCAACTACGTTGCCGTAACGGCGCGACACATCCGCCGTTTACAGCGTTGCCTGAAATGATGCGGATGCGTACTGGGTATTGCATGGTCTGCACTATAGAAAAAATCCAGAGGGATTGTGTGCTGGCAGCGTGAAGGTTATCGGGCTTTTGTGCGATGCCGTAACATGGCTAACAGGCCGGAATCAAAGTTTTAACCCGACATGCACCATGTAACTGTAACAATCAGCGCCCCAAAAGCGGTGCTTTGGGCTGGCCGCAGGCCACACCTCCTTGTACACGCAAAAAGGGAGGCTTTAGCCTCCCTTTTTGCGCCAGCCCGGCTATAATTCCGGGTAAAAAAGACTGGCGGGGGTGACCAGCAAGGCGCAAAGACTGGATTTAGCAGCACTCCTGAGCTGGAGTACGCGCCGAGGGGCAGTTACAGCGTCTTTCCAGCAGATGAAAAAACAGGCCTGCCAGGGCAAAAGCGCCGCCTGTGAGCATGACGCCGGGCCAGCGGTACGCCGCCCAGGCCTGGCTGGCCGCAGCAGAACCCAGCGAACCACCCAGAAAAAATACCGTCATGTATATGGTGTTCACCCTGCCGCGCGCCGACTCGGACAAGCCCAGAATGAGCGACTGATTGGACACCTGCGCAATGGACACGCCGAAATCAAGCACAATAACCCCCAGCACAAGGGCGGTCATGCCGCTGAAGCTCATGATGCCGAAAGCCGCTATACTCGTGAGCGCGCCGATCAACACGCCGCACCTGACGCCAAAGCGGTCTGTCAGCCTGCCCCCGGCCTGCGCTGCGAGCACGCCCACCAGCCCAACGATGCCGAACGAACCAGCCACGCTTGCGCCAAGACCGTAAGCCGGGCCTTGCAGATACAGCGCAAGCACTGACCAGAAGGCGCTGAAAGCCCCGAACACGCAAGCCTGAATAATGGAGGCATAGCGCAGCGCACGGTAATCCCGCAAAAGTTGCAGCATGGAGACCAGCAACCGCCCGTATGGCAGGCTCGATTTGCGCGGCAGATCAGGCAAGCGCCATGCAAGCAGCGCGCTCAGCAGCACGGCAAAGGCGCAGGCCAGCCAGAAAGCCTCGCGCCAGCCCAGCCACTGGCCCACCGCGCCAGACACCACACGGGCCAGCAATATGCCGCACAAAACACCGCTGAAGGCAATGCCGACGGCCTTGCCGCGCTCGCCTTCCCTGGCAAGGTCAGCGGCCATGGGAACCACCATCTGCGTAATGGTGGCTGCCACCCCCATGCCAGCCGAGGCCGCCATGAGCACCGCCATGCCCGGCGCCAGCGCCGCAAGAGCTGCGGAAACCACCAGCAGCGCGCAGAGCGTTAGAACCAGCTTTTTTCTGTTCAGCGTGTCGCACAAAGGCACAAGAAACAGAAGCCCGAGGGTGTAGCCCATCTGGGTGATGGTGGCCACAAGGCCCACATGGTCGCCGCCCTTAAGCTCCCCGGCGATCAGCCCCAGCACGGGCTGATTGTAGTAAATGTTGGCTACGGCCAACCCTGCGGCCAGAGCCAGCAGGTATATAAGCGACCCGTTCTGCTGCGAGGTTGTATTTTCCGTCTTCATGTCATGTTCCTTTACATCTGTTTGCGAGAGGTGCGCCGCGAGCGCGGCGCTGCATCCGATGTGAAAATTTACCGCGAATCTACACCATGCCGCCATTGGCCCGGATGGTCTGCCCATTGATCCAGCCGCCGTCCCTGCCTGCCAGAAAGGCCACCACAGAGGCGATATCTTCCGGCTGGGCAAGGCGTTCCAGCGGCGGCAGCTTTGCCATTGCCGCAACCTGCCCTTCTGTTTTGCCCTCAAAAAACAGGTCAGTGGCTGTGGGGCCGGGGGCCACAGCGTTGACCGTGATGTCGCGGCCCCGCAGCTCTTTGGAAAAGATGCCGGTCATGGTTTCCACAGCGGACTTTGTAGCCGCATAGACGGCGTATCCCGGCAGGGCAAGACGATTGACGCTGGTGGAAAGATTGATAATGCGTCCGCCTTCCTGCATGCGTGCCGCAGCCAGCCGCAGCATGTTGAACACGCCCTTGATATTGGTGCTCACTATGCGGTCAAACAGCGCATCGTCCGTCTGCGCCAGCGGCACCATGCCGGGCTGCATGAGTCCGGCGTTGTTCACAAGCACCTGCACAGTGCCGAACGCGCTTTCGCAGGCAGAGAACAAGTCTGCCGCCTGCTCTGGAACCGTCACATCTGCCTTGACGGCAATGGCGCGGCCTCCCTGGGCGCATATATCAGCCGCCAGGGCCTCGGCCTTGCCAGCACTGCTGGCGTAGTTGACGACAACTGCCAGGCCGCCCCCGGCCAGCCGCCGGGCAATTGCCGCGCCAATGCCGCGCGCCGCACCAGTAACAATGGCCGCATTGGGTGATGAAGTCTGCATGGTCATATGTGCCTCCACGTGGTCTGCTTTGTTGAAAGCACAATGCTGGATGAGGCGGATAATTGGTAGACGCATGGCATTCATATTGGTTATACGGATTACGTATGACAATATTTTCAAATCTTGCCCTGCTGCGTAGTTTTGTAAGCATTGCCGAAAGCGGCAGCATCTCGGCTGCGGCCCGCAACATGGGCCTCACCCAGCCAACCCTCAGCCGCCAGCTTGCGCAGATTGAGGCGGAATGCGGCACAGTGCTGCTGCGGCGCGATACGCACCGCATGCACCTCACAGACATGGGCGCAAAAGTCCTCACCGATGCCCGCGCCATGCTGAACATGGCTGAAGAATGCGAGCGTCGCCTGCGGGTGGATCAGACAGCCCTCATGGGGCATATCCGCTTTTTCTCCACCATTGACTTTGGTCAGAGTGTGGTCAGCAAGTTTCTGGCCCGGTTTATGCTGCAAAATCCGGCCATCACCGTTGATCTGGTGTACTCAAACAGGCCCTTGCGCATGCTTGAAGAAGGCTGCGACGCTGGCGTTGTAGCCGGGAGCGTTGCCGATGAAACGGTAATCGCCAGACCATTGGGCATGATACGCAGGTATCCCGTTGCCGCGCCCGCATTTCTTGAAGGCAGGCAACTGCCTGAGACACCGGGCGATATTGCGGCTTGGCCCTGGCTCACGCTCGGCACGGAAGTTTTTGGCGGCGCGCGCAACATCACCCTTTTTAAAGAATCCGGCGAGGAGCAAACCCTGCACGTGAACCCCGTGCTGACGGCAGAGGGCGTTACCGCCCTGCGCGAAGCTGCCCTGCTGGGGCTTGGGGTGTCCCCCCTGCCGGGCTGGCTGGTGACGGAAGATCTCTCTGCGGGGCGGCTGGTGCGCCTGTTGCCCCAATGGCGCGCGCGTGAACTGCCCGCCCATGTGGTTTACCCGGTGCAAAAAGGTTTGCCCCTGCGTGTGCGGGCTTTGGTAGATTTTATGACAGAACACGTTAAGGAGCTGCTGGCGCGGCCCTGCGTGTGCCCCGGCGCAAGTGGCAATAAGCAAAGCAAGGGCCAGGCCTCGGCAAATGGTCTGCCAGACAGCCAGAAGCGCTAAAACGGTTCCAGATGGAAGGGATTGGAAATGGAGCGGTGAAGTAACGCCACAACTCCACAAAAAAATCCTGCCCTCCCGGAGCGGGATGCGGCAGGAAAGCATAAACGGCAGCGGCAGATAAAAGGCTTACACGGTGCTGGTTTTCACTCTGTTGCGCCCTGTATTCTTGGCCTCGTAAAGCGCCTTATCGGCGGCTTCAAGGATTTTTGCCGCGAGCTGGGAAGGCGACACCTTTTCAAACCGGCTTTGCACCGTGGCCACCCCGGCGCTTATGGTCACATAATTGCGATCGCTGCCCGCGTGGGGCGTTTTGAGATCACACACCGCTGCCCGCAAAGCTTCGCATACTTCATGGGCGTTGCGGTCATCGCATTCAGGCAGCACCACGGCAAACTCCTCGCCGCCATAGCGGAACAGCTCGCCCCCCATATCTTCCAGCGAATCCTTCATGGTTCTGGCAACCTGGGCCAGACATTCATCGCCTGCCAGATGCCCGTACTTATCGTTATAAAACTTGAAGAAGTCGATATCTATAAGGATCACTGAGAGATTGCCCGCGCGGCGGTTGCACACGGCAGCCTCCCTGCGCAGGATGGCGTCAAAAAATCTTCTGTTATACGCGCCCGTGAGATGGTCGTGAATGGACATATGGCGCAGGCGCTCGTTGGCTTCCTTGAGCTTGCGTTCCAGCGTTTTGCGTTCTGTAATGTCAAAATACGCAAGCGAAAGCGCTGTTATGGCGCCCGAGGCATTGCGAACAGGCGTGACAGAAACCGCGTAATCCCTGTTGTCGATGCTTACTTCATGGTCAGAAACCCGCCCCCCGGCATCAAGATTGCAAAAGTCACTCTGGATATTTTCTTCCAGCTCCGGGTGCAATAAAGAAATATGCGCGCCGCTGATGTCAAACAATGACCGCCCGGAAAGTTGCACATGGTGCTCGTTGGCAGAAATAAGCACGCCGTCGCGGTCAACAACGCACATGGCAATGGGGGCGGTGGCGTAGATGGTGTCCAGGTCAATGGATGTGGAAATTCCCGCAGAATACAGGGCAATGTTGGCAATAACCCGTTCTACGCCTTTAAACCCCATCAGGCCGTAACCATCGTCAAACAGAGGCTCTCCGCTCATTTCAAGCAGAAACAGCACCCCATCGCTCTTCCGCACATAATGGCCGATCACGTTTGAAAAGGCGCGCGGCTCACCATATTCATCCATGAGGGTTTCCATGGCCATCTGCTGGTCAGCGGCATCCATGCCGAAAAACAGGGACTGCCCTTTTACCGTTGGAATGCCAAGAATTGCGGACTTGAAGGGGACATCGTCGCAATAACACAAATCTGGCCCGGCTACCCATTCCCAGGATTGATGATTACTACTACGCTGCATTGGCGACTCGGGATTTACCCAAAAAAGAAAAGAGATTTTGACAATGGTCTGCTGGCTGGCAGGCCCATCCAAACTTGGGGGATATCTCTATACCGATTTTTTCTGCTCAGGTACAGATGTTTTAAGCCACACTTTATTTATACAATTTCATATATATTCATTATGTTTTTATTAAAAAAATAATATTTGTGCAAAAAATTACTGCATTTTGAGCTTCAATAAAGATATATACTGACAAATCAAGAACTTGATACGCAATATTTATTTAAAAATATTCTATTTCATTTACTAGCTACACACAATTATTATAATTACGTGTGATGATAAATTATCATTACAGTATATTTCCTATAGCACTTGCCCAAGCGGTAAAAATATAATGCATGGCATATCTATCAACCCCGAGTCGTATTGATACCAACATGCGGGCCCCCTGAAAATTCACAGCCCAGAATGCCCTGTACGGCGCGCCTGTCTCATTACCTTCTGCCTACGCCCTTGCTGCCAATGACCTTGCAAAAAACAGGGCGGCACGGCGAAGTACGCCATGCCGCCCGCAGACAGACAAAACCCATCAGCTGAATCACATAGAAAAGGGATCAGGCCAGATCAGCCATATGCCGCGCCTGACCAGTGCGAACAGTACAAAACTGCGCCGCAGAAACTCTGTATCTTAGGTGCGGCTTCTGGGCAGCAGCAGGTTGAGCAGTACGCCCGTAACCGCCGCAAGGCCGATACCGCCAAGCTTGAACGAACCAATGCTGAACTGCATGCCGCCCACGCCAAAGATGATGATAAGCGCGACAATGATCATGTTGCGCGGCTCCATCAGATCCTTGCCAGCCCGCACCAGCGTGTTCAGGCCCACAACCATGATCGCGCCGAACAGCAGAATCATGATGCCGCCCATAACGGGCACGGGAATGGAGCCAAGGAACGCGCCGATTTTGGCCACAAACGACAGCAAGATTGAACACATGGCAGCCCAGGTCATCACTGCGGGGTTGAACACCCGCGTAAGGCTCACCGCGCCGATAACCTCGGCATAGGTGGTGCAGGGCGGGCCGCCCACAAAACCGGCAGCCATGGTGGCAACGCCATCGCCAAACATGGTGGCGTGAACGCCGGGGTCTTTCAGGTAGTCGCGCCCGGTGATGGAGCTGATGGCGACAACGTCGCCAAAGTGCTCAATGGCCGGGGCAAGCGTAATGGGCATGATAAACAGTATGGGTTCCCAGGCAAACTCGGGGAAGGTGAACGAGGGCATCTGCAACCAGGGGGTTGCGGCAACCTTTGTCCAATCGCCCACGCCGAAAAACATCGAAACAATAAAGCCCGCTGCAATACCGCACAAAATGGGCATGAGGCGCAAAAAGCCTTTGCCCAGGAGCGACACCAGCACGGTAACGGCCAGCGAGGTCATGGAAATCCACAGGGCCGTGTTTTCAGGCACCAGCACAACCGCGCCATCGCCTGTTCTGCCCAGGGCCATGTGCACCGCCACCGGGGCCAGGATAAGGCCGATAACCATAATGACAGGGCCGGTCACAATGGGCGGCAGCACACGCAGCACCACATCCGTGCCGCGCCAGCGGATAAGCCCGCTCAAAAGAAAATATACCAGACCGGAGCAAACAAGCCCGCCAAGGGTTTGCGCCATGCCCCAGGTCTGAACGCCGTAAATGATGGGCGCAATAAAGGCAAAGGACGAAGCAAGAAAAATGGGGACCTTGCCCCGTGTGCAGACCTGAAACAGCAAGGTGCCCACACCAGCGGTGAAAAGAGCCACGTTGCTGTCAAGCCCGGTCAACAGGGGAACAAGAACCAGAGCGCCAAAGGCCACAAAAAGCATCTGCGCGCCGATAAGACAATCCCTGAAGCGAAAATTATAGTCAGTGGGTGCAATCTCGCGCCGCGTACTGGCTGTGCTCATGGGGGCCCTCGCTACTTGGTTCCGAAGATACGGTCGCCGGCATCGCCGAGACCAGGAATGATATAGCCGTTTTCGTTCAGATGATCGTCAATGGCTGCGGTGTAGATGTCCACATCCGGATGGGCGGCCCTGACCTTGGCGATCCCTTCGGGCGCGCACACAAGGTTGAGGCTGCAAATCTGCTTGCAACCGTGGCGCTTCAGCAGGCTGATGGCGGCAATAAGCGAGCCGCCGGTTGCCAGCATGGGGTCAAGGATGATGGCAAGCCGCTGATCCATATCGTTGGCAAGCTTTACGTAATATTCAACAGGTTCAAGGGTTTCTTCGTTGCGGTACAGGCCCACAACGCTGATCTTGGCGCCGGGGATCATGTCCAGCACGCCGTCCATGAGGCCAAGCCCAGCGCGAAGAATGGGAACAACAGTCACCATCTTGCCCGAAATGACCTCAATTTCCACCGGCCCGGCCCAGCCCTCAACAGTGTGCTTTTCAGTACGAAAGCCCTTGGTGGCTTCGTAAATGAGCAGACTCGCGATTTCGTTGGAAACAGAACGGAATTCGCGCGTGGAGGTGGCCCCCATGCGCAAAATGCCCAACTTGTGGCGCACAAGAGGATGATCAACGACATAAACGGCCATAAAGCCTCCTTAGCTATGCATAACTGACTGGGTGGAAAAAATTAAAACCGGACTACGCTATTCTTAATAGCGGCTCGTGTCAATGATACTTGCGGGTCGGCGCATTGCCTTGGCTGTGCGGCATGCGCTAGAGTTTTACAGCATTGCACAGGGCAGAACCATGCCTGCTCCCTGCCCCGCCGCACCCTAAACATCCTCACATGGAGGCCACGCCATGCCCGCCACAGTTTATTATGCTGATATGCACTGCCGGTCGCACGAGGACAGCAAAATCGCCAAGGTTGCCCGCCTCTGCGATGCGCTCAATCTGAAAAAAATCATCAAGAAAAAAGAGCTTACCGCCATCAAGCTCCACTTTGGCGAATACGGCAACGACACGCACCTCAACCCCACTCTGGTGCGTCAGGTTGTGAACAAGATCATGGAAGCAGGCGGAAAACCATTTCTGACAGACACAACAACCCTGTATTCCGGCAGCCGCCACAATGCCGTTGACCATATGCAGACGGCCTATGCCCACGGCTTCGCGCCCTCGGTGGTGCATGCCCCCATCATTCTGGCCGATGGCCTGTATGGTGAAAATGACGTGCCCGTGCGCATCAACGCCAAGCATTTCAAAGACGTGCATATCGCCACCGAGATACGCCGCGCCCCGGCAATGGTGGTGTTGTCGCACTTTAAAGGGCATGAAATGGCGGGATTTGGCGGCGCGATCAAGAACCTTGCCATGGGAGGCGCTGCCGTACGTGGCAAAAAAGAACAACACGCCACCCATGTTTCTGTCAGCGAAAAAAAATGCGTGGGCTGCGCCAAGTGCGTAAGGGTGTGTCCGCAGCATGCGCTCAGTATGAAAAGCAAAAAAAGCGTTGTGGACATTGAAAAATGCATCGGATGCTTTGAATGCATTACTGTTTGCCCAGAAAAAGCAATTAGTATAGACTGGGAAACAGAGATGCAGCCATTTATAGAGCGCATGACAGAATACGCCTATGGCGCTGTAAAAGGGCGCAAAAAAAGCGTTTGCTACATCAACTTTGTGCTCAACGTAACACCCGACTGCGACTGCGCCCCCTGGAGCGACATGCCGCTGGTGCCAGATGTGGGCATTCTGGCCTCCACCGACCCGGTTGCTCTGGATCAGGCCTGTTTTGACCTTGTTTCAAAAGCTCCCTCGCTTGGTCAGGAGGTTTCAGCCCAACCGAATGCGGACAAATTCTCCGCGCGCTGGCCGCACACCTGCGGGCTGGTGCAACTGAGCTATGGCGAATCACTGGGTCTGGGGAGCCGCGAATACAAGCTAAAAAAAGTCTAACACCCTGCGCATTGCAACATCAGGGCATGTGGCTTCCCGGTCAGATGCCTTGGTGTTGCCTTGGCAACTGCTGACCAGTTTTCTCACTGCCCGCCTTGCCGTCCGTTGTGGATATGAAGAGGTTGTGGCGAGCCAGCAAAAAAACTGAGTCATCAAATTGTCACAAAATTGTAATATTTTTGTCATGATAACAATGATATTATATGTTATGATTAAAAATTTTCTTATAATCAACGAGCATCAAGGAAATTATAATTTATTTTTTAAATAAAAAATAATTTTTCCTTGCTAAAAAAATCTTGGACAGCCGTATATTCAAACATGTGTATAAATATTATTATTTTTACTATTTAAAACTTTAATATTTAATAAATTTCAAATAATATTTCCGTATATTATCTTACTTTTATTTTAAAAAAATTTTTATATAAATAAATCAACTGTAATACCCTCCATGTTTTCAGGAAAAATCACGCTCAATCAACTTTCTACATTTTTGTTGAAAACAATCATTTCGGCGTGGATTCAGGATATAAGAGCTTCATCAACTTTTTTTTGCAAATAATAGTTGAATTTTAGGTAGATCGTCACTTAAGTTTGCATCAGCTTTTGACCCGTCAGAGTCTGACGCACCAGAACGTTGAGGGAAACGTGGGCGCGTCAGCTGGTCATAACTGCCCCCCTGCTGTGGACAGGGATAAGTTTTCATTGTCAAACGGCATCTAAGTTTTACTAGCGAGGAGGTTCACAGGATGAAACGTATCGTAGCTCTGCTTGTTGCTCTGGGCCTTGTTTGCGGCATGACCCTTGGTTTTGCCCAGGCTGCTGAAGCCAAGACCATCATCAAGATGGCGGGCATGAAGCCCGAAGGCGAGCCGGAAACCATTGGTATGCACCTTTTCGGCAAGTATCTTGCCGAACTTTCCAATGGCAAATATGAAGTGCAGGTCTTCCCCAACAGCCAGCTTGGCAAGGAAGACGCATACATTGCCGCCACCCGTAAGGGCATCATCCAGATGTGCGCCACTGGTACGCAGACATCTGCCCTGCACCCTGCCATGGCCATGCTTGAAACGCCCATGCTTTTCGATGATCTGGACCACGCCCGCCGCGCCATGGAAGGCAAGACTTTTGAGCTCATCAACGAAGGCTTCACCGAAAAGTCCGGCCTGCGCACCATGAACGCCTTTCCCTTGGGCTTCCGCCACTTCTACACCAAGAAGCCCATTGTCACGGTGGAAGATGTAAAGGGCCTGCGCATGCGCGTGCCCAACATTCCCCTGTACACCAACTTTGCCAAGGAATGCGGCATCAGCGGCCAGCCCATGCCCTTTGCCGAAGTGCCCGGCGCGCTTGATCAGGGCGTCATCGACGGCGGCGACAGCCCCCTGGCCGACATCGTCAGCCTCAAGATGTACGAAATCACGCCCCAGATCACCCTTACCGGCCACATTCTCGTGATCCACTCCCTCTACATCAACGACAAGTTCTATCAGTCGCTGCCTGACGAGGACAAAAAGTGGTTTGACGAAGCCGCCAAGCGCTCCGCCAACGATGTGTGGGTCATGGTCAAGGAAGGCGACGAAAAAGCCAAGGAAACCATCCTTGCCAACAAGGGCAGCATCAATACCCCCAGCAAGGAATTCCACGACTACATGGCTGAAGCCGGCAAGCGCAGCTGGAAGCTCTTTTACGACACGGTGCCCAACTGCCAGGCCATTCTGGACAGCGCCGCCAGCTACCGCGAATCCAAATAATTGTTCTCCGCTTTACAGGCCGGAAAAGTATAGGCTTTTCCGGCCTGTGCAGTTCATGGACAAAACCCCCGCAGCCTTTTGGGGCAGCGGGGGTTGCAACAATTCTTCACGCAGCCATCTGCGGCGGCACAAACAGACTTGCTGACATCCGCAAGTCACTGCGTAGCCAGCGATTGGGGCAGCGTTTTCCAGAGGTTCGTTATGAGCGACGACATTTCCAAAAATTTTCCGCCGGACCACGCGCCGGGCGTGCATGCCCTGCTTGAGCCGGAACAGGAACCCAAGCATGACACCATGGGGCAATTGCTGTTTGAAATATTTTGCGCCGTGATCTTTCTGGGCATGATCGGCCTTGTGTTTTACAATGCCCTGCTGCGCTACATCTTTTCTTCGAGCTACCCGCCGAGTGAAGAATGGGCACGCTTTCTCTTTATGTACATCACGTTTTTCGGCGCCATTGAAGCCTTTATCTGCAAGAAGCACATTGCGGTTGACCTGCTTGTGACCACGCTGGAAGGCACCAAGCGCAAGGCTGTGGATATACTGGCTTCTGCATGCAGCCTTTTTGCCCTGGGCCTGCTGTTTTACGGCGGCGTGGTCAACGTGCTGCAAACGCTCGATACCTACTCCGTGGCGACCAACGTCAACATGGCCTTTATCAACGGCACCCTGCCCGTCATGGCCCTTGTTGGTTTTGTTGTAGAACTGCGCTCTCTCGCGAGCCTTGTTCGCAGACCCGCATCCACCTTCCAAAAGGGCTAGGAGAGAAGAATGGAACTCTTTATTTTCCTCGGCTCCCTCTTCTTCTTCATGCTCATTGGCGTTCCTCTGGCCATTGTGCTTGTGTTGTGCTCCATTGTGCTCATGTGGCACTCGGGCATGTGGGATGCCATGATTATTCCCGGCAGCATGCTGGACGGCGCCAACAACTACCCCTTGATGGCCATTCCCTTCTTTGTGTTCGCCGGTGAAATCATGGCGGAGGGCGGCCTTTCCAAACGCGTGGTGCAGCTTGCCCAGCTCATGATTGGCCGGGTGCGCGGCGGCCTTGGCTATGCGGCCATTATCGCCAGTATCATCTTTGCGGGCCTGATGGGCAGCTCGGTGGGCGAAGCCGCCGCTCTTGGCGGCCTGCTGCTGCCCATGATGAAGCAGGTGGGTTACCACCCAGGCCGCGCGGGCGCTGTTATCGCCTCCGGCGCTATTCTTGGCCCCATCATCCCGCCCAGCACCAACTTCATTCTGCTCGGCGCTACGGTCAGCGGGCTTTCCATCACCAAACTGTTCATGATCGGCCTGGTGCCCGGTATCATGATCGGTCTGGCCCTCATGGTGGTGTGGTTCTTTGTGGTGCGCAAGGATGGCTATAACGAAACCATCCGCTTCACCAAGAAAGAAGCCATCAAGATTCTTATCGACTCCACGCCTGCCTTCATGATGCCGGTGCTGCTGCTTGGCGGCATTCGCTTTGGCATTTTCACACCTACTGAAGGCGGCGCGTTTGCAGCCATTTACGCCATCCTTGTGTGCGTGCTGTACTACCGCGAGCTTTCTTTCCGCGATCTGCTGCGGGTGAGCGCCCGTGCGGCCCGCACCACCTCGGTGGTCATGCTGATCGTGGCCACGGCCACGGCTGTTGGCTGGTTCATTACCATTGCGCAGATTCCCAACCAGATGACCGCGCTCTTCTCGCCGCTTATCGACAGCCCCATATTGCTGCTCATCAGCATCAATATCTTCCTGTTCCTTATCGGCATGGTCATGGATCTTACGCCCAACATCCTGATCTTTGCACCGGTGTTCTACCCGCTGATCCAGCAGGCAGGCATCGACCCGTACTACTTCGGACTGCTCTTTGTGCTCAACCTGGGCATCGGCGTTATTACGCCCCCGGTGGGCACGGTGCTGTACGTTGTGTGCGGCATCGGGCACATCAAGTTTGCCGACCTTATCGTCAAACTGGTGCCTTTTGTGCTTGTGGAAGTGGTCATGCTCTTCCTGCTGCTGTTCTTCCCCAGCCTTTCTATCGTTCCCATGAACTGGCTGATGGGCGGCAACTAGCAACTCATTGCGCATAAGTAAAAACCTCCCGGCATACCAGTGGTATGCCGGGAGGTTTTGTTTGACGCCTGCCGGGGCTTATTATTTTGCCCCACAAGCTTCATCGTAACTGGGTACTACACCACAACCACGGGCTTGATCAGGTCGCGCGGCTTGTCCTTCATCATGAGCAAGGCGCTTTCAATATTTTCAAATCCCTTGAATCTGTGAGTCAGCAGGGGCGCAACGCTCAACCGCCCGTGAACCAGCAGGCTTGCCAGTTTTTCCATGCGCAGCCTGCCGCCGGGCATCAGACCGCCCGCAACGATCTTGTGCCCCATGCCGCAACCCCACTCAATACGCGGGATTTTAACGGCGTCGCCGGAACCAAGATAATTCACGTTGCCGATGCGCCCGCCGGGTTTGAGCACACGTATGACCTCCGCAAAGGTATCCACATCGCCCCCGGCAATGATGGCCTTGTCCACTCCCTTGCCCTTGGTGCGGTCCATTACCTGGCTGACAATGTCGCCATCGCGGTAATTGATGATAGCTGTTGCGCCGTATTCACGGGCAACCTCCGCGCACAGCGGCCGGGAGCCGACAGCAAAAATTTCGCCGGCGCCGCGCAGGGCCGCGCCCGCAACCGCCATCAGGCCTACAGGGCCAATGCCCACCACCAGCACGGAATCGCCGTACTGCACGTCTGCGAGCTCCGCTCCATGAAAGCCCGTGGGAACCATATCGCTCAGCATCACGGCCTCGGCGGGGTCAATGGAGGGCGGCAGCAAAGCCAGGTTGCCGTCCGCATCGTTCACGTGAAAAAGCTCGCCGAACACGCCGTCCTTGAAATTAGAAAATTTCCAGCCCGCGAGCATGCCGCCGGAATGCATGGAATACCCGGCCTGCGCCTCAAGAGAATTCCAGTCTGGCGTAATTGCGGGCACTATGACCTTGTCCCCCGGTTTGAAGCATCGCACCAGGGAACCAACTTCCACAACTTTGCCAACCGCCTCGTGGCCCAGAATCATGTCGTGCCGGTCGCCCAGCGCGCCCTCCCAAACCGTGTGGACATCTGAAGTGCAAGGAGCTACCGCCACGGGTTGAACAAGGGCATCCAAGGGGCCGCACTGGGGCTTTTCTTTTTCTATCCAGCCGATCTTGTTCAGGCCAAGCATTGCAAAACCTTTCATTTCTCTTCTCCTGTCTTGTGGGTAACTGCGACAGCCAGCACAACTGGTTGTGCATTCACCCTAGGATGTACCGAAGCAGGAGTAAAGTGATTTTTTTCACAAAATAATATTATACAAATATAGTTTATTTACTCCATAATGCAGGATGATATTGCCCATGTGTTAAAGTTAACAACACCAATGTTGCCGTCATCTGAAAAAAACACCCAATAAACCCAACTTTCTACCAAGATTAACGCATGGTTATTGCCTTTACCGTCTGCTGCCATTTTTTTTAACAATTCAATAGGTATGCATCAAAACACCACAGACGATAAAAAATTGTCGTTTTCTGGTAACAAAGGATTTTTATTCAAAGTATAAAGTTATATATACAACGAACGATACGCTAATTAGTATCAATGTGAAAATGCAGCAGGAAATTTTATCTGCAGACTGAACCATGAGGCCAATCCAAGGGTTGGCGCAGCTGATTTGCTTCAACAGTAAATGGTACAGGAGGTATGCATGTTCAGGATGTTTACGATCTCGTATCGTATGTTCATGATCTTGATTTTTACCCTGATTATTGTTGGCGGTCTGGTATACTCCCTGATCCATATTTCCAACTCTGCCACCGAACTTTCCGCCCAGAAAGTGGGCGAAATGTTCTATGAAGGTCAGAAACAACGCATCCGCGATCTCTCAACCACCATGGCAAACAGCATTGGCGAGCAGATCAGCGGCATCACCGACATAACCAAGCGCAACGCCATTATTGCCAGCGCCATAAAAAAAGCCCGCTACGAAAAAGACAGCTCCGGCTACTTCTTTGTATATGACGGCGGTATTGTTGTTGCCCATGTCTTCCCTGATCTGGTGGGCAAGGATCTTGGCAATTCCGTAGATAAAAACGGCGTCCGCTTCAACGCGGAACTTGCCAAGAAGGCGGCCGAAGGCGGCGGTTTTGTGACCTTTGTCTTCAACAAGCCCGGCGGCGGCACCCAGTCAAAAATCGCCTATGGCTCGCAGGTGCCCGGCACGAGCCTGTGGGTCGGCGCTGGCGTCTACATCGACAATGTGGAGCAGGTTAAAAATGAAATCGCAGGGCAGATCAGCGATGCCATTAATGCCAATCTCAAACAAATTCTCATCGCGGTGGCCTGCTGCGTTGTGCTTTTATACATTCCGTTCATGCTGCTGATTACGCGCTCCATCCTGCTGCCCATCAAGGACGCGCGTGAGGCTGCGCAGCGCATATCCAACGGCGACATGGACGTTAACATCACTGCGACTGGCAAGGACGAAATTACTGTTCTTGAACGCTGCATGTCCGAAATGACCGCCAACGTAAAAAAATCGCTGGCAATCTCTGAAGAAAAAACCCGCGAGGCCGAACAGAGCGCGGCAAAGGCGCTCGAAGCCGTTGCCGAGGCTGAACGCCTGACTGAAGAAGCGCACCGCGCCCGCAGTGAAGGCATGTTGAGCGCCGCCAAGCATCTGGAACAGGTGGTGACGGCCATAACCAGTATTTCGACAGAAATTTCCGGCAATATCGAACAGGCCGAGCAAGGCGCAACCACGCAGGCCGCGCGCACCACAGAAGCCGCCACGGCAGTTGAACAGATGAACTGCACGGTCATAGAGGTTGCCAAAAACGCCTCGGCCACGGCGGATCTCTCCACCAGCATGCGCCAGCGCGCTGCGGAAGGCGCGGAAGTTGTGTTCCAGTCCGTGCAGGCCATTGGCAATGTGCAAAAAGATGCCCTTGTGCTCAAAGACGAAATGACCAAGCTTGCCGAGCATGCGGGGGCTATTTCGCAAATTATGGGCGTTATTTCCGACATTGCAGACCAGACCAACCTGCTGGCCCTCAACGCCGCCATCGAAGCGGCGCGCGCCGGAGAAGCCGGACGCGGCTTTGCCGTTGTGGCCGATGAAGTGCGCAAACTGGCGGAAAAAACCATGAGTTCTACCAGTGACGTGGGCAATGCCATTGGCGCAATCCAGAAGAGCGTGGATTCCAGCATCCGTCAGGTTGACGTGACGGCTGGCAATGTGGAAAGCGCCACCACGCTTTCGCAAAAATCCGGCGAAGCCCTGCGCGAAATCGTGGGTATGGTGGATCAGACCGTTGATCAGGTGCGCGGCATTGCCACTTCGTCAGAAGAACAGTCCGCCGCAACCGAGTCCATCACGCAAACAGTGACACAGGTCAGCTCCATCGCGGCAGAAACCGCCACCATCATGCACACATCGGCCCGAGCGGTTGCCGCCCTTGCCGATGAGGCCAAAAAGCTCAACAACATGGTCACAGAACTGAAAAATACCAAATAATGCGGCAAGTTCAGGGCGCTTCGCCACGGTGAAGCGCCCTGCTGCACAGCGCCATCATTCTTCCAGAGTTTGATAACCAAATACACAGTGGCAAGGTGGAAATTTCCGTAACGCCTGCTGTACAGACATATGGTCGCCCGCGATTGTCGGGGGCGGGTCTATGGTTTTACCGTGCAGTCTGCAACTTGTTACAAAATTGGTTCAACCAACCGAAAATGGAACAATAATGCGCCAGATTGCACCTGTTAAAAAATTCAATACATATAAATGGCTTATCTTTCTCTTTGGAACAGATGGTGCATATACATGGCCGGTTTCATTGCCTTTAGCATTTCTGAAAGGAGAATCTGATGTCCATGAATTTTCTCTCTCTGGTCAGCCGTAAAACCCTGCCTGTTCTCATGGCATGCGGCTTGTTACTGCCCACCGCGACTGTCAAGGCGCAGGATGAGCCTCAGTACACTGCGACCATTTCCGCCGCCACCAACCCCCTGAGCACTCGGGGCGTTGTTACCAGCCCCAACTACCTGGCCTCGCAGGCCGGGCTGGATGTGCTGCGGCGCGGCGGCACGGCCGTGGACGCGGCCATTGCCACCGCCTCCACCCTTGCGGTTGTCTACCCGCAGATGTGCACGCTGGGCGGCGACAACTTCTGGCTGATCTACAATGCCAAAACCGGCGAGCTGAAGGCGCTCAACGCCAGTGGCCGCTCGGGCGAAATGGCGACCATTGACTTTTATGCCTCCAAAGGGCTGAAAAAAATCCCCTCCCGAGGCTACATTGCGGCCAACACCGTGCCCGGCGTGGTTTCCGGCTGGGATGCGGCCTATGCCTACAGCAAGCAGAGCATGGGCAGCAAAATGAAGTGGAAGGAGCTGCTCGCTTCCGCCACCGATTATGCCGCCAACGGCTTTCCCGTGAGCACCTCGCTGGCTTACTGGAGCAAGATCAACACCAATCCCAATGATTCTGAATTCCGCAACCTGCAACGCTTTGACGCCTTCCGCAAAGCCTATCTGCATGCGGACGGCAGCCCCTACACCGTGGGCCAAGTCATGCGCCTGCCCGATCTGGCAGCCACGCTGAATCAGCTTGCGGACAAGGGCGCGCAGGTCTTTTACAAGGGCGACATCGCCAAGCGCATTGTGGCCGACCTGCAAGCCAACGGCGGCCTGCTGACCCTCAACGACTTTGCCAACCACAAGGCCGATTGGGTTGACCCCATTTCCGTCAATTACCGGGGCTACAAGGCCGTGAATTTCCCGCCCAACACGCAGGGTATGGCCTCCCTTGAAATTCTGAACATCCTCAACAACTTCAATATCAAGGCCATGGGCGAAGGCACAGCGGATTACTATCACGCGCTGATCGAAGCCACCAAGGAAGCCTTTGTTGACCGCGACAAGTACCTTTCTGACCCTGATTTTGTAAAAATTCCGCTCGACTACCTGCTTTCCGCCAAGCATGGCAAGGATCAGGCCGCGCGCATCAGCATGAGCAAGGCTGCCACAAACCTTACGCCCCTTGATCCCAAGGGCGACACCATCTGGCTTGGCGTTGTGGATGCGCAGGGCAACGCGGTTTCGCTCATCCAGAGCATTTATCACGACTTTGGTTCCGGCATCGTGGCGGGCGGCACTGGCGTGCTGCTGCAAAACCGGGGCAGCTTCTTCTCCCTTGACCCCAAACACGTAAACCATCTTGAGCCGCGCAAGCGCACCTTCCACACGCTGAACCCGGCCATGCTGCTCAAGGACGGCAAGCCCTACCTTGTGTACGGCACCATGGGCGGCGAAGGCCAGCCCCAGACCCAGGCCGCCATCGTTACCCGCGTGGTGGACTTTGGCATGACCCCGCAAGAGGCCATTGCCGCTCCCCGTTGGCTTTATGGCCGCACCTGGGGCGCTTCTTCCAACGACCTCAAGCTTGAAGGCCGTATTCCCCAAAAAGTGGCGGACGAACTCAAGCGGCGCGGGCATCCCGTGCGCCTGATTGAAAACTACACCGACACCATGGGCCATGCTGGCGCTATCCTTGTGGATCAGGCCACCGGCGTGCGTCAGGGCGGTACGGATCCGCGCGGCGACGGCGCTGCCGTGGCCTACTAGGCTGAGATTAAAACAAGCTTCGGCCCAACAGCCTGTTGGTCGAAGCTTTGACACAAAAACACCCGCGCTGGTCTTCGGCCAGAGCGGGTGTTTTTTATTGTCGGCAACTGCCAGGCAGGGCTTTATGCCCAGTCTTTATCGGCGTGGCCCAGGTTTTCAAGCACCAGGGTGGGCTGATGCTCCTCCCTGGCAAGATCGGCGCGCGTGGCTTCGCCGCTGAGCACCAGAATGGAATCAATGCCAGCATTGCGCGCAAGCTGCATGTCCGTGCTCAGGCGGTCGCCCACCATGACCATTTCTTCCTTGCGGTAGCGCGCCAGCAATGGCGCGAGCACGGCTGGGTCGGGCTTGCCGAAAATATGCTGCGGCTTTCTGCCCGTGGCCGTGGCGTACAGGCTGATGAAACTGCCCACATCCGGCAGCGGGCCTTCGGGCGAGGGACATACCAGATCGGGGTGCGTGGCGAGAAAGAGCACCGAACTGTCCTGCAACAGCACGGCAGAACGGGCAAGCTTGTGGTAGGTGAGCTCCGTATCGTAGGCCAGCACCACGGCCTGCGCGCCTTCTTCCACCAGTTGCAGCTCGGGCATGCGCTTGAGCAGATCATGCTGAAAATCGGCATTGCCCACGGGGAACACGCGCAAAATGCCATTGGCGCGCAAAAAATCCACCAGTGGCGTCACGGGCGAGAGCAGCAGGTCTTCGCGTGCGGCAATGCCCATACCGTTGAGCTTGTCCACATAGGTGAGGGGCGATTTGGAAGTATTATTGCTCAGAAAATAAAAATCCAGACTGTTCCAGTGCCGCTGAATAAAGCCCACGGCCCCATCAATGGGGATATGACCGAGGTAGACGGTGCCGTCCATATCAAGCACAACGCAACGTTTTTTTGACCAATCCATATATGCAATCCTCAAGTTTTTTGCTTTCATTATGCGGCATTGCCCACTCTGGCAAGCGCTACCGCAACATTCTCTTGTATTCAATCTTGACGCAACTACACAAATTGATAACCATACGGTATCAACAATCATCCTGAGCATAACCGCAGCAATTATCCAACCGATCCGGCTTTTCAATCTTGTTGCGTAGATGCGCCGTTGTTTTTCGGCCCCGCAGGCGCGGCATCTGACAGCGTCTGCATGCTTCAGGACGATTCCGACAATTTGCTCCACTGGAGAAACCATGCTTGAAACTACTGTTGTCGTCATCGGCGGCGGCGCAACAGGCATAGGAACCCTGCGCGATCTTTGCATGCGCGGCGTTCCTGCCA
>NZ_DASQOG010000022.1:0-4943 GCF_035644575.1 Desulfovibrio sp. | reverse complement strand
TGCAAAACAAGAGATTGTCTTGACAGAGAGCACATTGGTATCTACTCTTAGTCAATACAGAAGCATACACTTTAAATGCGCTTCTGTTCGCGTCACAGGCCAATAGTGGCCGTGGAGCGATACAAAGCAACGTAAGGAGATAGTTATGGCTGAACAGGTCACTGACGCCACCTTTGAAAGCGTTGTGCTCAAGTCCGATCTTCCGGTTCTGCTCGATTTTTGGGCTCCCTGGTGCGGTCCTTGCCGCGCTGTTGGCCCCATTATTGACGAACTGGCCACTGAGTATGATGGCAAGGTGCGTGTCGTAAAAATGAACGTGGACGAAAATCCGGCCACGCCCACCAAGTTTGGCATCCGCGCTATCCCGACTCTTGTCCTTTTCAAAAAGGGTGAAACGGTAGAGCAGATCACCGGAGCTGTCACCAAGGCTGCCCTGAAAGACCTTATCGATACAAAGGCTCTGGCATGAAAGAATATGATGCCGTAGTCATAGGCAGCGGCCCCGCTGGCATTACGGCAGCAATGTATCTGGCCCGCTCTGGTTGCTCGGTGCTTATGCCCGAGCAACTGGCAGCGGGTGGTCAGATTTTGCAGACTGAGGCCATGGAAAACTATCCCGGTTTTCCCAAGGGCATCAAGGGTTATGAGCTGGCGGATCTTTTTGAAGCGCACTTGACCGGCCTTGATGTTGACCGGCCAGCTGCAGCTGTTGAATCCGTAACCGGTTCGGCTGGGCGTTTTGCTGTTCGCGCTGGCGGCGTGGACTATATCGGCAAGACGGTCATTGTTTGTTCCGGAGCGCACCACAAGCCGCTTGGGCTTGAGGGCGAAGATCGGCTGCGCGGTCATGGTGTTTCCTATTGCGCCATCTGCGACGGCAATTTCTTTCGCAATCAGACCGTGGCGGTTGTAGGCGGTGGTAATTCGGCGTTGGAAGAGTCGCTTTATCTTGCAAAGATTGTGGGAAAGCTCTATCTTATCCATCGCCGCGATGAATTCCGCGGGCACAAGATTTATCAGGATAAGCTTGACGCCTATGGCGACAAGATCGAGATCCTGCGCAGCAGCGTTGTGAGCCGTTTGCACGGCGAAAACGAGCTGACAGGTCTGACGGTTAAGGAACTGAAGACCGGAGAGGAACGTCATTTGCCCGTAGACGGGCTTTTTGTCTACGTGGGATATGAACCCTCCACCGGCTTTTTGCCCGCAGAGGTCGTACGTGACGCACAAGGTTTCATTATCACCGATACGGAAATGCGCACCAGCATTCCGGGCGTTTTCGCAGCCGGTGATATTCGCTCCAAGCTTTGTCGTCAGGTAATCACTGCCGCCGGTGACGGCGCAACTGCCGCGCAGGCGGCGTTTGTATTTTTGGAACAGCTCCATGCATAAAAAACTGCTTCGCTCCATTTTGCTTGTCATAAGCATGTTTGCGGTTTCCGGTTGCGGCATCATTGATATGATCTACCTGCCGCCGGCGGAAGACACCGCCCAGGAGGTTTTTGAAGCCGCCAATGACGCCATGAGTGAGAAAAACTACGTGCGCGCCGTGGAGCTGTACAACAAACTCCGCGATACGTATCCCTTCAGCCCGTACACGGTTGATGCGGAACTGTCGCTTGCAGATGCCTACTTCCTTGACGAGGAATATGAGCTTGCTGCCGAAACCTACAAGGATTTCGAGTCGCTGCATCCTCGCCACGAAGCCATTCCGTATGTTCTGTACCAGACTGGCATGTCGCTCATGAAGCAGTTCCGCTCCATCGACAGGGCCACCACAGAACTCAAGGAAGCTTACGACTACTTTGACCGCTTGCGCCAGACCTTCCCCGACTCTCCGTATTCCAAGAGCGCGGAAGAACATATGCGCACGTGCCGTCAGCTCATGGCCGAACACGAACTGTATATTGCCGACGTGTTCTGGCACATGAAAAAGTACGGACCGGCCTGGCATCGTTATGAATACATTATGAAAAACTTCAAGGACGTGCCTGAAGTTGCCGATCATGCCAAGGAAAAGAGCCTCGCTGCCTATCACAACTATCGTGAGGCGCAGTCGCAGGAAGTTCGCGAAAAGCGTGAAGGCAGCTGGAAGCGGTGGTTTACCTGGTTGTAACAATCCGTAACGGTTATTCCTGAAGGTTGTCAGATTAATACAAACCGGCTGTTTTGCAAAAAACAGCCGGTTTGTGTCACATAACCCCCATGCACTTTTCGAACTACGCTTGCAATCAGCGCCTTTCTCGCGCCAACCTCTGCAAATTCCGTATATTTAATCCTTCTGTAGGAAACGTACTATGAACGTTATGGATAACGGCGCCAGCGAAAAAAGCCGAGCAGCCATGTTGTCGCTGCTCGCGGCACTGGGGCTTACCAGCATCAAGCTTGCGGTCGGCTTGTATACCAACAGTCTTGGCATATTGTCTGAAGCATTGCACAGCGGGCTTGATCTGCTGGCGGCTGCCCTTACCCTTGCTGCGGTGAGAATTTCAGCCAAACCAGCAGATTCGCGGCATCCTTACGGGCATGGCAAGGCCGAAAACCTCTCGGCACTTGCGCAGACGGTGCTTTTGTTCGCCACCTGCGTATGGGTGGTCTACGAGGGCGTTCAGCGCCTCACTTCAGGTTCAAGCCCTGTCGTGCCTTCGCTCTGGGGTGTTGGCGTCATGGCGATTTCCATGGCAGTTGACATCAACCGGGTACGCGTTTTGCGGCGGGTTGCCAAAAACTTCAACAGCCAGGCTCTAGAAGCTGATGCCCTGCATTTTTCCACAGATATTCTTTCTTCTGCTGTCGTGCTTGTAGGGGTGCTGGCCGTGTGGCTTGCACAGGCCCTGCAACTGCCTGAGCCCATAAGCCGCGTTCTTTCGCAGGCAGATACTGTGGCGGCTCTGCTTGTGGCTGCGATTATTTTTCGGGCAAGCATGCACATGGCTTCGGATGCCGTGAATATGCTGATGGATTCGGGCTCATCACAGGCGAGCGAAGCCATTGTGGTAGCCGTGCGAAAAATCGCGGGCATTTCCGAGGTCACGCGTGTGCGGGTGCGCACCAGCGGGCCGCAAAGCTTTGTGGATTTGACTGTGGGCGTCGCGCCGGGGCTGAAGGTCAGCGATGGGCACCGCCTCGCGCATGAGGCTGAAGAAGCTGTGTCCGGCGTTCTACCTGGTGCGGATGTGACCGTGCACGTGGAGCCTCGCAAATCGTGCCGCATTGATGAAAACAATCCCTTTGCCCTGGTGCAGGTTGCCGCATCCGAACATGGCCTTGCAGTTCATGATGTGCATATTTTGAGCGCAGACAGCGCCTGTCATATTGAGCTGCACGTTGAACTGCCGGGCCAGATGCCCTTTGACCGGGCATACGCGCGGGTCAAGGCTTTTGAGGACACACTGCGTGAGGCTTTGCCGGGTGTTGAAATCGTCAGCCACATGGAACCCAAGGCTCCAAGCGCCGCGCTTGAGCCGGGCGCTTCGGTTTCTGTGCCTTTTTCAGAGATGGCCTGGCGTGAAATCATGGCAGCAGTGGAAAATGAGCCTCTGGCGGCTATGCCGCACAAGTTTTCTACCTATGTGCTGCCGGAGCAGGGGGTCTGCATTTCATTTCACTGCAATGTGAGTGTGGGGCTGTCTGTGGAAGAGGCGCACAATGTCTGTACGCGACTTGAAAAGCGTATTCGTGCCGCAGTGCCCCAACTGGGGCGTCTGAGCATCCATATGGAGCCGGCAGTTGTGTCAAATACCCCTGCGGCATAACTGCCTCAGTATATTTGCCTGCGTGCGGCTTTGAAAACCACTGCGCCCAGCTACAGGGGGCGCAACTGCCTGCCGATCTGAATCCTGATTACGGCGCTGTTGTGATCAGCGCCGTAATCTTTTTGCTTTTTGAGGATTCCGCTCGGTCGCGGGCTTTGAATAAAGCGGAGCCTACAGATATTCTTGCTGTGAACCAATTCTGGTTTTAAGCCTGTTCCTGCGGCTCCTGTTCAGGAATAATGCCGCTCTGGGGCTCAGCTTCCGCGTCGTCGGCATTGAGCGTACCGGGGGCAACGCGCTGGGGAACCGCTGTTTCAACGAGCGCGCGCCAGAGGTTATCAATACCGTAACGGTTGCTGGAAGACGTGACGATGGGGCGGGTTCCGAGCAGCTCTTGCCATTCATTCTGGCGGTTGGCGCGCTCCCGCTGGCTGCACTTGTCTGCCTTGGTCAGCACGGGCACAATATTCAGGCCGTTGGTGCGGGCAAAGGACGCCAGATTTTTGTCGAGCTTCTGGGGTTCAAGGCGGCTGTCGAGCAGCAGGGCCAGGGCCTTGAGGCCTGCGCATTCCACCAGGTAGCGCTCAAGGAGGCGCGCCCATTTTTCGCGTTCCGTATGGCTTGCGCGGGCATAGCCGTAACCTGGCAGGTCAACCAGATAAAAGTCGTGAGGGGTCACGCGGTAATAATTCACCGAGCGGGTTTTGCCGGGCGTGGAGCTGACTTTTGCCAATTTTTTTCGGCCAGCCAGCGCGTTGATAAGCGATGATTTACCCACATTGGAGCGGCCCGCAAGGGCTATCTGCGCCTCGGGCAGTGATATGAGCTGCTCAAGAGTATAGGCTGTAGTTTCAAGGGTAAGAACGGGATTCATAATAAACCTCATGTGATACTTTAACTTTGTGTCTTGACAAGCAAGCATCTTTCAGCAAATATTTTCAATTCAGGGCTGACATTTTCAGCCAACTTCGTATAAGGTAGCCGCTCTTGCCGCAGTTGGCAAATGATCGGCCTTACGCCAGTTTGCGCCATTTTGCGGCGACATGTTTAGGAGGACAAATGTATTCTACCACAGACTTTCGCAAGGGTCTGAAGATCGAAGTCGAAGGCACCCCTTACGAAATCGTTGATTTTCAGCATTTCAAGCCCGGCAAGGGTGGCGCTATGGTTCGTACCAAGCTGCGCAAC
>NZ_DASQOG010000021.1:0-8167 GCF_035644575.1 Desulfovibrio sp. | reverse complement strand
CCCCGGCGGGTGCAGCGGGCCGCATCTGGCCCTTGCCCTGGACGCCGCGACGGATGAAGATATGAGCGAAGATCAGGGCGGATTCACCTTCTGCATCAACAAGGAGCTTCTTGCTCAGGTTGAAGGCGTGAAGATTGATCTCTCCTACGCGGGTTTCACAGTTGAACCCACGGTGCCCCTGCCCCAGACGGGCGGTGGTTGCAGTAGCTGCGGCGGCGGCTGCGGACACTAGAAGCAAATGACTTGCAAACCGGGTGGCAGCCTTTTGCTGCCACCCGGTTTGACCATGTAGACAAAGTCAGCATGGTCGGAAATCAGGAGCAGGCTGCGGCTCTGCCGCGCCGTAACGCGCCAGATTTCCGTGCCTTTCCGCCCGGCGGCCTTGCCGACGAAGGCGGCGCAAAACCCGTGAAAGGGTTTTGTTATCAATATTGGACGGCAGCCTCCGGCTGCCGCCAGGTTTATCGTCGGGGGCGGCGCAGGCTGCCCCTTGTGCTGTTATATAACCCCCCACAGGTTCATGGACACTTTCGGCGCACTGCTCTCAAGCAACGACAGGCAGATATATCTGGAACGCAGCGGCATGGTCACGCGCTGCCGCCTTGCCTGCGAGGCTCTGGACAAAGGACGCAGCGTGGCCCTTGTGGCCCGCACCCGCGAAGAATTCCACGCGGCCCGCGCCCTTGCGGCCCTTTTTTCTCCCGAAATTTCTCTGGCGGATCCGGCAGTTGTGCGCCCTGCATGGCAGTGGCCCTGCCTGGGGCTGCCAGCCCTGAGCCAGTGGCAGGACAAACCCTCATGGGCTGCCCGGCTTGCCGCGCTGTATTCCCTCACCCTTGGCAAACCGCGTGTGCTGGTGGTTAGTATTGAAAGCCTGCTGCTGCGCTACATGCCGGTCAATTTTTTCCACACGCGCACGCTGGAACTTGGCAAGGGCAGTGATTACGCTCCCGAGCTGCTGCTGGAGCAGGCGGTGGAGTGGGGCTACGAGCGCGTTGCCATGGTCACGCGGCCCGGTGAAATGGCCCGGCGTGGCGATATCCTTGATCTATACCCCTCTGGCTATGCCCGCCCCGTGCGACTGGAATTTTTTGGCGACACGCTGGAGGAGATGCGCTTCTTTGACGCGGAGACCCAACGGTCTTTGCAGGGATGCGACGAACTGACCCTGCTGCCTGTCAGCCCGCTAGCCTTTGATGCGCGCGAGACCGAGGCCACGCGCAAGCGCTTTGACCGCATGTTTGCCGAAGGCCGCATTGGCGAAAACGACTGCTATTCCTTTAAAAAATCGCTGGATGCTGGCGGCGCTGGCCTGCTGCCCGGTTGCGCCGTAGAAGCTCCCAGCCTGCTGGAAGACTGGCTGCCGCAGGATTGCCTGTGGTTGCTGCCCGGCGAGGCCGACAGCGCCGAGGCCCTGCGGGATGGCCGCCTTGCCCTCAAGGAGCGGCTTGAGGCCGAGGACGCGTCCCTGCCCCAACCCGCGGCGCTGGCCCTGCGTAAAAGCTCGCAACCCGCCCCGTGGAACGCCTTTCAGCGCGTGTACGCCGAACCTCTGGTCATGGGCGTGGAAGAGCGCGGTCTGGATTTTGCGGAAAGAACCCTGCATTCCTTCAGCGATCTTTTTCCTCTTTCCGGCGCGCAGGATCGCCCCTGGCAGCATCTTGCCACCGCTCTCAAGGAGTGGCAGGGCGCGCGCAGGCAGGTGGTGCTGAGTTTTTCATCTGGTCGCAGCCGCGCAAAGTTTCTTAAACTGGCAGAGCAGGACGGCATCCTTCCTGCCCAGCGCTATGCGCCCGACCAGCGCGGTCTTTTTGCGCTTGTTTCACCCTTCCGCCAGGGGGCGGATCTGGCGTGGGACAACGCCCTGGTTCTGGGCGAGGATATCCTGTACCCCAAGGCGGAAAAGACGCCCCGCGTTTCTTCGCGTGTTTTCAAGGGGCTGGATTCCTTTGACGATCTCAAGGCTGGCGATCTGCTGGTGCACCGCGATTACGGCATTGGCCGTTTTGCCGGGCTGCACCACATGGACGTCAACGCCGTTGCCAACGATTTTCTGCTTATCGAATACTCCGGGCGCGACAAGCTCTATGTGCCTGCCGACCGCATGGGACTTATCCAGCGGTTCAAGGGCTCGGAAGGCGTGGAACCCGCGCTGGACCGGCTGGGCGGCACAGGCTGGACTTCGGGCAAGGAGAAGGCCCGCAAGGCCATTGAAAAGATCGCCGCCGACCTTGTGGAAATGTACGCCTACCGCAAGGTGACCAAGGGCTTCCGCTATGACCCTCCGGGCGAGCTGTACCACGAATTTGAGGCCACATTCGGCTTTGAAGAAACGCCCGATCAGGCCAAGGCCATTCAGGACGTGCTGGATGACATGGACAAATCTCAGCCCATGGACAGGCTCGTGTGCGGCGATGTGGGCTTCGGCAAGACGGAAGTCGCCCTGCGCGCTGCATTCCGCGCCGCTTCCGAGGGGCGTCAGGTGGTGCTGCTTTGCCCCACCACGGTGCTTGCCGAGCAGCATTATCAGACCTTTCGCGCGCGTCTGGCGGGCTTTCCCGTCAATGTGGGGCTGCTCAGCCGGTTTGTGACGCGACCAAGGCAAAAGGAAGTTCTCAAGGCTGCCGCCACCGGGCAGGTGGATATTCTCATTGGCACCCACCGTGTGCTCTCAAGCGACGTCAAACTCCCCAATCTGGCACTGCTCATTCTGGACGAAGAACAGCGCTTTGGCGTGCGCCACAAGGAAAAGCTCAAGGCCCTTAAAAAGAACGTGGACGTGCTCACCCTGACGGCAACGCCCATTCCGCGTACCTTGCAGCTTTCCATGTCCGGCATACGCGAGCTTTCCATTATTGAAACCGCGCCGCAGGATCGCAAGCCTGTGGCTTCGGCTGTGCTGCGGCGGGATGATTCCGTGCTGCGCAAGGTGCTTGAGCGGGAGATCGAGCGCGAAGGCCAGGTGTTCTGGGTCTACAACCGTGTGCAGGGTCTGGAGCGGGTGGCCGAATACGTGCATACCCTCGTGCCCACGGCCCGGGTAGGCATGGCGCACGGGCAGATGTCTGAAACCGAGCTTGAAGACACCATGCACAAGTTCTGGCATGGCGAGCTTGATGTGCTGGTATGCACCTCCATTGTTGAATCAGGGCTGGATTTTCCCCGCGCCAATACGCTGGTGGTGGATCAGGCCCAGATGTTCGGCCTTGGGCAGCTCTATCAGCTGCGGGGCCGCGTGGGCCGTAGCGACAGGCAGGCCTACGCCTTTTTTGTGGTGCCGGATGCGGAACGCCTCACCTTCATTGCGGAGGAACGCCTGCGCATCATTATGGATATGGACTACCTGGGGGCTGGTTTTCAGGTCGCCATGGAAGACTTGCGCCTGCGCGGCGCGGGCAATATTCTTGGCGAGGTGCAGTCGGGCCACATGTGCCGCGTGGGCCTTGATCTGTACCTTGAAATGCTGGAAGAGGCCGTGGGCCGCCTCAAGGGGACGCCAGAAGCGCAGACCGTGGAGACGGAACTTACTTTGGGCTTGCCTGCGCATATTCCCGCATCGTACATTGAGGACGGGCGCGAAAGGCTGCGCTGCTACAAAACGCTCACATCCGCCGCCGGCGGTGCGGCGCGCGAGGAAGCGGCCCTCGGCATACGCGACAGGTTTGGCCCCTTCCCCGAAGAACTGCGCAACTTCCTTGCCGTGCTGGATTTCAAGCAGTTCCTCACAGAGTTGCAGGTGCAAAAGGCCGATGTGCACATCAATCATGTGCGGCTTGTCTGGCCGGACGGGCAGACCGCCGTGCAGCCCGAGTGCATTGTAGCCCTGACGGCTTCCATGAAGGACGCGCGCATGCTGCCGCCTGCCGGGCTGCATCTGCCGATGTCGCCTGATGTTTCATTCCCCGAGGGGCTGGACAGGTTGCGCACCGCCCTTGAAGGTATTCGTGTTAAAGCCGGGGCATAGTGCTGGTTTGCGCCTGTGTCTTTTTTTCAGGTCATAGAACTGGTCTGAATGTATGGGAAAAATGGTGGACGGATTCATGCAGCCCCTCATAGCTTTGGCGCGTTTTTTTCAGATCGGCGCTCGGTCTGCCCGCATGGCCCGCCCGCTGCGCGTGGCGCTGGCCTGCTGTTTTTGCCTGTTGTTGGCAGCCTGTTTTGAAACCCGGCTCCCCGACGGCGTGGTGGCTACGGTCAATGGCGAGCCCATCAGCTTGCGCAGATTGCAGACCCTGCTCGACAGCCGTTCGCCTTCCCTTGGGGCCATGCGCACTCCTTCGCTGGAAAACATGCGGCGCGAATACGGCGAAGGGCTGGGCACTCTGATCATTTACGCTCTGGTGCGGCAGGATTTGCAGCGGCTCCAGATGTCGGTCAGCCCTGCCATGCTGGAAACAGCCGTGGCAGAAGTAAGGAATGATTACGGCGGCGCTGACGGGCTAGAAAAATATCTGGCTGAAGAATCAATTGACCCTTCAGAATGGCGCGCGTTGCTGCTTGACCATCTTTCCATGCTCACATTTGAAAAACGGGTTCTTGCAGCGGGCATCCGTGTTTCGCTGCCTGAACTGCGCGACTACTACCAGACCCACGAAGACGATTTTCAGATGCCCGAAACTCTGCGCGTCTGCCTGATTTCTGGCGAATCGCGCAAGGACGTGGAAGGCTTTTGCGCCGTATTTCCCGGTGGCATGAGTGAAGCGCGCAGCAAGGTGCAGCTCCAGTGCCAGAATGTGCGGCCCACCGATCTGCCCCAGGGCTGGCGCAAGGCAGCTGCCGGACTCAAACCGGGCCAGTGTGCCCCCGTGCGGCAGGAGGAAGGCCTGTGGCGCAGCCTTGGGCTGATTGAAAGCCGCCCGCCAGCGCACATCAGTCTGGCGGAGGCCTATCCGCTGGTGGAAGGCATCCTGCGGGAGCAGAAGATGTCTGAGGCTTTTGAGCGCTGGCTTGAAAAGGCTCTGGCCAGCTCCGTCATCATGGTGGGCAAGGAGCTTGCCCCCGACCTGCTCGCTCCCCCGGCGTCGCACGCTGGCGGGCAGGGCAGCGATGCACCCGCCGTGCCTGATGTTTCTGGCGCTGCGGAGGACATGAAGGCTTTGTCCCCTGGCAAGGATGATGTGTACGAGGGCGACGTGCTTGAAGGTTCCCACGATCCCAGGGCCAATGGGACATTGGAAAATCAGGGCCATAATCCAGAAACGGCCCCTGCTGCAAAAGCCTCTGGCGATCAGCAGCGCAGGCGCGACAACGGCGGCTCCGCGCGGCGCCGTTGAGGCTTTGCATGCAACATGCCCAGACTGGCTGATGGCTGCGGTTGCAGCGGTTGCATTGCATGTTGCGCTGGATTGGGATATAATTTTACAGATAAAGCGCGGAATTTTTGCGCGCAAGCAGGGAGTATAACGTGAGAAAAACGCTTATTTTGGCGCTGGTTATCTGTTTTATGACCGCTTTTGGCGCTCAGGCCGCACAGATCAACAAGGTGGCGGCCGTGGTGAACGGTCAGGTTATAACCATGTTTGATCTGCAGAAAAACGCTGTTCCTGATCTTATGCGGGCGCGTATCAATCCCAACGATCCCGCCCAGGCCAAGGCCGTGGACGCCGTGCTGCGCAAGGCGCTGGACGGCATGATCATGGATATTCTGGTTGCGCAGGAAGCCAAGCGTCTCAAGATTTCCATTTCTTCTGCTGAAATTGACAGCGAAATCACCAAGATCATGAAGGCGAACAACCTCACCAAACAGCAGTTTGAAGAACGCCTGGCCCAGCAAAAGACCAGTGTCGGCGAACTACGTGGCAATATTGAAAAAGGCTTGATTCGCCAGCGTGTTATGGCAATGGAAGTGGGCCGCCGGGTTGTTGTGACCCCAGATGAGATCAAGGCCTACTACGAAGCTCACAAGGCCACCCTGTATGACCGCTCAGGTCTGCACATGGCCCTTCTGGTGTATCATCCCAATGCCAATGCTGCGGCATTGGCTGCGCAGATCAAGTCTGGCGCGGTTTCGTTTGAGGAAGTGGCGCGCAAGTATTCCATCGCTCCCAATAAGGAAAACGGCGGCGACATGGGCGCAGTGGAGTGGGACAAGCTCAACCCCGAGTGGGAGGCCCGTCTCACCAGCATGAAACCCGGCGATGTAACGGATATTTTCGAGCTTCAGGGCCGCAAGGCGCAGGTGCGCCTGTACCGCCCTGGCGGCGGTGAAATCAAGATGCTCACCTTTGAGCAGGCCAAGCCGATGATCGACGGCATTCTGCGCCAGCCCAAGGCTATGGAGCGTTTTGAAGACTACACCAACCAGCTTCGCAGCCGGGCCGTTATTGATATCAGAATGTAGCAGGGCCGCCACGGGTGGTTCCGGCTTTTTGCTGGCAACCGCCGCCCCCTCGGGGCGGCAAGACCATTATCGAGGCTTTTCATGACCTTAGTGGAATTGGGCGCTGCTTTGCGCGTTGAGCGCGAAAAGCGGGGTCTGGACATGGAAGATGCGGCAAACAAGCTGAAAATCAGCGCCCGTCTTCTGCGCGCTTTGGAGGAAGGGGACGAGACGTCCTTGCCCCCTCTGGCGTACACCAAGGGGTTTATCCGTTCATACGCGTCCTATGTTGGCCTTTCGGCTGAGGAAGTCAGTGAGGCGCTTGGGGCGCTTGAGGCTGCTTCTGAACCCGTTGCGCCGCAAAATGTTTATGAGCCCGAGATGGTTCTCACCCCTCGGCGTAACCTCAAGCCCATTCTGGCCGGGCTTTTCATGGTGTGCGTGGTCGCTGTGGTGCTGGTTGCCTGGCAACAGGGGGTCTTTGACTTCCTGAGTCGTCAGACGCGCCGTCTGGCGCAGCCCGCCCCCTTGCAGAGCGCCGAGTCTGTTGACCCCGGCAATCTGGCCAGTCGGCCTTCCGCCCCTGCTGCCCCCGCTCAGGGACAGGCTCCAGCCCCGGCGACTGTCAGCCAGCCACAAGGCGCTGCTGCTCCTGCACAGGGGCAGGCTCCGGCCCAGGCGACTGTGCAAAGCTCTGCGCAAAACTCGGCGCAGGCTTCGGCCCAATCGGCAAGTCAGCCAGCTGCCCCAGGTTTGCCCCCTGTGCGCGGCACTGCCGCCAGCGCACCTGTCGCGAATGCGCCCGCTGCTGGCACGCCGGCTTCAATGCCTCCGGCTACTCCGGCGGCCTCTGCCGCTGCGCCCGCAGCCGCTTCGCAGGGTAGTGACGTGCCCGTAGGTGCCCACAAACTTATTATCACCGCCACAGAAGAATGCTGGATTCACTCCAGCGCAGACAAGACCGATACTCGCCAGTTTTCGCTGCATAAGGGCGATACCTTTGCCCTCACGTTCAGCAAAAGCCTGGAGTTGAAGCTCGGCAACGCTGGCGGTGTGCGCCTGCGGTATGACGGTGAAGAACTGCCCCCGGCGGGACAGAGCGGTCAGGTGCGCAATCTGGTGTTTCCCCCTGCGGACAGGCCATGACCGAATGGGCAGATCACGCGCTTGTGCTGCGAATCGGGCACTTTCGCGAATCAGATCTGTGGCTGAAAATGCTTTGTCGCAAACACGGCCTGCTGACGCTGTTCGCCTTTGGCGGCAGCCGCAGCAGGCGTCGTTTTTGCGGCTGCCTGGATGTACTTAACAGCCTGCATTGCAGGGTAAAGGCCTCGGGGCGCGGCAGCTTTCTCAATCTTGAGGAGGCCGTGCTGCTGGGCGGACCGCAAAACTTGCGCGGAAACTGGCGGCGCATGGGGCTGGCGGCCAACTGCCTACGGTTTGTGGAGGCGCTTGGCGTCAATGACGAAGGCGCGGACGAGGCCTTTCTGCTGGTTGAAGATTTGCGCAAGACGCTGGAAGAAGCGGAAAATGTGCCCTCGCTGCTGCCCCTGTTTTTCCGCCTGCGTTTTGCTGGCGTTTTGGGTTTTGCGCCTGATCTGGGCCGATGCGGCACCTGCGGCGCGGCCATAACCGGCCCCGCGCAGTTTGTGGTTGACGAGGCCCAGTTGCGTTGCCCTTCGTGCCGCGCGACAACGGGACCAGCGCGGTATGGCGTGGAACTGGGCGCGTCCGGGCTTGACCTTTTGCGTCATGTGCAGCAAGAATTTCCCTCCGGCTGGCATGCGGAAGAACTGCCTGCGGCAGATCGGCGCGCGTGCGCCAAGGTTATTGACGGTTTTGTGCAAT
>NZ_DASQOG010000020.1:0-3651 GCF_035644575.1 Desulfovibrio sp. | reverse complement strand
TGCGGCAAAGCTTAATCTGTTGTGTGGAAGGTGAACGATGGGTCTGCTCTGGCGCTTGTCCATAGCCATCATGGTTTTTGTGTTGTCCCTTGTTTACGCGCTCCCCAGCGTTCCCTATCTGGGAACAGCTCTTGAGCGCGTTCTGCCGTCGAGCAAAATCAATCTCGGCCTTGACCTCAAGGGCGGCATCCATCTGACGCTTGGCGTTGACGTTGCCAAGGCCGTGAGCAATTCGCTGGCCCTGACCGGTCAGGATTTGCGCCGCGTGGCCGAAGATGAAAAGATTGTTGTGCTGCGCCCCCGCGTGGTGGGTGGTACCGCTCTTGAATTCGTGCTGCCGCGCGCGGAAAACGAACCCCAGTTCCGCGAACTGCTGGCCCGTCACTTTCCGCAGTTGAGCGTGGGCGAACCCCAGGCGGGCGAAGCCGGACAGTTGCGCTATGTGGCTCGTTTTACGGCGGCGGAAGTCAAGCGCATTGAAGACCTCTCGCTTGATCAGGCCCTGCGCACCATCCGTAACCGTATTGACCAGTTCGGCGTGGCCGAACCCGATATCCGCAAGCAGGCTGGCAACCGCATTCAGGTACAGCTGCCGGGTATTTCTGACCCGCGCCGCGCTGTGCAGGTTATCGGCCAGACTGCTCACCTCGAGTTCCATCTGGTGCGCGAGGATGTTGACCCCGGCAAGGCCGTGCTGCCCCCCGGCGTGATCGCGCTGCCCATGCTGGAAAAGAACCCCGGCCAGCAGCAGAAAGAAACGCTCATCGCTGTTGAAAAAGACGCCATGCTCACGGGCGAAGACGTGTCGGACGCCCGACCCGCCTTTGACAACATGAACCAGTCCTACGTCACCCTGAATTTCAATGCCCGCGGGGCGCGCATCTTTGAACGCGTCACCGGTGAAAATGTGGGCCGTCGCATGGCCATTGTGCTTGACGGCAAGGTGTATTCCGCACCTTCCATCCGCGAGCGCATCGGCGGCGGCAGGGCCAGCATCTCGGGCAGCTTCACCACCGCCGAATCCCAGGATCTTGCCATTGTGCTGCGCGCAGGTTCGCTGCCCGCCCCTGTTTCCGTGCTTGAAGAACGCACGGTCGGCCCCTCGCTGGGGCAGGAAGCCATCGACAGCGGCATCCGCGCTGCCATGGTTGGCGCTGTTGGCGTGGTGCTGTTCATCGGCATCTACTACGGTTTGAGCGGCCTCATCGCCGACGTCATGCTCTGCTTTACCATGCTTATTGTCATGGCGGGCATGGGCGCTTTTGGCGCAACCCTGACGCTGCCGGGCATTGCAGGTATCGTTTTGACTATCGGTATGGCGGTTGACGCCAACGTGCTGATCTACGAACGCATACGCGAGGAAATACGGCTGGGCCTCACGCCGCTTGCCGCAGTGCGCGCAGGTTTTGACCGCGCGGCCATTTCCATTACAGACTCCAACCTCACGTCCATCATTGTGACCGTCATCCTGTACCAGTTCGGCACCGGCCCCATCCGTGGCTTTGCCGTAACGCTGGGACTGGGCATCGTGGCCTCCATGTTTACGGCCATCTTTGTATCGCGGGCTATCTTTGAGGAGTGGGCGCGGCATTGCGGCCCCAAGGGCATCAGCATCTAGAGCATTTCCACTTAGAAATACTTGCTTAACGGCGAAGCAAGTTCGCCTTGCAAGCATTTCGTGGCGCGGATTTTCTTTTCAAAATCCGCGCAGAGCAGACAAACATTTTAATGCTACTCTGCTCTAGCGCGCCGGGAGGCAATTATGGGTTTTGCATTTATCAGACATGACACCAAGTTTGATTTCATTGGCCTGCGCCATTGGGCATATGGTATTTCGGCCTTGCTGATTCTGGTGGGCATTATCTCCACCATGTGGGGCAACGGCCTCAAGATGGGCATCGACTTTGCGGGCGGCGTTATTGTTCAGATTCAGTTTCAGCAGCCGGTGAAAGACGAAGCATTGAAGAAAAGTATTGAGGTTCCTGCACTGCCGGGCATCACCACCCAGAAGTTTGGCGACGGCGACAGGGACTATCTGCTGCGTTTTTCCAATTCGGAAAACAGTGACGCAACGCAGGTTCGTACAGCTGTTGTGGATTCACTGGCCGCTGCCTTTCCGGACAACAAGGCTGAAATTCAGCGTCTGGAAGTGGTCGGCCCCAAGGTTGGCGCAGACTTGACCAACAAGGCACTGAGCGCGCTTTTTTACGCAGTTTTGCTCATTGCCGTGTATATCTCTGGCCGGTTTGAGCAACGCTGGATGGCTGGCGCGGCCATGGCTGCGGCATTGTGGGGCGGTACCTATCTTGTCGGCCTTACCGGGCTTGGCATGGGCTGGCTTGTGCTGATCTCGCTTGCCATCACCCTTGTGGTGTGCTTTGTGCTGCGGCTCAACTTCGCGCTCGGCGCGGTTGTGGGCTTGCTGCATGACGTGGGCATCACTCTGGGGCTGCTCTCGCTCATGAAGGTTGAAGTTGACCTCAACGTTATGGCGGCCCTGCTGACTCTGGTTGGCTACTCGCTCAATGATACCATCATCGTTTATGACCGCCTGCGCGAAAACCTGCGTGCAGCACCCGACCTGAGCATGGCCGAGCTGATTAACCGCAGCGTTAACCAGACCCTTTCGCGCACCATCCTCACCAGCGGCACGACCTTTTTGGCAACGCTTTCCCTGTTCCTTGTGGGCGGCGGCGTTATCCATGATTTCGCGTTGACTGTGCTTATTGGTGTGGTCGTGGGCACGCTTTCTTCGATCTACGTGTCTTCTGCGGTGCTGTTGGCACTCGGCGATACGGATTTTTATGTTGCCCTTGTGCAGCAAAAAGGAAAATACGAGCGCCCCGGCGAACATGGCGTTGTGTAGCCTTTGTTGCAAAGCGCAGAGCTGCTTTGCCTGAGAGCTTAGTGAAAACCCCCGGTTGTCGCGGCAGCCGGGGGTTTTTGTTTTTCGGTCAGCGGGATTGTACCGCTCTGCATCAGCAATGAAAAAAGGCGTGCTTTGGGCATGCCTTTTTTACAAGTCAGCCGATAAGGCAAACAGAAGCAAAAGAGTCAGGCATCATGAATTTCCTGCTTGATGACGGCCTCGGCCTTGATACGGTCAAGCAGTTCTGCAAAGGTGGCTTTAACGTGCTCGCGTATGTCGCCCGCCACCACAAGAAAGAGCAGATCATCGCCCGGTTTGAGAAGGCCTTCCTCGGCTTGGGCAACGATGGCAAAAATTCCCGGCTGTTTTTCCATCTCGCGGCAGATGGCGTGCATTTTAGCAGTGTCGTGCGAAACTTGCACGGCTGCAACCGGGGCATGATCCCCGCGCGACCATGCGCGCACAACACCGTTGTGCACCAGCATCATACCCACGTGGTCGGCGAAGCCGGGGCGGGCTTTGAGTTCCTGAAGAGTTTTGTTAATGTCCATAAAAGCCGCCTTGGTTTTATTGGCTAGATCAACGCCGTTCGTTTGAGGCTACAACATGGCAGCCTTTGTATAAAGGATTTTATTCATGGCGCATTTATCGCAGTTACTCTCACGCCTGCCGGGCAATATTGATGTGCGCATGAGCACCATGGGCCATGTGGTGTGGGTGAGCTGGCACGACAGGCTCGCCCCCGCCGTAGGCCAGACGCTGCTGAATTATGGCGGCATGCT
>NZ_DASQOG010000019.1:0-3661 GCF_035644575.1 Desulfovibrio sp. | reverse complement strand
TGCGCCGCTATGCAGCCGGATTCTGACCCACCGGCACACTCCTGACCTCTGAATTCCAGGCAGATTTATGCAAACAAACATATCATCGGCCATGAGTCGCGAAGCGCTCAGACGCCGCACTTTCGGCATTATTTCCCACCCGGACGCAGGCAAGACAACCCTCACGGAAAAGCTGCTGCTGTTTGGCGGAGCCATCCAGATGGCGGGCGCGGTCAAAGCCAAGAAGGCCCAGCGCCATGCCACTTCCGACTGGATGGAAGTTGAACGCGAGCGCGGCATTTCCGTTTCATCCTCGGTGATGAAGTTCACCTACGCCGATCATATCATCAACCTGCTTGATACGCCCGGTCACCAGGACTTTTCAGAAGACACCTACCGCGTGCTCACGGCTGTGGACTCTGCCCTCATGGTCATTGACTCGGTCAAGGGCGTTGAAACGCAGACCCGCAAACTCATGGAAGTGTGCCGCATGCGCGACACGCCCATTCTGACCTTTATCAACAAGCTTGACCGCGAAGGCCGCGACGCCTTTGACCTCTTGAGCGATATTGAGCAGACCCTGGGCATTCAGGCCGCCCCCATGACCTGGCCCATTGGCATGGGCAAGAGCTTTCAGGGCGTGTACGACATTGAGCGGCAGGCCATCCGCTTTTTTGCAGAAGACGGCAAAAAGACCTCCCGCCCCAAGGAAGCTCTGGTCATCAACGGATTGAACGATCCGCAACTTGCCGAACTGATTGGTGAAGACGCCGCCGAGCAACTGCGCACGGAGATTGACCTGCTGGAAGGCGCGGGCTTTCCTTTTGACAAGGAACTGTACCTCAAGGGCAAGCAGACCCCGGTATTTTTTGGCAGTGCGGTCAACAATTTCGGCGTTCAGGAACTGCTCGACACACTGGTGCGCCTTGCCCCCGGCCCCATCCCCCGCGTGGCGGAATGCGCCACGGGCGAACGCGTGGTCAATCCGCTTGAAGAAGATTTTTCCGGTGTTGTTTTCAAGATTCAGGCAAACATGGACCCCGCCCACCGCGACAGAATTGCCTTTATGCGCATCTGTTCCGGCAGATTCGAGCGCGGCATGAAGGTCAAGCACCACCGCATTGGCAAAGAGGTGCAGCTTTCGCGGGCAATCACCTTTATGGCGCAAGACCGTGAAGGCGTTGAAGACGCCTGGCCCGGCGACATTATCGGTTTGCATAACCACGGGACCCTGAAAATCGGCGACACGCTCACAACCTCGGAGCCACTCAAATTTACGGGTATTCCCAACTTTTCGCCCGAGCATTTTCGCCGTGTGCAACTGGCTGACCCCTTGCGCTCCAAGCAGCTCGCCAAAGGGTTGAAACAGCTTGCGGAAGAAGGGGCCATTCAGGTTTTTCGCCCGATCACAGACAGCTCGCACATTCTTGGCGCGGTGGGCGTGCTGCAGTTTGACGTTATTATTGCCCGGCTCAAGGCCGAATACGGCGTTATTGCCCTGTACGAGCCCTGCCCCATTTCTGCCGCGCGCTGGATAACCTCCAATGACAGGGCTGCGCTGGAGTCCTTCAAATCCGACCAGCAGTCAAACCTCGCCTATGATGGCGACGACTGCCTTGCTATCCTTTCCACTAGCGAATGGCGGCTCTCGCGGATTATTGAAGAATGGCCGCAGATAACATTCCACACCACACGTGAAATCAGATAGCCGGACAAAAACTTCATCTGTTCGCATCTGCATAAAATTGAATAACCGCACAAAATCCTGCAAAAACGGTTTTTTGTGCGGTTATTTTCAATTTTGATTACACAGTGAGGTGCCGCAGGCCGCGCCATACTGGGATATAGAGTTTCTGCCCTCACAAAACCATGCTTGAAAAATTGGCAAAGCAGGCATATATGGTCTACTTGATTATGCTTACGCTTTGGCCTTCCCGTTCAGGTGTTGCCCTTGATGAGTCCCCCTCGCCTGAACCCCGAAACTTTCTTTCACCCACTCCTTTATGCTAAAAAGACTCCTGATTTTTCTGTTTATGCTGATAGCCATGCTTGAGGTGGCATCCTATTTCTACATCAAGTATATAAACACAAACATTCAGATGCCGTCTTACAGTCTCGTGAACGTTAACAGCAAGTTCTGGACGTTCAGCGATGAGCATTTTGGTGTATGGCACCAGCCTTCCTCCACATATTTTCACAAAAAGCCATGTTTTACGGCCCAGTACGCTTCCAACGCTTTTGGCATGCGCGACAAGGAGCGCACCAAGGATGCAGACCAGCCGCGCGTGGTTATTCTGGGCGATTCTTTTATTGAAGGATGGGGCAACAGCTCGGAAGAAAGGCTCTCCAACCTGCTTGAGGCCTCGACCGGCAAGGAAGTGCTCAATTTTGGCACTTCCGGCGGTTTTGGCACCATTCAGGAATGGCTGCAATACAAGCATATGGCTAAACAGTTCAAACATGATGTTGTTTTGCTGGGCATTCTGCCCCGCAATGATTTTGAAGATAACAGCCTGGATTTCTACTACACTCAGGACACGGACGATTACCGCCCATATCTGGTTGGTGATTATCCCGATTACAAGCTGTTTTACCCGGTTAAAAAGCTGCCCCAGCCGACCAAGGTTCAGGCCTTGGCCAAGAGCTTCAAGCTCACCCTGCTGGAATGGAGCTGCCTGTACCGGGTTGCTATTTATCTGAATGATTTCAAGATCGAAAACATGAAGCTTGTCCCCCGCTGGACACCTGAAAATATCGGTGATCCTTCGGGCGGCTCCATGTACTATTCCGTGCCCGAGAACGAATGGAACATCATGCGCTATTCCATTGAACAGCTTGTGGCCGAAGCGGGAAACCGCAAAGTTATTCTGTTCACCATCCCTGCCTATCAGGATTTTGAACACTATGACGGCAAGGAACCGCCCCTTGCCCGCAAGCTGCACGAGCTGGCCGGGCGCACCGGCGCGACCTATGTGGACTTGATGCCTGCCATGCTTGCACGCGGCGTCAAATACCCCGACCTGTATTTCAGTTGCGACAAGCACTGGAACGCCTTTGGCAACGCAGTTGCCGCAGACATTCTTGAGCCATACGTGCGCGCCGCCCTGCAATCATCCCCCGCTGCAAGAGGAAACTGATGCAACACCGCAAACTACATTTCGGCTTTTTGCCTGCTGCCGTGAGCAACAAGGAATGCGCCGATACCGCTATGGCCATGACATTGATATGTCTGTTGGCCGTCATGTTTACCAAGTCGCTCACCCTGTTGCCCCTTGCTCTGGGGCTGCTGCTGGCGGGCATGATCTGGCCCCGCGTGTATTCGCCCGTGGCAAAGCTCTGGCTGGGCCTTTCCCTGCTGCTTGGCTCCGTCATGTCGCGTCTGCTGCTGAGTGTCATATTTTTTGTTGTAGTGACCCCGCTGGCGCTTGTCATGCGCCTTTTCGGTCATGACCCCATGCGTCGCAAAGGCTGGAAAAAGAGCTCGGATTCCACCTTTGTCTCGCGCGACCATACCTTTGAAGCAAAAGATCTGGAACATCCTTTTTAGGATTTGTTCCTTCAGGAGATATCAATGGATTTTCTTAAAGACCTGCTGCAATTTTTTATGCAGCGCAAAAAATTCTGGCTGCTTCCCCTTGTGCTCGTTCTGCTGCTGTTTGGCGTGCTTGTGGTGATGACCAGC
>NZ_DASQOG010000018.1:0-11566 GCF_035644575.1 Desulfovibrio sp. | reverse complement strand
TGTGGGCATCGACCTTGTGGCCATGAGTGTCAACGACATTCTGGTTCAGGGTGCCAACCCCCTGTTTTTTCTTGACTACTTTGCCACCGGCAAGCTTGACGTAGAAACCGCCCAGACCGTCATTGGCGGCGTGGCCGAGGGTTGCCGTCAGTCCGGATGCGCCCTGCTTGGCGGTGAAACCGCCGAAATGCCCGACATGTACGCGCCAGGCGAGTATGATCTTGCCGGTTTTTGCGTGGGCATTGTGGATAATACCAAGCTCATTGACGGCTCCGGCATTCAGGTGGGCGACAAGATCATCGGCATAGCCTCCTCGGGCCTGCACTCCAACGGCTTTTCCCTGGCCCGCAAGGTGCTTGACCAGAGCGGCCTTTCCCTCACCGATCCCTTCCCCGGCGGGGATGGAGCCAGCGTTGGCGATGTGCTGCTGACGCCCACCACCATCTACGTAGAAGCGGTGCGCTCCCTGCTGCGCGACATGAACGTCAAGGGCATGGCCCACATCACCGGCGGCGGTTTTTACGACAACATTCCCCGCGTACTGCCCGCCCAGGTGGAAGCGCGCATTCATTTTGGCAGCTGGCAGATGGCCCCCGTCTTCAACTGGCTCAAGGAAGCGGGCAACCTCAGCTGGCCGGAAATTCTGCAAATATTCAACGGCGGCATCGGCTATGTGCTGGTGGTTCCTGCCGATCAGGCCGAGGAAGCGATCAACCGCATCCAGGCCTTCAAGCTGCGGGCATGGTGCATAGGCGAAATAGCCCGCCGCTCCAAGGATGACGATCAGGAACAGGTCGTCATCAACTTCTAGAGCATGCTCATTATTGATCTGCTCCAGCCCGGATTATAAAGGGCCGCCCGGCATCACCGGGCGGCCCTTTCGTTTCAAACTGCTTTTCTTTTTTGCATTGCGTTGACATACTCAGCGCTCAATGGCCGCATGGATACCGCACGGCCCACTTCAGGAGGATATCATGAACAGCGCCATAAGTTGCCTTGGAAACGCCATCTGGTTTTTGTGCGGCGGCATTGTCATGGGCCTTGTGTGGTGGCTCTACGGGGTGCTCTGCTTTATTTCCATCGTAGGCATTCCCTGGGGCAGGGCATGCTTTGTCATGGGCAGTTTCGCTTTTTTCCCCTTCGGCAAAATGCCCGTTGCGCGCGATGTGCTCACCGGCAGGCAGGATGTAGGCACCGGCCCATGGGGCACGGTGGGCAACATCGTATGGCTTGTGCTGGCTGGCGTGTGGATTGCCATGGGGCATCTGGTTTCCGCCGTCATGTGCGCGGTGACCATAATCGGCATTCCTTTTGCGTGGCAGCACGTCAAACTCGCTGCGCTGGCCCTCTGCCCCATCGGCAAGACCATTGTACCCGCGCCCCTGGCCGATGCTGCCGAACGCGCAGCAGCAGAACGAGGCTTCCGCGACGGGCGCTATTAAAGTCAAAGTTGTCGCATCACAGCCTGATCAAAAATCGCGGAGCTGGCGCGGCTTCAGTCCGCAGGTTCGCACGCGAACAGCTCCGCCAGTTGCTTTGCATAAAATTTATTCATGTACTCAATGTCAATCCGGGGCGAATCCGCTCCCCGCAGCAGATTAACCACCATTGACGCCCCCATGATCTGCGCCAGTATCAGTTCTGCCCGCGTGGCAACCTGTTCACCGGGCAGCACCTCCATAATAGTCTGGCGGATGTTGTCGTACGTTTTTGCCATCACGTCCGAAACATTGGGGTCCAGCGCAGAAAGAGCCGTGATGCGAAAATCTGTGGCCCATGCGCTCTGCGCTCCGCCAGAGAGAATGCTGCCCATGGCCATACTGGTTTTTTCCATGGGCGGCACATCAGGCAGGGCCTCAAGACCTTCTGAATTCAGAATGGACGCCACTTCAAGAAAAAGATTCCTTTTTGAGCCAAAATAGCGGCTGATGAGTGCCGGGTTTACCCCGGCCGCCGCGCCGATTTCCCGTATCCCGACGTTGCCGTAGTTGGCTTTGGCAAAGAGCCTTCGCGCCGCCTGCAAAAGACGGTTTCTGGTTTCTGCGGCATTGCGTTTGCGCTGCGGGCCCGTGGCTGGTTTACGTTCAGGAGCCATTGCTATCCCCTATGGTTGCTGCGACTTGACACCGTTGGTTTCATAAGGCTACTTTTGAGTAATCAATTGATTACAGATTTTCCATGAAAAGTGCAATGGCTTTATTGCGCGGGAGGGTTCATGAAAATACGGGGATTGTCGTGTCTGGCGGCATTAACCATCCTTCTTTTGACGGCTTTTTCTGCCATTGCGGAAGAAGGCAAGACCGACAGCAACCGATGGGGATTCAACCTCGGCATTGGCGGCACTGTCTCCACCTCGGAATACAAGGGCGTGGAAAGGCTGGGCACGGCCCTGCCCTTGCTGGGATATGAAGGCGAGTATCTGTATTTGCGGGGATTGAGCGGCGGCGTGCACTTGTTCAAAAACGACTACCACGAAGTCAACGTGCAGCTTTCGTATCTGCCGCAGCATTTTTATGCCTCATGGAGCGACAATTCGGGCATGAAAAAGCTCGATGACCGATATGCCTCGGCCATGGCCGGCATCAACTACCGGCTGCGCACCGAACTTGGAGTGCTGGCAGCCACCCTTTCCACCGATGCCTTGGGCGTGAACAAGGGCGTGATGGCTGACGCCTCCTATTCCTACCCCATCCGCTTTGCCAACATGTCACTTATTCCCACGGCTGGCGTGCAGTGGACCGACGTGAACTACAACGACTATTATTACGGCGTGAGCAAGAGCGAGGCCCGAGCCAGCGGCCTGAGCAACTACTCGCCGGAATCAGCCCTCTCGCCTTATGCCGAGCTGACCTTGCGGGTCGGCCTTACAGAAAGCTGGAGCGCTTTTGTGAGTGGGAAAAGCCAGTTTTTGGGACAGGAAATAACCGACAGCCCCATGGTTGAACGCAACAACAAGTATTCGTTGAGCGGGGGCTTTCTGTACGCATTCTAGAGCAGTAGGACATTACCCTTTTTCCCGGCGGCTTGCCGCCGGGTTATCACCAAGGGCGCTTTCTGAACGGGCGAAAATGTGCGGGCCTTTGCCGCGACCTGCACGGTTCTACCGTTCAGAAGCGCAACCGCCCTGGCAAAGATGCCCGGGGCCGAAAGGAACAAGCCTGCCCGCAGCAAAGGCGTTAAGACAGTCGGCCACTGTGGGCAGATTGGCATTGTAATACACGGATATGCCCGCCTCCTGCAAAGCCCGCAGGGGCCTCATGCCCATGCCTCCCGCAAGCAACGCGCCAACACCAAGACGCAGCAGGGCCTGCACCGGCCCGGCGCAATCCCCGCCCTGATGCATGGGATTGGGCTGAACGCTGACCGCCCCGATAGAGCCGCCCTCCACCCTGGCAAGGGTATAGAACTGACATCGGCCAAAATGCGCGTTGGGCGCAGCATCCGGGCCGCCGGGGGCAATGCTCGGTACAGCCACCACCAGCCCGCCTGGCATGGCATCCCCGCTTTCCGCCCCCTCGGCAGTCGCATCCACAGCGCACACCCCGCCCTCAATGCGTAGGGCCTGCCCCTGCACAAGAGCCTGAGCCACGCTGCGGCGCGCACGCCGCAAAAGCCTGCCAAAGGTGTGCCGTGAAACACCCATGCGGGCGGCGGCGGCATCCATGTTCAGGTCTTCAAAGTCTGCCAGCCGCAGGGCTTCCAGCCCATCCAGCGACAGCACGACCTCTTCAAGTTCGTGCAGGGGAATACCGTTGGGCTTGAAACATCTGTTTTTTGGCAGGGCGCTCACGCGTCTGCAATGGCAAGGTCTTGGCATAATTTCCCAGTAATATGGTTTTATTTGAGAATAAGCCAATGCCACGCCTCGCGCAAGTGGCGCAAGCCGTGGCCGTGCCCAGCTGCCGCTCTGCGCATGACCGGGCCAAAACCGGGAGGGGTAAACCCGGTTCAGGCCCGGCCACGCTTCCCGTGGGCCGGAGGCTGCTTGCGCGCAGGCAGCGCGCCCAAGGCGCCGTGCAAACCAAGGGTACGGACAATGGTTTGCGGGAACAGTAAAGCCTGCCGCGCGTGGCGGCTATCATTTTATCAGGCCTGAAGCTCCGTCAGCAAGCGCATCACACGGCGCGCATCGTCCGCTGTGGGCGTAGTCGGCAGCGAGGCAAGAATGCCCAGACCTTCCATGACGTCATGGAAAACATCTTCCGGCATTTCGCTGACAACAACCGTATGCACCAGTGCGTTCACACGCATGATGCCGATGACATCCTGTTTCGCCTGCTGCTGTGAGGTGGCATCCAGCACCACCAGCGCCGGGGCCTGCTTTTGCACGCTGTGTTTGCAGGCATCGGCATCAGCAACCGTGGTTACGGCGCAGCCATGGTTCTCAAGCTCCGCCACAAAGGCGGCGAAAACTGCGGGCCGCCCTGTCTGCAACAGAATGGAGCGCTTCATAACGATTTAATGCCCGCCGCCGCAGGTATGCTCGGGGGTGAATTCCGTCAGTTTGCCCTGGCAAAATGCCTGCACGGCCATGCCCACGGTGGGCTGGTTGCCTGCAAAATACACGCTGATGCCCATCTGGTTGAAGCCCATGAGGGGGCGCATGCCCATGCCGCCAGCAAGAAGCGCATTGACGCCGTGGGAGGCCAGATACTGCACAGGGGCCATGCAGCCGCCCTGCTGGTGCGGGATGGATTCAAGTGTGGACTGGGCGGCAACCTGACCGTTTTCCAGTTCCACGATGGTGTAAATATCGCAATGTCCAAAATGCATACCCATACCGGAATCCATGCCGCCGGGCATTTGCGAAGGAATCGCCAGAATAGTCTTGCTCATGATGCTTTCCTTTTACAGGTGGTTTATGCCGCCTTGCCGCCCCGGTTGCGCAGCAAGAGCGCACACGCGCTCCCAGGCTGCCGCCAGGGTGTCGGCAAGGGGTTGGGTAAGGATTGAAATTTCTTCGGTCAGGGCCTGACGCCGCACCATGGCCTGCGTCACCAGCGGGCTGAAGGGCAGCTCGCCCACCACATGATGCCCGCCCTCCGCAGCCACTGCGTGTATGCGGGCGGCTTCCTCCGCGTTCAGGTCGGCCTTGTTGATAAGCACAGCCACGGGGATGCGAAAATGCGCGCACAGCTCCGCCACACGGCCAAAATCGTGCCGTCCAGAGGGGGTGGGTTCCACCACAGCTACGGCCAGAGCCGCGCCGGAAAGGGAACTGATCACAGGGCAGCCCACACCCGGCGAACCATCGCACAGCACAAGGTCTGCGCCCATCTTGGTCGCCTTGTCGCGGGCCTGACGCTTGAGCAGGGCCACAAGTCTGCCGGAATTTTCCTGCCCGGGGTCAAGCTGCGCATGCACAAAGGGGCCAAAACGGGTGTCGCTGATATACCAGGCGCCACAAGTCCGTTCTGGAAATTCCACCGCCTGCGCCGGGCAAAGTTTGTGGCACACGCCGCAGCCTTCGCAGCCCAGTTCGTCTATGGAGTACAAGCCATCCTCAAGCCGCACTGCGCCAAACCGGCACAGCTCGGCGCAACGTCCGCAGGCTGTGCACAGGTCAGGATTGATGCGGGCCGTATTGCCGGAAATAAAAACTTCCTCCTGTTGCACCTGGGGGTTCAGCAAAATGTGCATGTCCGGCACGTCCACATCCAGGTCGCAGAGAACTGCCTTTTGCCCCTGCGCATGGGCCAGTGCGGCAAATGCGACGCAGACGGTGGTTTTTCCCGTACCGCCCTTGCCGCTGATAACAACTATCTCACGCATGGCAGCCCCCCTTGGAAAACTCCCGCAGTCTGGCGGCAAGTTCTGCAAAGCGCAGCCGCCACTCCTGACCGGTTGCGCCCTGCGCTTGCGTGGGCGGCAAGCCGTGGGCATAGGCGTGTGCTGCCTCGCGCTGGAAGGGCAGTTCCGCCAGTATGGGCAGTTTTGCGCCCGCGCACCATGCGCGCAGTTCATCCTCGCAATCAGCGTTGCCTTCCATGCCCACGCGGTTCATCACCACGGCAACGGGACGCCCCAACTGCGCAAAGGCCGCGTGCGCCAGCTTGAAATCATAAAAGCCAAAGGGGGTCGGTTCCGCCACCAGCAGCACGGCATCCGCGCCGCGCGCAGCCGTCATGGCCGGGCAGCTTACACCGGGGGGAGCGTCCATGAGCACGTCAGAGTGATGCCCCGCAAGCAGTTCTGCCAGCTTGCGTTCCTGCGCGCGCAGGAGCGGCGGAGTCATGGCCTCGCCCACGCGGGTACGGCCCATGAGGAAGGGCAGTGTTTTGCCGCCAGCGGATACAGAACCCTGCAACAGTGCGCCAAGTTCCCGCTGCGCCACGCGCAGCGCCTGTTCCGGGCACACCTCAAAACAGCCGCCGCAGCCGTGGCACATATCCTGAAAATACATGGGTTTTGCGCCCATCATGGCAATGGCCCCGTAGGAACACATGGGGCGGCATGCGCCGCAGCCCGTGCATTTTTCCTCCACCAGTTCCGGCACTTCAAGATATACCGGTTCCGGCTCCGCGAGGTTCGGATGCAGCAAAAGGTGCAGGTTGGGCGCTTCCACGTCCGCATCCACAAGCAGAAGATCGCGCTCCCACTGTCCGGCAAGGCAAGCTGTTACGGTGGTCTTTCCCGCGCCGCCCTTGCCGCTGGCAATCACAATACGCATACGGGCCTACTTGTTGGGAGCCGCGGCCGGACTGACCGAGCCATCGGCAAGACAGCGCACGGCTTCGCCCACGCTGCGGTTGTCCATATCCTGATATACGTCCAGCCCAGCCGCCTTGAGGGCCGTAAAAGCCTTGGGCCCCACATAGCCGCTCATGACGGCCTGCACGCCCAGACCAGCCAGCCTCTCAGCAGTCTGGATGCCCGCGCCCTGCGCCGCCGCCTGCGATGCGCCGTTGTCCACATAATCTGCCTGCATGGTGTCCATATCCACGATCACAAATCCGCCAGCCCTGCCGAACCGTGGATCGACCTGCGATTCCAGCCCCGGCCCCTCGCTTGAAACGGCTACTTTCATGGCTACTCCCTTGCTCGTTATTTTTGCTCAAATGAGCATAATCCTGTGCGCAAAAATGTCAACACCATAAAGAATCCGCCGCACCAACTTTTGCTGATACGGCGGACATGCCGCCACATGGCGGCCCGGGGGGGATGTAGAAACTACTTGTGCACGTAATGATCCAGGGGCTTTACCCTGTAGCTGTTGACCGGCATGAGGTCGGTGGTCACATAGCCCGGCGCGGCGTTGATAAGGTCGGGTATGCGGTTGACTATGGTGGCGCAGGTCAGTTCCACTGTGGCGGGACGGGTAATGACCACCTGCGTATCCGGCTCGCCCATGAGCGTCCAGTCGTTGCGGTCAACCTCGCCGGGGGCGTAAACCTTGCCCACGCATTCGCTCTCAATGACAATGCCCTCCGCCGTTTCCGTGGTCACCACGGCAGACATGCCCGTGGCGTGCCCGGCGGGGATGGTCATGCCCAACGTTTCAGAACGCAGCTCGGCGCTGTGGGTCTGGGGCACGCACTTCTGCACCTGGCTTTTGACCGTAAGGCCCAGACGCTCCGCCAGCCAGCCGTTGACGTTCCACATATAGGAGGGCAAAAACTCGCCGCGCTCGATCAACTGCTGGCGCTCGGAGGGCGAAATTGCGTCTGCCGAGGCTATTTCCTTCTCAAAGGCGGGCAGGTCAAGCCCCGCGCCGTGAACCTTGGCAAGGGCGATGCCATAGTCTTCCACATTGTAGCTGGAGCTGCCCTTGATCTTGTTGATGGTATGCATGGCCCCGGCCAGGGTGGCTATCAGGTTGCCCCAGAACACATCCTGATAGCCGGAACCGCACACCGTGCAGCCCGTCTTTTTCGCCATGGCATCCACCTCGCAGGTGATGGCGGGCGAGGAATTCATGGGGAAGATGGCTTCCTCATTGGTGGTGATGGCGTTGACGCCGTTTCTGGCGCAGACCATGAGGGCATCCACGATGTCGCGCATGAGGCTCATGGTGGTGATGATGCAGGCATCGGGCTTGAGCGCTGCCAGTACCTTGTCGGCCTCGTCAGCGTGGTGCACGACAACGCCCCGCTCCGGCCCGCCAATGATGGCACTGATATCCCGACCGATCACTGCTGGGTTGACGTCAAAGGCAGCTACAATTTCCGCGCCTTTTTCGTACACGTATCGCATGGAATACTTGGACATCTTTCCGCAACCATACTGGGCAATCCGCAATTTGCTCATGAGTTTCCTCCTGGTTTGGAATGCGCACAACCTGAAATACGCTTTCAGTTCCACCATACGCGCCGCTTGTGAAAAAACAAGCATGTCACGGATTGAAAAAATTAGCGCTTTGGCAGCCGCACGCCCAAGGCCACGGCAAGGCCCGTCACAATGGCAGCAGCACCCGCCACATCGGCTGGCAGGATGGGCACGCCCAGCAACAGCGCCGAAAGGGCCAGCCCGCTCAGAGGATTGAGCATGTTATAGGCAGCCGCCGTGGACGCCCCTTGCGTGCGGATGAGCAGCAGCCACAGGGCCATGCCCAGCAAACTCACCACAGCAAGCCAGCCAAGCGCCAGCAGGGCCGGAATGGAGACCGCAAGAGGTGTCACGCTGCTCTGCATGGCCGCAGGGGCAAAACAGAGCATGGCGCAGACTGACATCCAGAAATTGACGGGCAGCAGCGGCATGTTGCTGTACCTGCCGCGAAAGAGCACCGCCCCTACGGAAAATGCCACAGTTGCCCCGGCGGCCAGCAGCAGGCCCTGCACGGCACCGCCATCAAGTTCGCCCACGCCCACCATGAGCACAATGCCTGCCAGCGACAGGCCAAAGCCCAGCAGCTTTGACGCGCTGAACGATTCCAGCCCGCGTGCAACGCCAAGCATAAGAGTGACAAAGGGCGAGCAGGACACAATGACCACAACCCAGGGAGGCGATACCAGTTGCAGGGCCGAGAAACTCAGCCCCAGATAGGCCACATTGTTCAGCAGGCCGAGCACAAATCCAGCCCGCAACGCCCTGCCCGCCTGCGGCCCCCACAGGCTTTTGCCGCATAAGAGGCCCAGCACAAAAACGGTGCCCACAAAGCGGTAAAACAGGCTTACGAATGGCCCCATTTCCGTCACCGCAATTTTACCCGCCACAAAGGCCGAGCTCCAGATAATGCTGAAGCACACGCCCACAGCCACGTGCCGCCAGTTCAGACGCTTTTGGGCCGAATTTGCCGCGCTTCCCTTAACCAATTTAGGATCAGGCACTTCCAGAGGCCTTTTCACTCTTGCTGATTTTTCCATTTTTCACCCCTACCCCTTGCAGCAATATGATTGCGTCCACAGTAGGCGGGGGCTTGATAATTTGTAAAATTTATTTTTATCATGAACAAATCAGTTCATCTTATTTTAAGGCGGTCGCAGTTATGGAATTCCCGGCAGACACGCGCAGTATTACCCTTGAGCATATGCGGGCTTTTATTGCCGTGGCCCGCAGCCGCAGCTTTCAGAAAGCTGGGGAGCAGCTCTGCCGCAGCCAGTCGGCGGTGACGCAGTCTGTCAAAAGGCTGGAGGCGCACCTCAACTGCACACTGGTGGAGCGTGGCAACGGACACACCTTTGGTTTGACCACGGCGGGGCAACGCATCTTGCCCGAACTGGAGGATACGCTACTGCGCTTTGACGCGGTCTTGCGCGCAGCCCTACAACCTGAATTGCGGGGGCGCATCACGGTGGGTATCCCGCCAAGTTTCAGCACGGTGGAATTGCAGGCAGCCGTGGCCCGCCTGCTGGCCCTGAACTCTGACCTTCAGATCGGTGTTATTTCGGCCATGTCTGCGGATATTGACCGCATGCTGGCGGACGGCAGCCTGGACGTGGCCCTGATCAACCAATACCGCTTTGACAGCAGCCACGCACCCGAGGGCATATTCGAGGTCTTGGCCCAGCAGCCCCTGCACTGGGCCAGCGGCATGCACATTGCGCTTGCGCCAACCACGCCGGTGCCGCTGGCCACCTACAGCGAGGGCAGCCCCTGGCGCGCCGCCACGCTGGAAGCCCTCGCTGCCGCAGGCAGAAGCTATGATTTTGCCTATGTGAGCGCCTCATATGAGAGCCTGTGCAGTTCGGTGCTGGCGGGTTTTGGCATAACCGCCCTGCCCGACTGGGATATGGACGGACGTTTTGTCATCCTTGACGGCACGTTCGGTCTGCCGCCCCTGCCGCAGGTGCGCACAGTGCTTAAAACCGCCGCGTCCAGCGCGGTGCTGCGGCAGTTTTGCGATTTCATCATGCAATTGCCGTTTTTTAAAAACCTGCGCCCTCAAGCCTGAGCGCCGAACGCAAAAAGCCCCCGAATCCTGAGATCCGGAGGCCTGAATCAGCTATGAGCTCCGCCGCAGAGCGGCATGTACTAGCCTCTGTCTTCCAGCGCCGCCACCGAAGGCAACACCTTGCCTTCCAGCAGTTCCAGCGATGCGCCGCCGCCGGTGGAGATATAGCCCATCTTTTCGGACAGGCCGTACTTTTCCACCGCAGCCACGGAATCGCCGCCGCCCACCACCACAAAGGCCTTGGAATCAGCAAGATAGTGCGCCAGTTCCTTGGTGCCTTCGCCAAAGGGATCAGTTTCAAACGCGCCCACAGGGCCGTTCCACACCACGGTGGCAACCTTGGACAGCAGCTTTTTGTACTGCGCAATCGTGTCGCGGCCAACGTCCAGAATCATCTGGTCGGCGGGCACGTCGCCCACGGCGCGGGTGGTAGCCGCCTGACCGGGGGCCAGTTCCTCTGCGGTCACAACATCCACGGGCAGGGGCAGTATCCTGTTCAGATTCTTGGCCTGCTCCATGATGCGCCGGGCGTCCGTCACCAGATCTTCCTCGTACAGGGACTTGCCGACCATATACCCGGCAGCCGCAAGAAAGGTATTGGCAATGCCGCCGCCCACAATGAGCACGTCCACTTTTTCCAGCAGGTTTTCCAGCAGGGCCAGCTTGGTGGACACCTTGGAACCGCCGATGATGGCAGCCAGCGGGCGGGCGGGATTGTTCAGCACCTTGGCAAAGGCATCCAGCTCCGCCTGAAGCAGCGGCCCGGCGCAGGCAACCTTGGCAACGCGCACCGCGCCCTCGGTGGAGGCATGCGCGCGGTGGGCCGCCCCAAAGGCGTCCATCACATATACATCACCCAGGGCGGCAAATTGCGCGGCCAGGGCGGGGTCGTTCTTTTTCTCGCCCTTGAGAAAACGCACGTTCTCAAGCAGGGTCACCGCACCGGGGGCAGCCTTGGCTTCTTCCAGCGTGGCGGCAAGGGCCACGGGTTTGCCCAGCAGCTCGGAGAGACGGGCGGCAACAGGCTTGAGGGAGAACTGCTCTTCATACTGCCCTTCCGTCGGGCGGCCCAGATGCGAAAGCAGCACCACGCCTGCGCCTTTTTCAAGGGCCGTGGTAATGGTGGGCAACGAAGCGCGGATGCGCTTGTCGTTGGATACCTGTCCGTCCTTCATGGGCACGTTCAGGTCTTCGCGAATCACAACGGTTTTGCCGGTCAGGTCCAGATCCTGCATT
>NZ_DASQOG010000017.1:0-5751 GCF_035644575.1 Desulfovibrio sp. | reverse complement strand
AACCGCTACTGTTGACGACCCTGATTTTGGCAAGGGGGTGCGCGTGAGCCTGGACGAGCTTTTCACCTCGGCCAAGGGCGAGGACTGCAAACGCGGCACCGTGCTTTCAGGCCAGCGTGAAGCGGAAGTTATTGTCATCTGCAAGGATGACAAAGGCCGCTGGACCATGGCCCCGCGAGTGTGGGGACAGGGCCTTTCGCAGTAGCAAGGCTGAAACTCCGGCTTAGTGCCAGCGTGCCTTTGGCAAAAAACGATCAAGGGTGCATTGCCTCTGGCTAAACCGGGCAAATGTGATTATTTATGGAAGCGCACGGCGAATACCACGCCCGTGCGCTTTCCTAGTTGCAGTTGCAGCCTCTCAGCCCTGTTGATCCTACAGGCACCGAGCAGGCCTCAACGCCTCCACCTGCAGGAGATACAAGGCATTTCAAGAATATTGACTACGGAACCCTGGGGCCATACAGCCTGTTTGCGGAACCACCTCTGGGGGCCATGCAAGCCCGAATCCATTGCATCAACACTGCCATGTCGCACAGAACTATTGTTACTTTTCTGCTGATCTTTTTCGCCCTGACCACTGCGGGCAAGGCCGAAAATGCACCCCAGCCCTACGCTGCCAACCTGTTTCAGGGCAATTTTTCGCAGAGCAAGGACGCCGCCAAGGACGCCAAGGATGCCTCCATCATCGCACCGGGCGACCGGGTGGTGCTGCGCCTGTGGGGCGGCGACCTCAAGGTGGACAGCACACTGACTGTGGCCGCCGACGGGCATCTGGACGTACCTGAGGTGGGGGCCATACCCGTGGCTGGCCTTGGCTACGACAAGCTGGCCGAAGCCTTGCGCAGCAAACTTGCCGCCAACGGACACGCCGATGCGCAGATTTACGCAGCGCCTCTGGATGCCCGGCCTGTGGCCGTTTTTGTCACAGGCGGCGTTGCCAGGCCTGGCCGATACACCGGCACCCCCGGCGACCCGTTGCTGAGCTTTCTGGACAAGGCCGGAGGCCTTGACCCCATGCGCGGCAGTTATCGTGACATCCGCCTGATGCGCGACGGCAAGGCTGTTGCCAGCCTCGACCTCTACCCCTTTGCCCGCAAGGGCGTGTTGCCCGCAGTGCGCGTGCAGGAAGGCGACACGCTTGTGGTGGGCGACAAAGGCCCCACCATTACAGCCATCGGCGCGGTGCGCACCTCCGCAAAATTTGAATTCCCCAAGGGCAAGTCCACAGGCACGGCCCTGATTGAACTGGCCGAGCCGCAAAACAGCGCCTCGCACATCGCCCTTTCCGGCACACGCAACGGCGCGCCCTACAGCACCTATCTGCCGCTCAAGGAACTGCGCAACCTGATGCTTGAAGACGGCGATCAGGTGCAGTTTATTGCAGATGCGCCCGGCAATACCATGATGGTTGAAGTGCAGGGCGCAGTGCGTGGGGCTTCGCGCTTTCCCGTGCGGCGCGGCGCCCGCTTGCAGGAAGTGAAGAACTTCATTGCCGTGGAGCCTGGCCGCGCCAACCTTCAGGCCATGTACATCAAGCGCAAGAGCGTTGCCGCCCGGCAGAAAAAGGCCATTGCAGATTCCCTGCGCAGGCTGGAGGAAACAGCCCTCACGGCTTCCTCTGCCAGCGCGGATGAAGCAGCCATCCGCGCCAAGGAGGCGGAGATGGTCTCCAAATTCGTGGAGCGGGCCAAGAGCGTGGAACCGGAAGGTGTGGTTGTGCTTGACGGCGGGCCGGACAAAGCCGACCTTTCGTTGGAAGACGGTGATATCATTGTAATCCCCGCCAAGAGCGACGTGGTGCTGGTGAGCGGTGAAGTCATGATGCCGCAGGCCATGCTGTGGGGCAAAAAGAAGGATGTGGACGATTACATCAAGGGTGCTGGCGGCTATACCAACCGTGCAGACCACGACAAGGTTCTGGTGCTGCACCAGAACGGATCGGTGTCGCAGAACGGCGATGATATTCTGCCCGGCGATCAGGTAATGGTGCTGCCCAAGGTGGAATCCAAGAACATGCAGGCGGTCAAGGACATTACCCAGGTTATCATGCAGGTGGTGGTTTCCGCCCGATTGCTGTTGGGCATGCCGTCGCTGTAAGTTTTATATAATTCGGCAAAAAGGGGGCCTTGGCCCCCTTTTTTTATTTCATGCGCGCAAAGTGCAAACGTGCGGTTGCGTCACAAACGTGATGTGGGTTATGGTTGTACAAGGTATGCAGAATCTACAAGAGGAATACATGGAACGCGCCCTGGAAGCATCCCCCCTGTTTTCTGGAATGAGCGGGCAGGAGGCGCGCTTGTGCCTTGCATGCAGCGGCGCATTTGAAGAGCAGCACGGCAAGGGTGCACTGGTTTTTGCAGAATCCGACCCGCCGGAAAGGCTGTATGTGCTGCTGGAAGGTGCGGTGAACGTGTGCCGTGAATCAACAGAAGGCAGACGTGCCGTCATGGCGCGCGTGGATGCCCCCGGCGACCTGTTTGGCGAGGTACATGTTTTTTTGGGCCGCCCGAGCTATGGTTGCAGCGTCTTGGCCGAAACGCCTGTTCGCGTATTGGGCATACCCGCACGTTTTTTCTACGCCACCTGCGAAAAGGCCTGCTCCGTCCATTCACGCATGATCCGCAACATGCTCGGCATTTTTGCGCACAAGGCTTTTTTTCTCACACGCCGCATTTCACTGCTGTCTTCCGGCAGTTTGCGGCGCAAACTTGCAGCCCTGCTGCTGGAACACCGCCGCCCTGACGGCATGGTTTCACTGGCAATGAACCGTGAACAGATGGCTGATTTTCTGGGTGTAACCCGCCCCTCACTTTCACGCGAGCTCGCCGCCATGCGCGACGAGGGCCTTCTGCAAATGGAGGGTAGAAGCATTCGCGTACCGGACATAGCCTCACTGAATTTTTTGTGCGAATATTTCCCCGCCTGATTGAATGTATTCTTTTTTATAAATAATTTCAGTTTATTGTACATCGCTTCTTTTTTTATCCCGCGACCAAAATATTTTCATTTTCTTGAGCATCCGTAACATTTGTTACAGAACCATTGTCCCAGCCTTGATAGAACGGAATCGTCAACACAAGGAGGGCCTCATGGACCGCATTCTCAAGAACCTTGAATTCGCCGCAGCGCTGCCCCTGGCCGCGCAGGTCGAGTGCCAGCCTGGCCAGATCGCCAGCAAGACCCTTATCCAAAACGCCTCTGTAGGCATTACCCTGTTTGCATTTGACGCCAACGAAGAAATCAGCGCCCACACCTCCACGGGCGATGCAATGGTCCTCGTGCTCGAAGGCTCGGCGCAGGTGACCATCAGCGGCCAGTCACACACTGTGCAGGCGGGCGAAGTGATTATCATGCCCGCGGGCCAGCCGCACTCTGTACGCGCGCAAGAGCGCTTCAAGATGCTGCTTACCGTTGTTTTTCCTACCCCCAAGACCCCCGCGTAGGCGGATCACCCCCCAGCCTCCGCGTTGCGGAGAGTATCAGGAGACATCCCATGAGTAACGCCATGTTCTGCTATCAGTGCCAGGAAACCGTGGGCAACAAAGGCTGCACCCAAGTAGGCGTGTGCGGCAAAAAGCCCGAAACAGCCGCCCTTCAGGACGTGCTGGTATATGTGACCAAGGGCCTCGCGCAGGTTGCCACCAAGGTGCGCGCCCAGGGCAAGACCGTAAGCCACGAGATCGACCGCATGGTTGTGGGCAACCTTTTCTGCACCATTACCAACGCCAACTTTGACGACGATATGATCGCCGAGCGCGTGCGCAAAACCTGTGCTGCCAAGAAATCCCTGATGGCCGAGCTTGACTCGCGCGACGGGCTGGCCGACGCTGCCCTGTGGGAATCGGACGACAAGGCCGCCATGCTTGCCAAGGCGGCCACTGTGGGCGTTCTTGCCACCAGCGACGACGACGTTCGCTCCCTGCGCTGGCTCGTGACATTTGGCCTCAAGGGCATGGCCGCCTATGCCAAGCATGCCGATGTGCTGGGCAAACATGATCCTGCTGTGGACAACTTCATTCAGGAAGCTCTGGCAAAGACTCTGGACGACAGCCTTTCCGTGGCCGATCTCGTGGCCCTGACCCTTGAAACCGGCAACAAGGGCGTGAGCGTTATGGCTCTGCTTGATGCCGCCAACACCGGCACCTACGGCAACCCCGAAATCACCAAGGTCAACATTGGCGTGGGCACCAACCCCGGCATCCTGATTTCCGGCCACGATCTGCGCGACCTGCAGATGCTGCTTGAGCAGACCGAAGGTACGGGCGTGGACGTGTACACCCACTCCGAAATGCTGCCCGCCCACTACTACCCCGCTTTCAAGAAATTCAGCCACTTCAAGGGCAACTACGGCAACGCGTGGTGGAAGCAGAAGGAAGAATTTGACAGCTTCAACGGCCCCCTCCTGCTGACCACCAACTGCCTTGTGCCGCCCAAGGACAGCTACAAAGACCGCGTGTACACCACGGGCGTGGTGGGCTTCCCCGGTTGCAAGCACATCCCCGGTGAAATCGGCGAACACAAGGACTTTTCGGCCATTATCGCCCACGCCAAGACCTGCCCCGCGCCCACGGAAATTGAGACCGGCGAGATTGTGGGCGGTTTTGCGCACAATCAGGTGCTGGCCCTGGCCGACAAGGTTGTTGACGCTGTGAAGTCTGGCGCCATCAAGAAGTTTGTGGTCATGGCTGGCTGCGATGGCCGCGCCAAGGGCCGCTCCTACTACACTGAATTTGCCGAAGGCCTGCCCAAGGATACCGTCATCCTTACCGCCGGTTGCGCCAAATACCGCTACAACAAGCTTGATCTCGGCGATATCGGCGGCATCCCCCGCGTACTGGACGCTGGTCAGTGCAACGACTCCTACTCCCTGGCCGTTGTGGCTCTGAAGCTCAAGGAAGTGTTTGGTCTCGCCGATATCAACGACCTGCCCATCGTATACAACATTGCCTGGTACGAGCAGAAGGCTGTTATCGTGCTGCTGGCCCTGCTTGCCCTCGGCGTGAAGAACATCCACCTGGGACCCACGCTGCCTGCCTTCCTTTCGCCCAATGTGGCCAAGGTGCTGGTGGAACAGTTTGCCATCGGCGGCATCAGCACCCCGCAGGACGACCTTAAGGCATTCTTCGGTTAATCACCCTGCATCCAGGAGCGGCCCACTGCCGCTCCTCGCAATTCAAAAGGCGGCGCACCTACAATGGGTGCGCCGCCTTTTGGCCTTATACGGATGGGGAGTATGCACCCCTGGCTATTGATCCTGCCCCAACAAATGCAATAACCAGGAGGGCCACAGCACAATGACACGCAATATGGATGCCCCCAAGCTAAGGACTATGACGCGCATCAACAAAAATAGTATGAATACTTAGGGGATTACCGAAAGGGGGCGCTGGCGGTTCATACTACGCGCAAGTTGTCTGAGTTCCGAGCGGTATCCTCATCCATGCTGCAAGTAGCAATGGTCAATAAAATACCAGACCGTGAAACGGCAGCACATACGAGTACAGAGGGAAGGGGCAAGGATAACAAGCAGTGGCATGTCAGCCCGCATGGCTAACACAACGGGCTTGCACATGCTGGATGCAAGGCAATAAAAAAGGGGAACCCGAAGGCTCCCCTTTTAATCGTAAGGCTAGGTACTCTTAGAAGGAGTACACGAAACGGACGTTCACGTTCCAGGGATCACGTTCCTGGTCGCTACGGCCATTCATCTTGCTGGTGCCCCACACGCCCTTGGACTGGTCAAGCCAGGTG
>NZ_DASQOG010000016.1:0-13796 GCF_035644575.1 Desulfovibrio sp. | reverse complement strand
CAGCGCGTTTGTCACCACCGACAATGTCGCCCAGTGGATCAGCAAGGCTCTGGCCGATGAACTTGCGCGCAACGGCATGCAGGTTTCCTATTCCATCAGCGTGAACGAAGCGCGCAAGGGCAACCCCGACTTTATGGTCACAGGCCAGGTCGATGAAGCCAACATCCGCGAAACGTCCACCACCGACATGTCCACATCGCTGCGCGCAAACTACGTGCTTGCCAACCGGCAGGCGCGCATCCTGCGTGAATCGCTCAACGCTTCACAGTCGCGCACCGGCCTGCCCTCGGGCAGCGCTGCCGACAACCTGATGCTGGAAACTCTGCGCGACCTGGTCAAGCCCATGGCGCATAAGATTGTCCAGACCATCGAGGCAAAAAAATAAGCCCATGCGGGCCTTGCGTACATTGTTCTCCAGCTTGCCCCTGGTGGCTCTGCTGGGAACTTTTGCCCTGCCGCCGGTCTTGCTGACCGGCGGTGCGGCATGCGCAGCAGAACACACGCCCGGCCCTCCGGCGGCAGTCTCCGCCGCTGACAAGCCAGCAACCGAGGTCAAGGGTACCCCCGACGGTGCGGTTGGCAATACCCCAGCCGAAAACGCCAGTCCCTCGTCTCCCGCGCCTGATCCGCTCTCGCCTTTGGAAAACGGCCCCTCTGCTTCCAGGCCCGGGCCCCTCCCCCTGCCATCGCCCGTTCTTCGCAGCGCGCACTGCCCCGCCGCTCCACTGCCCCCGCATGCCCAAAGACTGTGCGCGGAAGCCGCCGCCCTTCTGGATGCCCTGCACGCGGCCGCAGCAGCCCTGCCCAACAGGCGCGACATCCGCATGGGCATCACCGATTTCAACGAATATACGGCGCTGGCCGCAGAACTGTACACCCCGCTGACAGAGGTTGACCATGCTGCCGCCAGCGGGGATTCCGGCGCGCAAAGCATGACAGTTACCTTGTTGGCCCGGCCCGATGCGGCGGAAACACTGCTGCGGCTGTTGCGTAATCCTGATGCCCTGAAAGTACGGCGTTTGCTGCTGGCCGACCTGATGACCGCAACGGCAAACGCCCGGCAGATCGCTCAGGAGGTCGCCGCCGCCGATGCCCTGCCAGGAGCTGGCGGCTCCGGTGATTCGTCTCCCGGTTCTGGCGGTACGTGGTATATTGCCAAAGTGACTCCGCCAGGGCAGTTGACCCAGCACCCGCCCATGCCGACCCCCGAGGGCACCGCACGGGAAGCAGCGCAACAGCAGGCACAGCAGAAAGCTGACGCACTGGCAGAGACTCTTGCCGCCGCCATTGCGGCTCTGGATACATTGCGCCTTTCACCCGAGGGCTGGCTGACCTCGGCAGAATCTCTGGCAGTCCTTGAAAAAACTGCCGTCAATCTGCCGCAGAGCGCCGCTACCCGGCTACTTCTGGGAGAGGCACTCTTGCAGGCGGGCATGCCGCAGCGCAGTATCGCTTCCTGCACTGCCGCACTGGAGCTTGCCCCTGACCTTGGCCGCGCGCGGTACATCCGCGCACTGGCCCACTGGCGCTTGCAGCAACTGGCCCTTGCCGAAGATGACCTGAGCGCGGTGCTGGAAGCCACGACGGATGCTTTTCCCCACACTTCGGACAAAGTTCGGCTTTTGCGGGCCCGTGGCGCGTTGCGCATGCTGCGCAGCAACGAACCCGGCATGTGCGCTGATCTGGCCGCCGCCTGCGCTCTGGGCGACTGCGAAGGCCTTGTCGCCGCCCGTGGGCAGCAGATGTGCCTCACATCTTCAAGGCAAGAGGGCGCCACGCCCCCAGCTGATTCCGTCACTCCCCAACAGCCCGCCAAGGCTGGCGACACGGCGGCAAAACCATGAGCCGATCCCCACTGCTCAAGGTTTACGGGCATGTGTATCCTGTAAACGATGATTTTTACGCGGCTCTGGAGCAGGCCTGCGCCGATGCCATGCCCGATGAAGATGACGTGCCTGTTCTTGAGCGTGACGGCGACATGGCCCGTATTTCCTTCGAAGGCATGTACTTTCCCGTGGATGAAGTGCTGGCTGCACTTGGGGAGCATATCTGCCAGGAACATAAGGGAAAGCTCGACGTTCTTGATATGGAGGGCTGGCGGCTTTATCGCCACACCTTCAACAATGGGCGTATCGAAAGCCACAGCGCTCCGCTGAACAATGTTCTGGATTACTCCGGCCATTGATTTTTCGATTTTTTGTCCTTCCTGCCTGAATTACGCCATATTCCACAAAGGCATTCCGCGCTTGTGGCGCTGCGCCAAAATGTGATTTGGTCACATTTTGTCCGCGAGTTTCAAGGCCAAAAAATTATGGCTTTCATATTTTTTTGTTCGCGGCCTCCCTTTGCTCCCATAATCACAAACTTTGTGCCCGCCAGACATTTGGCATCTTCGATATTTCTTGAGCACTTGCCTTTCTGTCCAAAATCTCTGGCGAAAGGGTTCCCTTATGTATATTCTGGCGTTGAAATCGACAGAGTCTTTGCCGCAGGTACGCGCAGCAGGGGCAATGCCCCTGGACCAGTTGGGGCGGCAAAGGAGGGGGAACCATGTCGATGCAAAAAAATATCAGTGAATCATTTTGCTGGAGCGTTGACCATGATCTGGTCTACCGCCATGTGGATGCGGCAAAGGAGCTGTTGCTGGAATTGCCAGTGGGATCACTCGCGGGCAAATCACTGGTTCATTGCATGCACCCGGACGATGCCGCCATGCTGCGCCGCGCCCTTGCTTCTGCCGAGACCCGGCCGCTCGCAGGCTGCACCGTGCGCTATGTGTGCCCCAGAGGTACACACACGGTCACCAGCCTGAACATAAGGCCCGTGCACAGTGCCAACGGCGCATTTCTCGGCTTTGAGGGCGAAGAACACAGCATAGGCTCTGTGGACATGCGCGGAGATTTCGCGCCAGTTTTTGAGGAAGTGTTTGCGCACGATTTCATGGCGCTCTGCATCGTCAACAGGGATGGACAACTGCTGGCGGTCAACGCGCAGTACGCCATTATTGCGAACAAACCCGCCAACGCCCTGGTGCGTTCCCACATTCGTGAAGCGGGCATCCCTTCCGTTGACGTGGTGGACGAGGCTTTCAGGACACTCCCCTCTGGCGAAGCCATTGCCGAACAGGAGATCATCTGGGACGGCAAGGACTATGTCATGTCCATCTACGCCCTGCCCGACGCCTGCGGCGAGCTTCACTCCCTCTGTGTGTCGCTGCGCGATATAAGTCTGCGCAAGGGGCTGGAGCGCCGACTGGAGGCCGCCAATCGCCAACTGGAAGAGATGAATCTCAAGGATTACCTGACAGGCGTGTTCAACCGCCGCCATTTTGATGAAGCTCTGCAAAGGGAAGTGGCGCGCCTTGCGCGAGAAGGCGGCGAAATGTGCGTTGGCATGGTCGATGTGGACAAATTCAAGTTGTACAACGATGCCTATGGGCACCTTGCCGGAGACGACTGCCTTGCCCGTGCTGCAAAGGCCATGAGCGCCGCGCTTTTCAGGCCCGGCGACGAGCTGTTCCGCTACGGCGGCGAGGAATTCGCCATCATCATGCCCCATACAGGCAAGGAAAACGCCACGATGGTTGCCGAGCGCGTGCGCGAAGCCATCAGCGCGCTGCGCATCCCCCACTGCCAAAGCGCACTTGGTCATGTGACCATCAGCATAGGCGTTGCGGCGCTCGACACAGCCAGCGCCCTGTCAGGACACGCGGCCTGCGAAGAACTCATCAGAGTGGCGGATAAAGCCCTGTACGCCGCTAAAAACAGCGGGCGCAACAAGGTCGCCTCAGCCGCATGCAGCATTCCTGAAAGCGACTAACCTTGCAAAACAAAGCCCCGCTGGTTTATCCGGCGGGGCTTTGCATAAGGCAAACTTGAGTAAAAGCGCGTCTGCTCGGGCTTATTCCCGCTCAAAAAGCGATTTCTGAATCAGGGCATCCGCGCGGTCATCGGCCCCGCGCAGGGAATCATACGCCTTTTGCAGGGCATCGGGCCAGTCCGCGTCGCTCACATCGCTGATAAACAGCAGGGTCAGGTCGCCTTCAGTGGACACGTCCGCATGTGTCATAACCCTGCCGGACATGGCCTGGAACGTCCAGCCGCCGCCATCGTCAGCCTTTGAAGGCGCAGTGCCTTTAAGCCTGGCCGACTGCTTTTCGGCAAACTGTTTGGGCGTCAGATTGCCGTTTTCCGCCTTGGTAAAAATACCAATGGAAAAAAATGAATCCTGCCCGCAGGAAACGGTTACAATGCTTTCCTTTTCTGTTGCCGAGCACTTGGCGGGCAGGTCTATGCTGAAATGGTTAAATTTTTTTTCCGCAGCGGCGGCCGCCCCGCACAGGCCCGCCAACAGCACACAGGCCATCAATGAACCCAACAGCGCATATTTCATGGACAAGCTCCTTGAAATGTCCGCGCAGTGCGCGGTATTTTTCGGGCAGAAGTATCGCACAAGGAAGGGCGGCTGTCTAGAACAGCCGCCCGAAATATTCATAATGCCATAGTTTTGTTAACTATTATTGTCAGAGCACGTTAGCGCTCGCAATGCGGATAACGCTGTCCCTAAAACTGATAAAGAAACACCGGGCTGCTGGAAGACAGACTGCCCAGTGCGCTCAGATCAACCCCCAGCATGGTTTTGAGGCTGCGCGGCAGCCAGCCGCCTTCCTTGGGCCGGGTCACAAGCTTGCGCTCCGCTGGCACGCCGCACTGCTCCGAAAGCCAGGCCAGGGCCGTTTGCTGCCCGCCCAGTTCGTCCACCAGTCCAAGCTGCACGGCCTCACGCCCGGTAAAAATCTTGCCGCTGGCAAGCGCGGCGGCGCGGGCATGCTCCATGTGCCGCCCATCGGCCACTATGTCCACAAACTGCTGGTGCATGTCGTCCAGCACTTTTTTAAAGTAGTCGCGCTGCTCGGTACTCAACGGGCGCATGTAGGAACCGGCGTCTTTGTAGGGGGCGGTGGTTATGGTCTCCTGCCCCACGCCTATTTTACCCATAAGGCCCTGTAACTGCGGAATGTCCATGCGGACGCCAATGGAGCCTGTCACGGTGGAGGCATTGGCAAACACGCGCGATCCCGCCATGCTGACCATCAGCCCGCCCGAAGCAGCCAGAGAACCCATGCTGACAGCCACGGGCTTTTTGCGGGCCAGATCACGCACGGCACTATAGATTTCCTGCGATGCCGCTGCGCCCCCGCCAGGCGAATCCACGCGCAGCAGCACACCCGCTATCATGGGGTCGCGCTCCACCTTGCGTATCCACTCAAGGGCAGATTCCGGATCCATGATGGGGCCGGAAACAGACACAAGGGCTATGCGCTGGCCGCCCATGAGGCCGTTGCTGCCGAGGGCAGCGCCAAACACGCCGACACCTGCCAGCAAAAGCAGTATCAGCCCCCAAAAGATGACCGGATGCCGCTTGCGGAACGGACGGCGCAGCAGATCCTTCCATACGTTTGCCGGAACCTGGGCCAGCGGGCAGGCGCAGGACTGCCCCGCCATAGGCGCTGGCGCTGCTGAGGACGCCGCAGTTGGTGCAGGTTCGGCTGGGCCGCCCTCGGGCATGGCGGACATGGAAAGCGGGGACTCTGTATTCAATGAAAATTCCTGATTGCTCATAACGCTCTTTGACCTGATTGTAGTTGTGACGGGCCTTGGCCCGATGGTGGAAAAATTCGCAGGCTGGCGGCACTATCGCCGGGGATTGCCGCATGCCCTTTCAATGGCTTGGGAAATGTCTTATGGCAAGGGGCTGGGCACACGGTTGAGCTGACGGCAGAAGCCGGAGACTGGCGCGGAGCGGGATTGTTTATGCAGGTTTATTCGGCGGCAAACTATCTGCCCGGTTCGTGACGCGGATGGCGGCCCAGGGGAGTCCGCACTTTTCAGGCACAGCCTGATGCTGTTGCACTGGCGCGCCCCGCACGATGCAGGGCGCGCCCATTGTATTTAGCGTTGCATGGGCTCTGGCCAGAATTCTGCGGCCATTTCGCGCAGCTTGAACTTCTGGATCTTGCCGCTGGCCGTAAGCGGGAACCCTGTTATTGTTTTGATGTACTTGGGTATTTTATACCACGACACCTTGCCGCGACAAAAATCGCGCACGTCTTCCGGCAGAATTTCCACACCGGGGCGGGGGATGATGAAGGCCGCGACCTCTTCGCCGTACTTGCGGCTGGGAACAGCCACAACCTGCACGTCCAGAATGCCGGGCATGCCCATAAGGAACTCTTCAACCTCACGCGGATAGATATTTTCGCCGCCACGGATAATCATATCCTTGATGCGGCCTGTCACACGCAGGTAGCCGTTCTCGTCCATAACGCCCAGATCGCCGGAATGCAACCAGCCTTCGGGGCTGATGGCCTTGGCCGTGTCATCGGGCATATTGTAGTAGCCCTTCATGACATTGTAGCCACGGCAGAGGATTTCGCCCACCTCCCCGCGCGGCAGTTCCTCGCAGGTATCGGGGTCGCCCACGCGCACTTCAATGCCGGGCATAGCGCAGCCCACGGTTTCGCAGCGCAGCGACAGGGGATCGTGAATGTCCGACTGGGTCATCACCGGCGAAGCTTCCGTAAGGCCGTAGCAGATGGTGATTTCCGTCATGTTCATGTCGTCCACCACGCGGCGCATGAGCGGCTCGGGGCAGACGGAACCAGCCATGATGCCGGTGCGCATGTGCGAAAGGTCAAAACGCTTGAAAAGCGGATGCTCCAGCTCTGCCAGAAACATGGTGGGCACGCCGTACACAGCCGTGCAGCGTTCGCTGTCGAGCGCAGCCAGTACCTTGAGCGCGTTGAACGACTCAAGGATAACCATGGTCGCGCCGTGGTTCACTGCGGCGGAGACGCCAAGCACGCAGCCGAAGCAGTGGAACAGCGGCACCGGCAGACACACCCTGTCTTCCGGGCCGAAATTCTGGTGGCGACCAATCCAGTACCCGTTCAGCCCCACGCCCACATGGGTCAGCATGACCCCGCGCGGAAAGCCCGTGGTGCCCGAGGTGTACTGCATGTTGATGACATCCCACGGCTGGAGCAGGGCCTGACGGGCGGCGTATTCCGCCTCGTCCACCATGACGGAAAGGGCGAGTATTTCCGGCACGGAATACATGCCCCGGTGCTTTTCCGCCCCCAGAAAGCACACGCGCTTGAGGTGCGGCAGGCTTTTGCACACAAACCTGTCGCGCGACTGCAAACGCAGCTCAGGCGCAATGCGGTAGAGCGTGTCCAGATAATCGTGGTCGCGCACGCTGTCGATAAGAAAAATATTTTCGCACTCGGAGTGGGTGAGCAGATAGCGCAGCTCGTGTTCGCGGTAATTGGTGTTTACCGTAATAAGTATGGCACCGATTTTTGCCGTGGCGAATTGCAATGCCACCCAGTACGGCACGTTGGTGGCCCATACTGCGACCTTTTCACCCTTCTGCACGCCAAGAGCCATCAGCCCTTTGGCGAAATCGTCCACCAGAGCGCCAAACTCGCTCCAGGTCTGGCGATAGTTGCGGTCAGGGTATACCAGGGCTTCATTATCGGGAAAGCGCGCCACAGTGTGGTCAAGCACCTGCCCCAACGTCCATTCGCGCAGTTCAAACTGCGCCTGACGCTCACGAACTTTTTCTTCCATGCATCCTCCCAAAGGCGTGTTGCGGCGAGTGCGCCGCTGTTACGCGGTGTGCGGTCTGAAGGGCCATGAATCGCACCCTGGAGCAGACCAACAGAAAGTGAACATGCCCTAGGGATTGTAAGTCACAGCCAGAAATTCCACAGGCTCGTCGCCCGCAGCGCCCACGTAATGAGGCACAATGGAATTGTAGTAAATTGTTTCGCCAGGCTTGAGCACGCGGGTTTCGCGGCCATAGACCACAAGCAGTTCGCCCTTGAGCACGCAGATAAATTCCTCGCCCTGATGCGAGGTGGTCTTGCGTTCGCCGCTGTCGGGGAAAATGCGGATGTGGAAGGGTTCCATGTTGCGGTCGTTCTTGCCCTTGGCCAGCGCATGATAGGTATAGCTGGGGCGGGGTACGCGCCCTGTGTGCAGCGCTTCATCGGCCTCGGCCTCGCCATTGATGCTGCTCACCACCGGGTCGCGCGAAAACTGGTCGTCCAGAAAAGTGCCAAGGCGCACGCCAAGAGCGCGGGCCACCTTTTGCAGGGGGCCGATACAGGGATATATGGCGTCTGATTCCAGCTTTTCAAGATAGTCTTCCGTAAGGCCCGTATTCTGGGAAAGGGTTTGCAGGTCAACTTCGCGTTCTTCGCGAAATCCACGGATGCGGGAACCAATGGTACGCACGGGGGGCATAGACGCTCCTGATTACCGGATATGCCGGGTTGGATGCCGCTCTGGCAGGATGACGTGGCGGCAAGCAACCCACTAAATACCGAAAAGCCCGTGCGCTCGCAAGCAAACATGCGCTGTTGAGCGGCCATACAGTACCCCTGCTGACACATTTTGCTCTTTGCGCTATGATGAAAGGCATGAGCAAACAACCGTTGGTCAGAAGGGCTTTTGTGGCTTCCGGGCAGGTGCAGGGCGTGGGTTTTCGCCCCTTTGTCTATCGCCTCGCAGCCGAAGGCGGGCTTACAGGCACTGTGGGCAACACCTCTGAAGGCGTGCGCATGGAAATGCAGGGCGCAGCGGCGGAAGTGCAGCGCTTTGGCCACCGCCTGCGCGCCGAACTACCGCCGCTGGCACGGCTGACCGGAGTGGACGAACACGACTTGCCTGTTGTGGAGGATGAAACAGCCTTCCGCATTGTTTCCAGCTCAGGGCAGGCAGCGCACAGCGTGCTTGTAAGCCCGGATATGGGCGTATGCGCAGACTGTCTCGCCGACATGCGCAATCCCGCCAACCCCCGCTACCAGTACGCCTTTACCAACTGCACCAACTGCGGGCCGCGCTACACCATCACGCGCTCCATTCCCTATGACCGCGCCGTCACATCCATGAGCTGTTTCCCGCTCTGCCCCCGGTGCAGCGCGGAATATGCCGACCCGGCAGACAGGCGCTTTCATGCCCAGCCCGTGGCCTGCCCAACGTGCGGGCCGCGCCTGTGGTTTGTGGATAAGGCGGCTGCCAGCAAGGGAAACACCGCGCCGACCGCAGAAAATCAGCAACAGGCTTTGGAGCAGGCCGTGCAGACCCTGCTCCACGGCGGAATTCTGGCGCTCAAAGGTCTGGGGGGCTTTCAACTGGCTTGCGACGCGCGCAATGCTCAAAGCCTGCAAGAGCTGCGGCGGCGCAAAACACGCCCGCACAAACCGCTGGCCCTCATGGTTGGCGATCTGGCAACAGCCCGCACCCTGTGCGACCTTACGCCGGAACATGAGGCCCTGCTGCAAAGCCCGGAAAAACCCGTTGTTCTCTGCCCCCGCCGCAGCACGCCGCAGCATGGTGCTGCCATCCAGGATGATGCTGCATATTTGCCGCATGAGGTGGCTCCCGACACTGGCAAGGTCGGCATCATGCTGGCCTACACCCCCCTGCATGCCGTACTTTTCAGCCGCCTTGCAGAATGCACAGCTTTGCCGCCCGTGCTGGTCATGACCTCGGCCAATGCCGGGGGCGAACCCATTTGCCTTGGCAACCGCGAGGCTCTGGCCCGGCTTGACCATCTGGCGGACGCATGGCTCCTGCACGACCGGGATATTCTGGTGCGCGTGGACGACAGCGTGGTGACTCTCCAGCCGAGCCTGTCCGCCGCGGATGCGCACGGCACACCTGCGACCGCAAACCAGCTTGCCGAACCGCTGTTCTATCGCCGCGCCCGGGGCTATGTGCCGCGCCCGGTTTTTCTGCCCAAGACGGAACAAAACGCCCCTTGCGTGCTGGGAACCGGAGCGGAGCTCAAGGCCACCATTTGCCTGACGCGCGGGGCCGAGGCCTTTGTGGGCCAGCACATTGGGGATCTGGAAAATCCCGCCACCCTGAATTTTTATGAGGAGGTGGCAGCGCATCTGGAAAAACTGCTGGAGGTGCGGCCCGAGGCTCTGGTGTGCGATGCGCACCCCGATTTTCTTTCCACCCGCTATGCCGAGGCCCGCGCAGAACGCGAGGGCCTGCCCCTGTGGCGCTTGCAGCACCACGCCGCCCACGCCGCAGCGGTACTGGCCGAAAACAGCCACTACGGCCCGGCGCTGGCCCTCTGCCTTGACGGCACGGGGCTTGGCGACGATGGCACAGTATGGGGTGGAGAGCTGCTGTTCATGGAGCTTGAGCAGGCCCAGTGGCGCAGGGTGGGCCGTCTGGCCCCCTTTGCCTTGCCGGGCGGAGATGCAGCCGTGCGCCAACCCTGGCGCATTGCGCTGGCCCTGCGCAGCCTTTGCGAGCAGGCGGAAATTCCCCTTCCGTCACTGCGTACCCCCTGGCTGCCGGAACAGGCGCAGGCCGCAGCCGCAGTGACAGAAATGCTGCGGCGCGGCATCAACTGTCCGCCCACATCCAGTTGCGGACGCCTCTTCGATGCGGTGGCCGCGCAACTGGGGCTATGCCTTGATACAAGCTACGAAGGGCAGGCCGCTATCCGTCTTGAAGATGCCGCCAACCGGGCCAATGAGCATGTCCGCACGGCGCTGGAGGGCAAGGCGCGCGACAAGGACATGGCCGCATTGGTCTGGCCCGTTGGTATTGCGCTTCACCACGATTTGCTGGAAATGGACAGCGCAGGCCTGTTCGCCCACGTTGCGCAGGCGCAGGCGCAGGGAATGGACGCCACAGAAGCCGCGGCGCGTTTTCACCTCAGCCTTGCGCGGGCGCTGGCAGGTATGGCGGGCCGTGCGGCCCGCAAACTGGGGCTGAACTGTGTGGGGCTCACCGGCGGCGTATTGCAGAATGCCACGCTGGCGCGGCTGCTGCCGCTGGCGCTGGCGGAGCAGGGCCTCACAGCCCTCACCCACCATGAGCTGCCGCCAGGCGATGGTGGGCTTTCCCTCGGTCAGGCCGTGTGGGGCAGAAGGATGCTGGCAAGGGCGAAACTCTGATTGCAAGCAAGGCGGGAAAAGCCCGCAAGGCAACCTGCTGACAGTATCCGCGCCTATTTGAACCCGGCTATGGCCCTGCCCTGCTTGAGAACAATGCGCCCCAAAGGCAGATCGCGCCACCACAGGCCAGCCTCGCGTCCATTCAAACCTGTCTGGCGGCTTTGCCCGCTCAACAGGGCCGTAATATCGGCCACATCGTCCAGCACCAGACTGGAGGCGGCATCCGGCGGCGACTGCATGAGCACGCGCAGGCGCGGCGCGGCATCCAGCGTTCCGCCGCAAAGCTTGCCCAGCAATGAACCCTGCCATACGCAACCGGGGGGCAAAAGAACTGTGGCCTGAGGCGGCACAAAACGTACGTGCTCGCCGTACAGCACCGCCCGCCCTGGGGGCAGCAGGTCAGGGTTGCAGGTAGCGCCCACAAGGCTTTCCGGCGGCAACGGGCTGCCAGAAGGACGTTCAACGGGCTTTCCCGCACGGTCGTCACCGCGGTTCCGCCCGGCACGCCGTCCATTGCGCTGGCCCGCGCTCTGCATCCCTGAGAGAGCAGAAGCAGGCACTTCAAAAACGGCTTCCTGCGGCTCAGACGCGCTGCTTTCAAAGGGCAAAACCGCCGTATTCGCATTGCCCGGTTTGCGGAAAAGGGCCACATAAAATCCCTGAGCCTGCGAGCGTGCGCCGTCCACGCGCAAGGTGCCTTCGCCGCCGGGCAGTTCCTCCCACACGAAACCGGGGATGGGATCAAGGTGTTCGCGTTCCAGCCCCAGCTCCTGCTCGGCAAAGCGCACCTGCGCCTCGTTTTCATCCACATTGGTCGTGCAGGTGGAATACACCAGCCGCCCGCCGGGACGCAGCAACGAGGCCGCATGGCGCAGCAGACGGCGTTGCAGCCCGGTGAGGCTGTCGAGCTTGTCGCCCTGCCAGAGCTTGAGCACCTGCGGGTGTTTTTCTGCAGTTCCCCAGCCGGAGCAGGGCGGGTCAAGCAGGATTGCGTCCCACGAGCCGGGGCGTAAAGGCAGGGCATCGCCGCTGTACGAACAGGTGGCGGCCTGTATCAGATTAAGCTGGTGCAGGTTGGCACGCAGGGTGCCAAGGCGCGTGGGTGAAGGCTCGTTGCCGAGCACAAAACCATTGCGTCCCACAAGCTGGGCCAGAAAGCCGGTTTTGCTGCCCGGGCTTGCGCACATGTCGAGCACGGCGCTGCCAGCAGCGGGAGCCAGCGCCAGCGGCGGCAACATGGATGAGCGGTCCTGTATATAGATGTAGCCGAAAAATGCAGCCAGCGAACCGCCAAGCGGGCGCGGCTCGGCCACAAGGCGACGGCACAGGGGAGAAAAAGGTTCCGGCTCAAAATCATACCCCTGAGCGCGCAGCAGGGCCTCCACTGCGGGCACCTGCTCCGGGGCGCATACCAGGCGGAAAGAACGGATAAGAGTTTTCGGCATGGCGGCATATTATTGACAGTACGCCCTTCCCGCAAGGAATTTATCTGTTGCGGCGCGCCCCACAGGCTCCTTGCGTCTTGCACGGCGCTGCAAGTGTGCGTATAGTGCGCCAGTGCGGACGTGCCGGGCTGCATTTGACAGTCGGTACCGGTTGACCGCTACAACGGCCCGTGGCCGTACTTTACCGGGTATTTGCGTGAATACTCAAGGAGAATGGAATGAAATTCGCCATGCGACTGACTTTTTCGGTCTGCCTGCTGCTCGTCGCCGTTGCTGCGGGCGCTGCCAGCGCCGCCGCTAAAAGCGCTGTGGTATTGCCCTTTGTGGTCAATGCCCCCCAGAGCTATGCTTACCTTTCCAAGGCTGTTCAGGCTACCATTCAGGGACGCCTTGACCGCCCTGGCGTGCTTGAAGCCCGTGCGGGACAGAACAAGGCCGCCAGCCAGGCAGAAGCCCAGCAGGCGCTCCGCTCTTCTGGTGCAGACAACGCCATCTGGGGCTCGGTGAGCGTCATGGGCAACGACTGCACCGTTGTTATGAACAGCGTGGACAAGGCAGGCAAAACCTGGAGCAAAACCGCCCAGGCTCCTGTGAGCGAACTGACTACTTCTGTGCAGAACCTGACCTCGGCCCTGAGCCAGGAAGTGTTTGGTATTTCCTCCGCAATGCGCACCCCCGGCTCCACCGCCTCTGGTTCCCCGCGTGGCGCAACCGCTAATGGCGACATCGTCACCAACGAAACCGGTCAGCAGCAGGTGTACCTGAACCCGCAGTTCCGCTATCAGGGCGCCGGCGCTGAAGACGGTTCCCGCCTGCGCACCCAGCGCCTGGGTTACAACATGGTCGATATGGCCGTGGGCGACTTTAACGGCGATGGCAAGAATGAAATCGCCATCCTGAGCGATCACGATCTGCGCATCTACCGCTGGCCTGCCAATGGTCAGCTCAAGCTGATTGGCGAAACCGTGGTTTCGCGTTCCAACAACAACTTCTCCATGCGCGCCATCGACCTCAACCGCGATCGCAGCATGGCCCTTGTTGTGACCACCACCGAAGAATCGAGCAACCGCCCTTACTCCTTCATTTACAGCTTCAAGGGCAACAAATTCACCACCATTGCCGACCGCATTCCTTACTACGTGAGCGTCATGCGTGTGCCCCCCACCTACAGCCCCACTCTCGTGGGTCAGGGATGGGATTCGCTCAAGCTCTTTGCTCCCGGCGTGCGCATCATGACCAAGCAGGACGGCAAGTTTACGCTTGGCACCCGTCTTGACCTGCCCACCGGCGCCACCGTGTTCAACTGCGTGTGGTTGCCCGCCGGCAAGAACGGCAAGGGTGAACAGCTTGTCATGCTGACCGAC
>NZ_DASQOG010000015.1:0-2180 GCF_035644575.1 Desulfovibrio sp. | reverse complement strand
TATTGATTTCGTAATCCAGTTGATTGCTCATGGTATCCTCCCCAACTGAGGCTGGTTTGTGGTCGGGCGCTTTATGCGCCACTGACTTGCTTTTTTATATGCACTGAACGTGCCAATAGTAAAAGAGTGCAATAAATACAGCGAGCTGATTTGCCGTTTGTGCAAAATGCACATCAGGGTGGCGGCTTTGCCCCCCCGTAAAGCGCCAAAGCCTTGGCGCTCAGGGGCGCGGCGCAGGCAGGATTTTCCTGGTTGGGCAATTCTTGCCGCTGCATTTTGCGGGCAGCCAAGGGGAAACAAAAGAAGGCCGAACCATGAAACGGTTCGGCCTTTAAGGGTGCGAATTGGTGTGCGGATTACTGTGCGCGTCAGGCGGAGCGAAGGCTCTGCGTACCGCCATGCACGTTGATGTGGTGCAGGATGACGCCAAGTACCCCCTCAATGTCAAGGTGGGACGTGTCCACAATCAGCGAATCCTGCGCGGGGCGCAGAGGGGCCACGGCTCGGTTGCGGTCAAGGGCGTCGCGCTGGCGGATCTGTTCGGTCAGTGTGGCGAGATCCGCTTTCTGCCCGCTGGACTCAAGGTCGTGCAGACGGCGCATGGCGCGTACCTCGGGCGCTGCATCCAGAAAAAACTTGAAGCGCGCGTCGGGAAAAACCACTGTTCCCATGTCGCGCCCTTCGGCCACCAGCGGGTACTGCTCGCCAATGGCACGCTGGGTGGCGCGCAGAATTTCGCGCACCACAGGCACGGTGGCTATGCGGGCCGCCAGCATGCCCACGGCCTCGGTGCGCACCTCGCCCCGCACGGCAACGCCGTTGCAGAACAGGGTGGACTGCTGCCCAAGGCCCGAAAGGGTGAACGTCCACTCCGCGCAGCGGGTGCGCAGTTCTTCTTCCGGTAATGTTTCCGCCCCGGCGCCCAGCTTGAGCGCCATACAGCGGAACATGGCCCCGGTATCAAGGTAGGAAAGGCCAAGCCCTTCGGCCACACGCCGGGCCAGCGTGGTTTTGCCCACGCCTGCCGGACCGTCAAGCGTCACCACAGGAAGCCGCGCGCTCATGCCTTATCCCCTTTATGGGCAATAATATTTGCCATGGCGGAAAGGAAGGCGAGGTTTTCCTGCTGGTTGCCAATGCTGACGCGCAGCAGATCCGGCAAACCGTAGCTCTTGAGCGGGCGGATGATGATGCCGCGCGCGAGCAGGGTTTCAAAGCATTCGGCAGCGGTGAGCGCGCCCTCGGGCATGCCGAACATCAAAAAGTTCGCTTCGCTCGGCCACACCTTGCAGCCCAGTGCGGTCAGGCCCGCAAACAGCTCCTTGCGGCCTGTGCGCACGGCATCCTGGGTGGCGTTGTAAAAGGTGTCATCAGCCAGAGCCGCCAAAGCCGCTTCCTCCGCCAGAATGTTGACAGAGAAGGGCAGGCGTGCGCGCCAGACAAAATCCGCCAGATGGTCAGGCAAAATGCCATAACCCACGCGCATGCCCGCAAGCCCGAAACTTTTGGAAAACGTGCGCATAAAGGCCGTGTTGCTTGGCATGATGCCGCTCGCCAGCATGGATGCGTTTTTTTCATTTTCGGCAAAATCCACGTAGGCTTCGTCCACCACCAGCAAGCAGTCGGGGGCCTTTTGCGCCAGATCGCGCGCAAGGGCCTCCACGGCAGCGCGCGGGGGGCAAAAGCCCGAGGGATTGTCGGGCGTGGTCACAAAAACAATGCGCGTGTTGTCGTCCACCAGTTCCAGCAGGGCGGCAAAGTTGAAGGAAAAATCTTCCTCAAGCGGTTGCCGCCGGATTTCCACGCCGCAAATACGTCCCTGAATGGGGTAAATGCTGAAACAGGGGTTGAAACACACAATGTTGTGCGCGCCGGGGATCGCCAGAATGCGGATAAGCAGGTCAATGATTTCGTCCGAACCGTTGCCCACAACCACGCGGTGCTCGTCAACGCCGTGTCGCTGCCCCAACGCCTTTGCCAGTCGCGGATTGCCGCCCTGCGGATACCGAAAGGCCCCGGCCGCGTGGCGTTCCACAGCCTCGCGGGCCAGAGGGGGCATGCCCAGCGGGTTTTCGTTGCTGGCCATCTTGATAACCTGGGGCAGGTTGTACTTATCCTGGATTTCGGCAATGGAAAGGCCGGGAACATAGGCCTTGAGGGCCATAATTTCCTGGCGCACA
>NZ_DASQOG010000014.1:0-3043 GCF_035644575.1 Desulfovibrio sp. | reverse complement strand
CGCAAGAGAGTTTGTCATGCTGCAAATACTGCGGGCAAAACTGCATTGCATTCGTGTTACCGGGTGCGAACTGAACTACCACGGCTCGGTGACGCTTGACCCGGAGCAGTGCCGCGAGGCGGGCATCTACCCGCTGGAATTCGTGTATATCTGGAACAAGAGCAACGGACAGCGCATTTCCACCTATGTTATCTACGGCGAGCCGGGTTCGCGCTGCTGCGTACTCAACGGTGCGGCGGCGCGGGCCTGTCAGCGCGGTGATGAAGTCATCATCAGCGCTTACGAATATGTGAACGGCCCGCAGGATCTGTACAGCCGCAAGCCCGTGGTGCTGACCTTTAACGAGGACAACAGCATTCATGAGCGCCTGCGCTACGTGGTTGACGGGGAAGAATACGGCGACTTTGGCTTTCATGTGGAAACGGAATAGTCCCATACAAGACATTTTCGCCCAGCAGACTACCATAAACGAAAAGAGGCCCCACGGGGCCTCTTTTCGTTTATGGTGCGGCGCGCATGAAAGACGCGCGATCATTCGTTGGTGATAATCAGGTACAAGTCGCCTTGCCACGGCCCCACGCGCTTGCCCAGCCCGCGCAGCCGGATGGGTTTGCCCACGGCAAAATCCGGCGGCAGGGTGATCTCGACAGTTTTCAACTCGCCTGAGAGTGCCTGACGTATTTGCAGGCGAATGCGTTTGCCTGGCGAAAGATTGGCCGAGGGCAGCGCAAGTGTTTGTTCTTCATCAATCTGACGGCGCAGCCAGCCCTTGACCATGCCGGTAACGCCCTTGCTGTGGTCTTTGTTCCACTTTGGCGTACCCCAGGCCAGATTGCTCTTGTGCAGCTTTACATTGCGTTTTTCCGCCGTGGGTTTTTCCTTGGAGTGGCCAAAAGTGGGCCCTTCCTTTTGATAAGGCGCTTCCTGCTGGGGGGGCGCTTCTTCCTGATGCTGGCGGTTCAGTTCGCTGTAAATATCTTCAAAAACACGGCGGGCAAAGGGATCCGTAAGCAGGTCGCGCAGCACGTCATGCTCTGAATAGCCGTTCTGCGCGTTTTTTTGCTCTGCGTTTTTGGTTTTTTGCTGTTCTTGATTCTGCTCTTTTTGGGCTTTCCCGGCATCGGCTGAGGCCTGCGCCCCGGCAGCGGCCTCAGCCGCGCCAGAGCTGGCCTCTTTTGCGCCAGAGTCCGCCTGCTGCCCGTTACGGCCTTGAGAGCCATTATCCGCTTGAGCCTGTCGCTCCGCCCTGTCGTCAGTAGGCTCTTCCTTTGCGGCCCGCGTCTTGCTCTCCGCCTGCGCAGCCCTGCTGGCCTCTGTTGAAGCCCGCACGCCGTCCTCATGCTTGAGTATGGCGGAAAGGGCCACATAGGCCTCGTTGAGCAGCTGAAATTCCCGGCTGGCGTCCGGGTTGCCGGGGTTGAGGTCGGGGTGCAGCTCAAAAGCGCGACGCCGGTAGGCCCGCTTGAGGTCAGCCGTATCGGCGTCCTTTTTAAGCTTGAGAATGTCGTAGCATTCTTTCAGCGATATCTGGCGGGGGCGGCGTCGCATGATTACTTCAGGATAAGCGCATTGGCTTCACAGGTGGCATCGGAAGCAAGCAGGCCGTTTTCGCGCAGATAGTCGCGGCCTTCGCGCGCAAAATTCGCATGCAGCGCGCCAGTTTCGATGCCGGGGCAGAACTCTTTGGCCATGGCGAGGCTGGCCGGGTCTTCAATGTTGCCGCGAAAAAAGGGCCATGCGCGGCAGATTGCAGGCTTGCCCTCATGTACGCCGCAGCCGCTGCCCTGACGAAAAAACACGCAGTAGCCGTCTTCACCGCAGCGAATTTTGAGCTTGCCGGCAATGCGCTCGCAATAGTTCTCCGCCACTGCTTCCGGCGCTTGCTGCATGTGCGCTGCCAGCCGGATCAGGTCTGTGGGGCTTACGACAATGCCGCCTCTTCCTTCGCAGCAGTGGCCGCACATGCGGCAGTTGAAAACCGATTCTCCGTGAGCGGCAGACATGGGCTATAATCCTTGGCCTTAAAAAGTGAGCGAGGGGCGCATGAGGCGCTCGTGTTCCACCATGATGCAGGAATCTTCAACCACTGTCATGCCTGTACGGGCCAACAGCTGACGTGCCTCGATCGAGCGTATGCCAAGCTGCATCCAGAAAACTTTTGGTTTCCAGGGCAGGTCCAGCACTTCCTGCGCGTGGGCGGGGCAGTACTCCGGCGCGCGAAACAGATTGACGATATCCACCGGCTCGGGCAGCTCCGCAAGGCAGGTGACCGCAGGCAGCCCCCAAACGGTTTTGCGCACGGGATGGACAGGAAAAATCGTGTATCCCTGCTCCAGCAGATAGCGCCCGACCCTGTCCACGGCCTGTCCGGCTTTGTCCTTGGCGCCGATAATGGCGACGCTGCGTGATTCGCCAAACATGGCGCGCATCAGTCTGTCGTCAAGCATAGTACATCCATGCCGCAAGAGGGCGGATTATCAGCGGGCAGCCCTTTGGGTTGCTCCCGTTAGTATATCTGTAATCAGTTTTAATAGACGGCAATGGCAAAATGCGCAAGTTCCCAGCCCCGGTTTGGCAGAATCTTTTACCGAGGCAGCGCTAACGCATTGCCGAGTTTGACAATTAAAAGGAGGCAGGGCAAGCCCCGCCTCCTTTACCGCAGCAATTGCGAAATACGCTAGGCAGCCTTGGGCGGGGGGCTGGTTTCCTTGCCGGATTCGCGCAAGGGGCCGGAAAAGAGCGGGGCTATTGCCAGGAGTTTATCTGTTTTGCCAAACAGATACACCACGTCATCGGTTTGAAACAGGTCGTTGGGTTCCGGCGATGCCTGGGTTGCGCCGTTACGCAGAATGGCAATGACGGTTACACCGTATTTGCGGCGCATCTGGCTTTGGGCAAGGCTGATGCCGCAAAGGGGCGAGGCGGCGGCAAGGCGCATGGCCTGAACGCCCATCTCCGGCAGGCGGCTGACCATGGAATCAAGCGAGTTTACCGATGCGCTCATGCGGCGGATCATGCGGTAATTCTCCTGCCGGATACGCGC
>NZ_DASQOG010000013.1:0-20995 GCF_035644575.1 Desulfovibrio sp. | reverse complement strand
AGCTTGGAACGCGTGCGGTTAAATCCGGAAGCGCTGCTTTCGGCGGCGGCGGGAGTTTGCACCGCCTCTTGGCCAGCCTGATAGGAATGGTTGTTCTTCATGCCTCGTCCTCGTAAATTTGTCCAAAAAAGCCGTGCCTGGTGGGCCAGATGAGGGCCGAAATTCGGCAGGCGCAACATTGTAAGGAGTCAGTATAGCCAAAGCAAGATATTATGGCAAGTCGCGTGTGGGGCGGCTCAGTTGAAAGCTTTGCAGACAGTGTTGCTCTGCAGGGCTGTGTGGTAAAAGAGTTTGCGGGCGCTGGCTGGACAAGCAGGATGATATCTACTAACATAATTCTTTACCCAAATGGCTGCTATGCCCCTTTTTGCCCTGCCTCGGCCCAGTCGGGTTGCCGGGCCTTGGCCCTTTACAGGCACAAAGATATGCGTCAGGACTACGAAAATCCAGTACCAGGCACCCTTCAAGATGAAATAGTTCTTGATGGCGTGCGTTATGCCAACCTGCAACAGGCTGGTCAGCAGTGGCGCATCGGTGCCGTCAACCCCGCATGGCGTCAGGAATTGCTGGCTCTGCCAGCAAATCCCGATGCCGAAGCTCTTGCCCGGCTTGAAGCGCGCGGCCTGTGGATTGCGCCGGAGCGGGCTGACGGCCCGCCGCCCTTGGCGGTGATGTGTTGCGGTCTTGGGGCTGTCTGGCCCGGAATGGGCCGCGAACTGTACGACAATTTCCCCGCAGCGCGAGCAGCCATGGACCGTATTGCCGCCGTGGCGGACTGGGACGTGCTTGGCCTCATGGATGAAACGGGCGTGGAGAAAATCAGCCTTACCCGCTGGCAGTCTCCTTACGTATTCATGCTGGAGTATGCCCAGTGGAGCGTATTGTCTTCGCTGGGGCTGAGCCCCTCGCTTTTTTGCGGCCATAGCCTTGGTGAAATGATCGCCCTCTGTTTCTCAGGCATACTGGCCCCCGAAGTGGCGTGGTATATCCTGGATACGCGCGCCGTGCACATGTCTGAGCTGGAGGCTGGGGCCTCCCGCGAAACAGGCATGATGGCCGTGCACGCGGATGCCGAGATCATCAACGAAGCCTGCGCCACATGGCCCGCTCTCTATGTCTCCAATTACAACACGCCGCATCAGTTTATTCTGAGCGGCCCCCGCGGCGTGTTGCAGGAAGCTCGCAAGAGCCTGCGCAAGCGCCGCATCCCTGCTATTGTGCTCAATGTGAGTCTGGCTTTTCACCATCCCAGCATGCGCGTGTTGCGCGACATTTCTTTGCGCCGTCTGAGCGCCCTCGACATGTCTGCGCCCGAAAGACCCATGCTGAGCGGCATTACCGCAGATTTCTATCCTGAAGATCAACCCTCCATCTGCCAGTACATCGCCGATCTTGATGAAAATTCCGTGCGATGGACAGAATGTGTGCAGACCATGTGGAACCGTGAGGGCATCCGGTACTTTCTTGAACTTGGCCCGCAGGATACGCTGTGCAGCCTGGCGGCTGACAATGAGCCGCAGGCAAAATGCCTGACCGCAGGGCGCAAGGGGAAAGAAGTAGAGGGCATGCGTCAGGCCTGCGCCCACCTGTATTCACTGGGGTACCTGCGGCGGGATGCTGTGGCCCGGCGGGCACATCTGGCGGCAAGCGGCGGCGAAGCCCGCTTGTTGGCCTGCAAACCGGCGCCCCACTGCGGTTTACGCCCCGCTGTGGTTGGCAATGGTGCAAATGCCTGCGCTTCGGCGGTGTCAGATGCACCGCAATCCAGTGTCATGGAAACGGCAACGGCTGAATTCGCTGATTCTGCTGCCGCTGCGTCAGATTCTGCTCCTGTAATGGCATCCTATGCCGAAAGCATGGCGGTGGTTCTGCAAATTCTGGCGCAGGCCTGCGGCAGGCCAGTTGAGGATCTGCGGCCGGAAATGGACCTGCGGTATGATCTCGCCCTGCGCTCCAGCCGCTTTCCCCATATTGTGCAGGATGTGGAAAAGGCCCTTGGCATTACCGTCAATTTTGAAGATCTGCTGCAGGTATCAACCATAGGCGATCTTGGCCGGGTGCTTTCCGGCGGTTCCGTCTTTGCCGGGCAGGCAGAGCACACTGCAGAAAGGGTCAGTGCTACCGCAAAGCTTTGCGCGGAGCCTCTGCGCAGGTTTGCCCCCCTTAAAGGCTTGCCCGCAGTCGGGAGTAATAGCGAACTGCGCCTTGAGCCTCTGCCGCTTGATCCCAGTGCCTCAGGGATAAATTTGCAGCCTGGCGATGTTGTGCTCCTCTGCGTCTTGGATGCTCACATATTGCCCCGCCTGCTGAGCGGCATTGCGCCTCTGGGATGCGTGATGGGTGTGCCCCAGGCTCTGCTTGAGCGGTGCGCGCCCCTTGCCAAGGCCGGGGCACGTCTGGTGCCGCTTGATATCGACTTGGGGAATGGAGACGAAACCGCTCTTGTAGTCAGTCGGTTGCAGACGGCCGTTGCGGATTTCGCGCAGGCACAGGGCCGAGTGGACGGGCTGTTTTTTGTGCCGCCTGTCCCGGCTGGCATCATGGTTGCGCCTTCCGCCGCTGATGTGCCGCCACATGCTGCGCCGGAGCGTCTTGGCGCGTTGATGGAAGCGGCTGTTGCGGCCGCCGTGCCTCATGGCTTGCGCTTTGCCGGCAGTTGTTCCGTGCTGCCGCCCGACGTGGAAAACTGTATTTTTGACGCCCCGCTGGAAAAAGCTCTGGGTGCGGCGGCTCTCGCGCATGATGTGGCTGTGCGGGCAATTCGCATGTTGCACGGCCCTGAAAGAGCGAGCCTTGACGAATGGGGCGACATGCTGGCGCGTGAAATTCTTTGCGGCACAGCCGAACAGGTGCTCTGGGTGCGACCAGGATCCATTGACGGCCAGGTTGTTTGCGAGGAGCCGTCCGTCCGGGACATCATCAAGGAGAATCCATTGCGGTTCCCGCTGGTGTTTCCTGAGCAACAGCCCGCATACCGCTCAACCGCCACCCTGTTTCAGGGCTCCTGCCATTTTTCGCATTTTGCCGACAAAACACTGGCGCTGCACGGCGCGCAGCAGGGCAACTGTCTTGGAACTGATGTACCGCGTCTGCCGGTTTGCCGCAGTCTGGAGGCCATGCTCGAAAGCTCGATGCAAGCTTTGCCCTGGCTGACAGTTACGGGCTTTTGCGATTTGCGTTTTTTTGATGCGCCGGAATTGCCGCCCGGCATTACCCGCGAATGTCGGGTGACTGCTGAAGCCGAACCCTGGCTGCTGCAGGAAAAAGTCATGACGCGTATGTGCCGCAGTGAGCTTTCAGTGCGCGGCTTGACGCCCAACGGCAGGCATACTGCACAGTATGCACCGGTTAGCGAAGGCATGGTGTGGCTTGCGGCCCATCGCAGCAGCGTGCGCCCTCTGTGGGAAGAGGTGCCTGCCTCAGCCTCCGTGGAAAGCCCTGCGCTAGACACCGGGCCATTCTATACTGCTGCCGGACTGGGGCGCGAGTGGCGTTTTGTGGAAAACTACTGTGTGTTGCCTGATGACTTGTTTTCTGGCTCGCTGAGTTTGCCCCAGACATGCATTGCCCCCGAAGCTGATTCTGGCTATACTGGCGACATGCTTGTGGTGGAGGGCGTATTGCAGGCTGCATGGCTTGCCATAACATCCGAATACTCCAAGGATTTTTCAGACCCTGCCGCTCTTGCTGCCGCTATGCAGGAGTGGGCTTTGCATGCTGTGGGCTTTATCCGCATCGGGCCTTCCCGTGCTGATGGCCCCTTGCGCATATTGATGCAGCGTTCCTGGGCCAATGCACGGTTGCGTCGTTTTGACGCGCAGGTCATTGATCAGGAAGGGCATGTTTTTTTGACAATTCACCATCTTGAATTTGACCGAAGTGATCAGGCCGGGCTTTCCCCTGTCGTGAATCCCTCGGCATAAACACTCAATCTGCTCAGCGTCGCGCAAAGCGCAACGGCGCAAAGGGTGCCAGATGCTCACTGCACAAGCAAACCTTACTACACGTCTTTTTCTGCCGCTGCTGCTTGTGGCGGCCCTGCTTGCCGGAGCCTGTTCCAACAAGGCCGGGCTCAAGTCGCCGGAACTTCCCGCCAAGCATTGGCTTGAAGAAGCCCCAGGCGTGCCTGTTGAAAACAAGGCCAAGCTTGAAGCCGCAGTGCCGAACCTCTATGATCCCAAGAAGGTCTTTTCCTTTGAAGATTGCGTGTTCCTGACCATCCAGCAGTCGCCTGCCCTGGTCAACAGCGCCGTGAATATCGAAATCAAGCGTCTTGCCCAGACAGACGCCGTGTGGAAGTATCTGCCCGAGCCGCGCATGAATTTTACCGTGTCCAATAACCTGACGCGGTATAATATGGACAATAAAGATACGCCCAGCGATTACGGTCAAACCCGTTTTCGCGTGGGCTTTTATGCTGCCTTCCCCAATCCCATGGCCACCTATTTTGAACACAAGGTGCAGACAGCCATGGTCAATCTGGCAATATCCACCCACCGCAAAGCCGTGGGCAAGGCTATTGGCAAAATTGGCGAGGCCTATCTCCAGCTTCAGGCCCAGCAGAAGATTGTGGAAGCGCAGAAAGAGCTGCTGCCGCTTGGCAAGGAGCTTGTGGATTACTGGAAGAAGGTTGAGGCCGTTGATGGGCGCCAGGGCGTTTCGCTCAACATGGCCATCCAACACCAGCGCGAGCTTGAGCTCAAGCTGGAGCAGACCCGCATGAAGGAAGTGATGCAGCGTACGCAGCTCAAGATTCTTGCTGGCGTTGAGCCGCAGCAGCGGCTTGAGGTGGATACCAAGAGCGCTGATTCCGTGCTGGCCGGTTTTGACGGCCGCAAGCTCACCTGGGAAGAACGCTGGCCCGCCACAGAAGATGATCTGCTGCTTCGCGGTCAAGTGACCTTGGGTGACTACAATATCATGGTCGCCTGGGCTCAGTATATGCCGACCATGTCCATTGCTCTGAACAACAATCCTCCGGCGGGCCAATATCAGCCCCCGAGTGGCTCTGAAGACACCTTTTTGCATCTGACCTTTGACTTCCCGCTCATCGACTGGGGCCGCAGGTACCGTGGCGTACAGACCGCGCGCATGGTCAAGGCCCAGGCCTTCCACGAGTTGGCCCGCAACCGTACGGATTACTCCAACAAATGGCTCCAGAGCGAGCAGCGGGTAGCCCTGGCTGAAACGGAACTCAAGCTTGCCAAGACCCGTCTGGATACGGCCAGCATGCAGTACAAGGAAGCCCAGATTTCTTTCCGCGAAGGCATTGCGCAGCTGCCCGACATGGCCTCCAAGCAGGAAGACATGGTTCAGGCCCGTATAGCCTACATCAATGCCGAGCTTGACTATAAACTGGCCCAGCTTGAGTGGATGGATCTGTCCAATTCGCTGGCCCAGCGCTTCCTCGGCCTGCCTGCTAAGGAGTTGCTGTAATGTTGGGTATGTATATGATGGCACAGCCGTGGGCGCGGCGGAGTAGTTTTGCCGTAGCGCTGTCTGCTGTTACGCTGCTTGCTGCCTTTTTGATGTTTCAGGGCGCAGCCTCTGCTGCAGAGAATGGTTCCATAGGCGCTGGTGCGACTATTCTGACCGGCAAGGTCGTTACAACGGTCACGCGCGCCGTGCCTGTGCCGTTTAACGCTGTTGTGGATGAAGTGCTGGTCAAGCCCGGCGAAGCCATTGCCAAAGGTGCCCCGCTGATGCGTTACCACCTTCAGGAAGAGGCCGAGCGGGTACTGCAAAGAGAAGTTACCACCGGGGCTGCCACGGAGGATCTGAGGGGGCAGGTGCTTGACCTTGAGCGCAAGCTTGCAGAAACCTCAGCCCAACGTAACAAGGCTCGTCAGCTTGCAGCATCGGGGCTTGGTTCTGCACAGGCATCCAGCCGACTGGAAGACGATGTGCACTCCCTGAAGCGCCGCATTGAACTTTTGCGTGTGACCATCCAGAAATCTGAACAGAATTTTGCTGCCAGGCTTGAAGAACTGAGCGGCTATTTCGGTATGCCCATCAAAGAGGGCGAGCGTCTTCCTGCCTCGCTTACGCTTACCTCTCCCATTGACGGCTATGTGCTGTCGCTTGACGCAACGCTCAATCCCGGCTCCCTGCTGGCTGCTAACACCACGCCTGTGCGTGTGGGGCGGCTTGATCCCGTGCTGATCCAGGTGCCCGTCTACGAGGCCGAAATCAGCGGGATCAAGGCTGGCGACTCTGTGGAAGTTGAAATTCCTTCGCTGAACAACAAGAAGTTCAACGGTACAGTGAATGAAATTTCCTGGGTTTCTAATGATATGAGCGTTTCAAATCCTTCATACTATACGGTGGAGCTCACTGTCCCCAATCCTGGTCTGGAGCTCAAACCTGGGTTCAAGGCTGTGGTGCGATTCAAAGGGAGCAGGTAAACCCGTTTCATGAAGCTGAAAAGCATCCCCCGACGATTGGGGTACATTCTGGGCGCGCAATGGACGCGCGACCTGGCCTGGACCGCTTTTACCATTCTTCTTGCACGACGCAGCCCCGATATCTTGGGGCAGGTCGTGCTGGCGCTCACGTTCGGCTACCTGGTGAAAACCGTAGCCGACGTGGGGCTTAATGATTTTCTGCTCTCAACATTTGCCCGGCGCGAAGGCCGCCCGGTGGCCCTGCTGGGTGAAGTCACATGGCTCAAGCTCGTGGTGCTTGTTCTGGCCCTCTGCGTTACATGGCTTGTGACTGGCTGGCAAAACTATACGCCAGAGTTGCGTCTTGTGGTCATGTGCATTGCCGCTGGTCTGGGGCTGGACGGCGTGAGCGATTCCTTTTTCGCGCTCTGCCAGGCGCGGGGCCGTCAGGATGTGGAAATGCGCATCCGTGTGCCTTCCGCACTGATGGGCATTGGCTTTGGCATCGCCTGCGTGGTGCTTGGAGCGCCGCCCATCGTGATTGCCCTGTACAAGCCCATGGAATCAGTGCTGTGCATCATTTTTGCCTTGCTGGCATTACAACGCAATCCTCTGGCAGGTGTTGGTCTTGATGGCATGAAAGATCTGGCCCGTCACATGAAGCACGGCCTTATCTTTACCTGCATGGCTGGCTGCGCCATGTTTTATAACAAGATCAACGTCATATTCCTTAAGCAGTACGGCGGAAATGCCGATGTGGGCGGCTACGGAGTTGCCTGGGAAACAGTTGAAGGCCTGTCGGTGCTTGTTTCCAGCGCATTGCTGGGCAAGGTGATTTTCCCGCTGCTTGCAAAGTTGTGGCAGCAGGACAAAGGCGCATTCCGCCAGCTGGCCGGTCAGACAGCACGCTCCCTTTGGGCTGCATCGCTGCCCATTATTTTTCTTATCTGCGTGGAGAGCGACCGCTTTCTTCCCCTGATTTACGGCCCCAACTACCAAAGTGCGGTCACCGCTCAGCGTTTGCTTACGCCATGCCTGGCAACGGCCTTTTTGCACAACCTTGCGGCATACGCTATGATCGGCATGCGCCAGCATCGGCTGCTCCTGGCATTTTATCTCACAGGCCTGGTGTGCAATCTGGTATGCTGCTTTACGCTTATTCCTGCCATGCCCCTTGAAGGTGCGGCCTTGTCCCTCACCATTACCAAGGTGTGGGTGGCTCTGCTTACAGTTGGCTATTTTCAGTGGGCCGCGCGCCCCATGTCGCTTGGGCAGTGGGGACTCATGCTCGCCGCCTGTGCCGCCTGCATAGGACTCTGGTGGGGGATAGGGCTGGTTGCGCCGCGTGAATTGGCAGAGCTGGCAGGCATTGTGCCTTTGCTGGCCTTGTTCTGGCGCTGGAGACCCCCGCCGCCTTTTGAAAAAGCCGCGCTTGCCTGATGCGCATCTGGACGGTCAGTTGCTGTGCAAGGCATGGCGTGGCAACCACGCCCCGCATGGCCAGACCGTGCCGGGCAAATTGCCAGAGACGTTGACGCCAAGGTAAAGGCAGGCCTATAAAATTACTGCAAGACAGTAACAGGCAAGGCATTCCCATGGGCAACAAACTGCTTTTACAGCGCAGGTCAGTCATTAAGGCCATGGCAGGCACCGCAGGCTTATCGCTGGCGGGTGCGGCATCTCCCATGGCCGCGGGCATACAGAACTGGGTCAGCGGCGCTGACCGTGCCACCATCATTGATGTGGATCTCTGCAACGGTTGCGGAGCCTGCGTGTCTGCCTGCCGCGATAGAAATCTGGCAGAAATCCCACTTCCTGCTCAGCCCATTCCCCGTCCCTACCCATCATGGGTGCGCGTCAACGACTGGTCGACCCGCCGCGATGAAGTTTCTCGCCTTACTCCCTACAATTGGCTTTTTATTCAATCATGCTCCATAACTGTTAACGGTGTGGAGCGGCGGATATATTTGCCACGGCGATGTTTGCATTGTCTGAACCCGCAATGCGTCACTCTCTGCAGCACTGGCTCCTTGCGCCAAAGCAACGAGGGAGCAGTTTACTTCCATCGCAGCACCTGTCTGGGGGACGGCCCCTGTGACCGGGCCTGCCCGTGGGGTATCCCGCAACGCCAGGCGGGGGTGGGGCCATACCTGAACCTTGCGCCCAGATATATTGGCAGCGGACAGATGTTTAAATGTGATTATTGCAGTTCTCTGCTCAAGGCTGGCGAAAACCCTGCATGCGTGACGGCCTGCCCGCAGGGGGCCATGCGCATAGGACCTCGTGAGGAAATGGCTAAGCTGGCCAAGGAAATGGCGGAGCAGCGGGGAGGGGATATCTTTGGACTCAAAGAAAATGGCGGTACAAACACCATCTATGTTTCTTCGGTGCTTTTCCGCGATATTGAGGCCAACATGCTGCGTCAGGGAAAGGTAGGCTTTGGTATGCCGAGCCTGCGCCCGGCTGGCGCCAGTATGGATAAGGAAAACAGTCTGCTGAAGGCAGTTCTGCTGGCCCCTGTGGCTGGGGCGGCCCTGGCGGGACTGCGATTGTGGCGTGAAAGAAAAATGAGGCGCAAGCCATGAAAAATCAGCCCTCGCTTTTTTCCTCATTCTTCAGTGTATTGTGGCTGGCCAGCATGCTCACAGCCGTATGGAGCGGTCTTGCGCATCTGCCGCAAGCCGGACGCTATGGGCTGATTCAAAGTGGCAGCTGGTCGCCGTCTATTGCGCATTATTATTCGTCAGCCGCGCTGCTGTTTTTGGGAACGTACGCCTTCACAGTCTGGCGTCTTCAGGGGCACAGCACTTTTTGCCTGACACGCTGCGGCCTGCTGCGCGTCATTTTGCTGATGGGGCTGGCCACGAGCGGGCTGGCGCTCATCGTCCACAATATGCCCAACTTTTCTTTGTACGATGGCGTGTATGCATACGTCAAAACGCTGCATCTTGTGTGCGCCCTGGCCTTGCTTCCACTGCTGATTTACAGGCTCTGCCGTCGCTGGACCGGCGGCTACGGCTGGCTGAAGCCACGCGATGGGGCAGATACGTGCTGCGGCGCTTCAAGGCGGCGGCCGGGCCGACGCTAGAACTATTCCAGCTTAGCTTTGCCCTGTTCAGTCCTGTTGTGCCTGCCGGTCTGCCTTAAGCTGTCCACAGGCAGCCTTGATGTCCTGCCCCTTGCTCTTACGCAGTATGGCCGTAATCTTGCGCTTCCAGAGGTACTGCTCAAAGGCCAGTACGCTTTCTTCCGTGGGGGCATCGTAGGGCGCGCCTTCCGCTGGATTGTAGACAATAAGGTTCAGCTTGCCCCGCACATCGCCCACCAGCCGGGCCAAATCCCTGGCCTGATCCAGTCCGTCGTTGACCCCGCCCAACAGCAGATATTCAAAAGTAATGTGCTCCCGTGTTTTAAGCGGGTACGACTTGAGCGCTTCAAACATCTCGTCAAGAGGCCAACGTGCGGCCTTGGGCATGATTTTCGCCCGCAGTTCCTGCGTTGGCGCATGCAGTGAAACCGCCAGATAGGCAAGGCCACTGTCGCCCAGTTCGCGCAGGCCTTTTTCAATGCCGCATGTGGAGACTGTGATACGGCGGGGTGAGAAATTCAGCCCCTTGGCATTATTCAGGCCTTCCAGGGAGCGCATGAGCTCGCGCATGTTAAGCAAAGGCTCGCCCATACCCATGAACACAATATTGCGCAGCATGGGCCATTCCGGCCTGTCATCACCCAAGTGCGCGCGCGCCACAAGTATCTGCCCCAGAATTTCGGCCATGGTCATATTGCGTTCAAAGCCCATTTGCCCCGTTGAGCAAAAAGTACAGGCCATGGCGCAGCCCACCTGGGACGACACGCACTGGGTCCAGCGGCGTACTCCTTCGCGCGAATCCGATGGAATGAGCACCGTTTCAACCAGCGCCCCGTCTTCGAGGCGCAGCAGAAATTTTGTGGTATCGTCCTGGCTTTTCTCTACTGTGACAACCTCCGGCCAGACAATGACAGCGTTGGCAGTCAGTTTTTCGCGGCAGTCTTTTGAAATATTGCTCATGGATTCAAAGTCGCGAACCATGCGTTGCCACAACCATTGCCAAATTTGCATGGCGCGGAACTTGCGCTCGCCCAATTCTGTTTGAAGCCAGTTTTCCAGCTCGGGAAGGGTCAGGTTGAGAAGATTGGTCATATGCTCTGCCGGAATTAGATAAGGTTTTGTAGTGCAAATATGTTGTGTACTGGCTGTTGAACTACGATGTTTGGCGCTTATGGGCAAGAAATTTTCATGCCGACAAAACCGCGTTTATGTGCCGTGAACAAGCAAAAAGGGCGTTCCCAAAGGAACGCCCATAGTGTCAGCATAGGCGGTTGGCTGGTTATCCAACTGACTTGCGCGCGTAACCACGCACAAAGGTCACAGCGGATTCAACATCCGTAACTTCGCCTGCAATCTGGGCCTGCAACAGAGCATCACGAATAATTCCCACCAGCGGGCCGGGCGACAGCTTGGTTTCGCTCATGATCTCATTGCCGTTCAGCAGCGGTTCCAGCATCTGTTCCGGCGTTTCCGCGCGATCCAGATACTTCATATTGTGGTTGAACGAGGTGAGGATGCCGTCGCGGGCCTTGAGGTCGGCCCTGGCCATGGCGATAAGCCGGGGGTAGTCGTCCAGTGCCTTGAAGCGGCGGATGCCCCTGTCGGTCATCATGAAGTGGAAGCGCATGTGGTGGCGCACCAAGTGGCACAGCAGGTCGATGTCTTCCTGTGCAAAGTGCAGGCGGCGCAAAATCTTGCGCGTAACCTTGGCACCCACGCGGTGGTGCTGGTAGTATGTCCAGATGCCGTCGAAATATTCGCCGGTGTAGAGCTTGCCCACATCGTGGAACAGCATTGCCATGGTGCCGAGCCAGTCGTAGTGGAAATCTTCTTCAGGGTAGTGCTTCATGCACTCAAGCGTGTGTTCAAACACGTTTTCCGTGTCGCCTTCCTTGTTGCGCATCTGGGTGAGGCAGGAAAGGGAGGCCACTTCAGGGATAAGCCCCTGAAGGATATGCGAATCAAAGAGCAGGCGCACAAACCGGTACATGGATTCGGCAGCAACCTTGCGCCATTCATCCATGATGTCGGTGGCAGGAACGTAATCAAGCACGCGGCTTGAGGCGCGCACAATGGCAAGCCATGTGTTGGGCTCGATGGGCAGGTCAAAATTGGCTGCAAAACGCAGGGCGCGTACCGCCAGCAGGTAATTGTGGCGCAGGGTTTCATCCGGAAGCCCCGCAAGCTGGATAGCGCCGCCCTTGACGTCTTCAAAGCCGTCGTAGGCATCCTGCGTGGTTTCAGGGCTACCAAAGCCCGTGATGCGCAGCTTGAGCTGTTCCTCATGGGGCATCCTGTCCATCATGGTGGGCGTAATGCGCAGCAGGGAAAGCTCCGGGTGTCCGGCAGCAGCTACTTCCAGAGGATAAAAACAGAAGACAAAGCCGTTTTCTTCCAGTGTTGCCAGAGCGCGCTTGTCGTGCTGCGGTACTGCCCTGGGAAAAAGCTTGATAAGCGTATCCAGATCCGGCTCGCAGGCAATATCCACAGTGGGCTGCGTGGCGTTTTCCAGCAGGTGCTCCTGCAAGGGGGCGTTGATAACATGAGCGTCATAGCCGTTGCGCAACAGTGTTTTGCTTATGGTTATGGCGTCTTTGAGCGCTTGATGCATCCATGGCTCCTTGCGAATAAAATAACGGGGAATGGCTGATACTATGCCCGCGAGCATGGGTGCGAGTCAAGCTTGCGGTTGAAGAAATGCCGTTACGGTCATGCCGGATTATTGTTTGTGGTGCTGGCAATTTGCTGACAGCTTGCGCTTGCAAGACAAAACGCCCCCGCGTCAGCGACGCAGGGGCGTTTGAGTACACGTACCTGACGGTTAGTCAGAGAAGTGGTTCACTTCTTTTTTCACGCCAAGCGCAATCCGCCAGAGCAGGGAGACTACCAGCGCCCCCACGGCGTACACGCCAAGGGCCACGGCAATTTCCTTACCGGTGGGCATGTAGGGGGTGATGGCTTCAAACATGTTGGGGGTAAAACCGCCAATCAGAAGGCCAAGACCCTTGTCGATCCACGAAGCAGCCACGAGCATGGCCAGAGCGATGGGCATGAGCGTGGGGTGCGTGCGGAGTTTGGGCGGAATAAGAATGGCAAGGCAACCAAAGGCCATGATAACCGCAGCCCACATCCAGTAGCTCACCCACAGCAGGTGCCCGCCGTGACCGAAGAACAGCACGTGGATGGGCTCCATGTGGCCGGGAATGTTGCTGTAGAAGGCCGTGAACAGTTCCAGCACAAAGAAGAACACGTTCACGCACATGGCATACACGATGATGGTGGTCAGGGTTTTCACGGCTTCCTTGCCCACGTCAAAACCGGTGAGGCGGCGCAGCAAGAGCATGAGCAGCATCAGGATGGCAGGACCGGAGCAGAAGGCGGAAGCCAGGAAGCGGCCAGCCATGATGGCGGTAAGCCAGTAGTGGCGGCCAGGAACGCCAGCGTACAGGAAGGCGGTCACCGTGTGGATGGAGAAAGCCCACAGAATCGAAAGATAGATGAGGGGCTTGATCCATTTCGGGGGATCGATTTCGTGCCGTTCGGCTTCAAGGGTCACCCAACCGATAACGATGTTCAGGCCAAGATAGCCGATGAGCACCAGCATGTCGTAAAACATGACGGAATTGGGCGTGGGATGCAGCATGACGTTAAGCATGCGCTGGGGCTGACCAAGGTCAACCACGATGAACAGGGCGCACATGACCACGGCCCCAACGGCCATGAATTCGCCAAAGATGATCATGCGCTTGAATTTTTTATAGTGGTGGAAGTACGTGGGCAACACCAGCATAACTGCCGAGGCGGCAACACCGACGAAGTAGGTGAACTGCGAAATATACAGCCCCCACGAAACGTCGCGGCTCATGCCGGTCACAGACAGACCGTTCTGGAGCTGATCCAGATACACAATGCCGCAGCCTGCGATCAAGCAGAGCAGGAAGAGCAGCCACAAGTAGTAGGTCTTGGGACCTTCGAGCAATTTTTCAACCATGGCCTGTCCTCCCTATATGAGGTAGTAAACGCCGGGCTGCGTGCCCAGGTTGGGCTTGCGGCGGATACTGTAGTTGGCGGACAAAGCCTGCCGCACCGTTGAATTGGGGTCTTCCAGGTCGCCGAAGAGAATCTTGCCGCCAGAAGCTTCAACGCAGGCAGGCAACTGGCCAACGGCCAGACGCTCGGCGCAGAAGGTGCATTTTTCCACCACGCCGATCATGCGCGTGGGGAAGGCCGGATTGGGCACGGGATCTGCCAGGAACTTGCGCGGATCCTTGAAGTTGAAGGAACGCGCGCCGTAGGGGCAACCAGCCATGCAGAAGCGGCAGCCGATGCAGCGGTGGTAGTCCATGGCCACAATGCCGTCTTCCATCCTGTAAGTGGCCTGCGTGGGGCAAACGCGCACACAGGGCGGATTGGTGCAGTGGTTGCACAGCAGCGGATAGCTGGCTTCGGCCCGGCGTTTGTCCAAAAAGGCGTTCATTTCATCAGGGAAGGTGTGCTCGAACGAATCAAGCCAGAACCATTTGATGTTCTGATCGCCGGGAACGTGCGGGACGTTGTGGAATTTATGGCAGGCTTCGATCAGCGGTTCGTAGTCCTTGGGGCCATTGAACTGGCGCGTATCGATAACCATGGCCCAGCGCTTGGCGTGCAGGGCGTTGGCACCTTTTTCATAGTGACCGGGGGCAATCTTGGCCTGAGCAACGCCGGACAAGGCGCCAAGGCCAGCCAACCCGCTGCTCAGGGCACAGGCAGAAAGCCCCGCCACTTTCAGAAAGCTTCTTCTGCTCTTGTTCATTACTTGCTCCCCTGGGGAATGATGTGGCAGGTCCAGCAATAGGGATCAACGCTGTTGGCAACGTGGCACTTTTCGCAGAATCCCTTGTAGTCGTTGTGGCACTTCATGCAGGTGTTCTGCAGGCTGATGGTCCACTTTTTACCGTTGGATGCCACATAGGTGCGGTTTTCGTTGCGCAGGGCTTCATCACGCCACTCGTTGAGCAGCTGCATGTGTTTGTCGCGCATGAAATCCACATTTTCCACACACTCTTTTTCATTCTTGGGCAGCGCAATGCCGGTGCTGGTATAGCTCTTGCCCAGCATGCTCGCCCAGAACGGGGAGGTGAACAGGACCACAAAGATAATGATCCCAAGAATTACTGCTTTGGAGTTATACATCTATTGACCCTCCCCCTGCGCCTCGGGCGCGTCATCATCCTCTACCACATTGGGCAGGTCTTCCTGGCGCAGATCCATGGTGCGCTTGCACTCGCCCTTCATCACAAGGGCATTGCCCACCAGTTCGTGCAGGCCGCTCACATTGACGCCGGGCGCCCAGTAATTGGCAAGCGGGGGCAGAGTGGCGCGGTCAATGGCGCACACGCAGGCCATGTGGTTGACGCCGTGCTTTTCCTGCACATAACGCAGGGCATTGCCGCGCGGCATGCCGGAACGCATGCGCAGTTCCATGATTTCTTCTGTGTTGAGGCCCGAACCGGCGCCGCAGCAGAAGGTCTGCTCGCGGATGGTGTTCTCGGGCATTTCCACAAAGTTGTTACATACGGCGTTGAGCACGTAGCGGGGTTCATCAAGCAGGCCCATGCCGCGCGCAGGGTTGCACGAGTCGTGGAAGGTGGTGATGATATGGTCGTTACGGCTGGGGTCGAGGTTCAGCTTGTTGTGGTGGATCAGGTCAGCCGTGAACTCGGCAATGTGCACCATCTTGGTGGAAGCCGCGTTCTGGAACACCGTGCCGGTGTAGGGCGAAACAGGCGTCGTCATGTGCGAGGGCGACGGGCCGTTGTAGGTGTCCATGTACTGGTTGATCACGCGCCACATGTGGCCACATTCGCCGCCCAGAATCCACTTGGAACCCAGACGCTCGGCTTCGGCGTACATTTTGGCGTTGAGCTTCTTTGCCATGTTGAACGTGGTAAAGGAGCCGAAGTTGCCGCCTTCCGAAGCGTAGGTCGAGAAGGTGTAGTCCAGATCCAGCTCGTGGAAGAGCATCAGATAGCCCATGAAGGTGTAGATGCCGGGGTCGGCAAATACGTCGCCAGAGGGCGTGATGAACAGGATTTCGTGGCCCTTTTCGTTGAAGGGCGTCTTGGGACGGATGCCGGTGATGGTTTCGCAGTCATCGGCCAGCATTTCCACGATTTCCACAAAGGAGTGGGGCTTGATGCCAAGGTGGTTGCCGGTGAAGCTGCAGTTCTTGACCGGATCCATGATCCAGTGGATGCCCAGGCCCACTTCATGCAGCAGTTCGCGCACGATGGCGGTGATTTCCGCCGTGTCGATGCCGTAGGGGCAGAAGAGCGAGCAGCGGCGGCATTCGGTGCACTGGTAGGCGTAGTAGAAGAGTTCCTTCACTACTTCCTTGTCCCAGCCGCGAGCACCCACTTTCTTGCCGAGGATCTTGCCCAGCATGGTGTGGTCGCGGCGGTAGAGCGAGCGGAGCAGCTCGGCGCGCAGCACAGGCATGTTCTTGGGATCATTGGTGCCCAGGAAGAAGTGGCATTTGTCGGCGCAGGCGCCGCAACGCACACAGATATCCATGAACAGCTTGAGCGAACGGTGCTTTTCAAGGCGTTCTTCAAAAGCGTCGCAGAGAATCTGTTCCCAGTTTTCGGGCAGGTTCCAGTCTTCTGCCGCCGGATCCCATTCGTGGGGATTGGGCATGTGCAGAAGTTCCATGGTCTCTTGCTTGGCCGGATAGCAGAAGCTGCCCGGTGTAAATTCAGGCTTTGTGTCAAGCCAGTCCTGGGCGGGAAAGGCCGGGCGGCTGGACACAAGCATTTGCGGCGTAGGTAATTTTGCCATCGTGGAAACTCCTTACTCGGCGGCCTTTTCGGGTTGCTTATCCAGCGGCAGCCCGGCATCGGCCATGGCGTCGCGGTAGGTATCCTCGTACTCGGCGTAGGTGAAGTACTGCTTGGGCGGATTCCAGGGGTTGATGTGGCGCACTCGGCGGGAATTATTCGCCATGTTGCGCGTGGGGCTGAAGAACACGCCCGGCATGTGCATGAGCTTGGAGAAGGGGAAGTAAATCAGCAGTACGCAGACCAGAGTAAGGTGCGTGAAGAACAGTGCGTTGATGCCCACGGTGGACACAGGCGCAAGGTGGGTCAGGCCCATGACGAAGATCTTGACCTGGGCGATTTCGGTCTTGTCGAAATAACGCAGGCAGATACCGGTACCCACAATGCTGATGATCAGCCACAGGGGGAAGTAATCGTTGGCAAGTGAAAGGTAGCGCAGGCGCTCGTTGAACAGGCGGCGTCCCAGAAGGAACAGCAGCGCTACCAGCAACAGGCCGCCCGTCCAGAAGAAGCGGGGCGAGCCAAACTGCATGATGCCGTCAATGCTTTCCAGAAAGCGAATACAGGAAGGCACGGGTTCCATAAAGAAACGGAAGTGACGGATAAAAACCAGCAGGAAGCAGTAGTGGAACAGCAGAGCAAAAACCCACAGCCACTTGGAGGAATAATAGATGGTGCGCGGCCCGTTGCTGACGGGATCAAATTCCCTTACTTCCGCAACCGTGTTGCGGAACAGCGAACGGAAGCAGAACACTTCCAGAAACATGCGCTGCACAACACCCCAAGTTGTGCTGGGACAGTCGATTTTTGCCTGCTTGATGAAGTCAAGCGACTGCTCCTGCCCACCAGTGGTGGGGATGCAGAAGGGCACGGGCGATTTGGCCCAGTACACCATGCGCCAGACGACACCGGCGATGAACACGACTACTGCCACATAAGGCAGCGCCACGCCGAACAGGCCCGCAAGCCCTATGGCCGCTCCCGCCCAGGCGATGGCTCCTATGAGCAGCACCAGCAGTAATGAATTGAACATTCCCTACCTCACTTCCACTAAAGTTGCCTCAAAAGCCCACCACGGGATTTGAGAGATCTCTGGCCCGCATGCTGCAAAGCCCACGGTCAGGCCCTACGGCCTAATGAACGCGGAATGTCAGCGGTCATCCCCAGAAGGGACGCCTCCGCTTTCCAGTTGTTGCGCCCAGCGCGCCAGTTGGGCGTGCTGGTTGCGTATTTCCGTAATGCGCGACTCAGCCAGAATTTCCCGGTCTTCCATATACATGTCGAAGGCCAGGAGCGTCAGGCTGTCGATGCGCGATTCGGTCTCAAGGTAGGCCGCCAGGTCGTCCTGGGCCATAAGTTCAGGCATGACGTGTTGCCGCAGAAGAGGCTTCATGAGGCTGAACACGGCCAGGCTCTGGCTGGGGGAGAATTTTTGCACTGCCCGCAGCTTGATAAAGCGATCCATGGCCTTGCGTGTCTGGGCCACTTCCACGGATTCGCCGGTAACTGCATCGTACACGGCCCCTGCGGCTTCCTTGGTCATGTTTGCAACAGGATTACCGAAGGGGTCGTCTTTTGTGCGAAGAAAACCAGTTGTTTCAAATGGATAGGTGTCGAATACGGAGTCTGTCCATAGACGCACCATCTCGCTCTTGTGTTTACGAAACACGTCGATTGCTTTCATTCTGTCCCCGTGCCCTTTTGTCTAAGGCTCTCTCATATAAATAGTAAGCGCAAAGGGCGTCAAGCCCCTTTGCGCTTTTAAAACGCAAGGTTTGTCATTTTTTGCACAAGGCCCCGGTGGGCGCGATAAGCCACGGCACTTTAAGGCTACGTCAGAACAGGCTAAATCGACCCGTGCAGCTCCTGCACCGGAGGCAAAAAGAGCTGGAGTCGACGTTGCCTAGGGGCAGGGCGTTGTGCCAGAACACTGGCCAGCCACTTGCGGGTCAAGCGGCAAATCTGCACTGCCTGTTGCCGGGGGGGGAGTAGGAGCTTGCGGCAAAGAAGCCTGGCCTGCCTGCTGCTTGGTAGTCTTTTTCAGCATGGCGGGCAAGCCGTGGTATTCAAAAAATGGAACAGTCTGCGAACCGGCCATGAACACATGGGCCTTGTTGCGCAACATGCGCAGGCGCAGCAACAGCATGTCGGGCGCGGTGGCGGCCATGCCCGTTGGCGCGGCAATGTCTTTTGCCTTGGTCAGGGCTTCAGAAAGGCTTGCGCCGTTATCCATGAGGCGCAGCATGCGCGCAACGGTATGAATGTCGGCTTCATTTTCTGCCAGAGGGTAGAAGGCCACGTCCACATGACCGGAGAGAAGGGCGATGCCTTCCTGGCAACTTGGGCAGGAGGGAGAAAAAAACATGCGCACGCTGGCTTCGTTGCTGTTGTCGGTGATGGCCCACACGTCCGCCTGAGTACGCAGGGCGGTACCGGCGTTGACGATAAACAGCAGAGCCCACAGGGTCAGCAAAAGCGAACGGCCCGGCTTGTCCGCCGGAAGGCCGGAGCGATTGCGTTGCGCCGCTTGCCGAAAGCCGGCGTAGATCATGGCAAAAAAGCAGGCCACAATAAGGCAGCTCACGCAAGGGGCTGTGACCGCCATGAGCAGCAAAAGGCCGATATCGCCCAGCAGGGCCAGACCTGCCAGAACCAGGCCCAATTGGGCCGCACCCATCAAGGCTGCTGCGGCAAGCAGCGTGAACATGACCCCGCCAGCCCACCAAAGCGATATGCCCGCAACAGACGTATCCTGAAACAGTGCGCAGCCCGAAGTTACACACAGGTTCACTTCGTTGCCAAAGGCGCTCCAGATACAGAAGGCCGCAGCCAGAACGGCCATGCTCAGAATGCCGGGAAATAATTGATGGGTTCGGTTCATAGGTACCTGTAGATGTAATAGCTTTTCGGCTGGTGCAGCAATAGCGCGACAGGCCCGATACTGACCATCATTAGGCCCGCCGAAACATCGGGCTGTAGCCGCGATTTCATGCAACTCGTTTCAGGTTATAGGCTGTTTTTGCTTTTTCGTAAAGCGCGGCCCCATCTCTGTTACATGGTGGTTGTGCGGCAATACGGGGCTGTGCAAAACTATATTACAGGGATGTGGCGAAAGTATGTCGACTCCACTCCGCTTACGGCAAGGGCTCGCACTGTGCCCAGTTCGGCAGGCCCAGGCCGCATGGGGGAGCATAACAGCTGAACGTATGGGGATGCAGCTAAAACAAAAGGACGCCCTTTCGGGCGTCCTCTCGCGTTGTGTTGCTGCGGTCAAGCTTACATGGTGGAGCCGGAGGCCGCACGCTGCATCTTGATTTCAACTTTTTCGGTCAGGCTGGCATAGTATTCGCGCAGGATGACGAGCACTTCAGCGCGGCCAAAGTGATCCGGCACTTCCGCGCCTTCGGAGAGCATCTTGCGCAGCTTGGTGCCGGACAGGATGACGCGATCTTCCTTGGTGTGGGGGCAGGTGCGCATGCTGGCCATGCCGTCGCACTTCTTGCAGTAGAAGGTCCAGTCAATGTTCAGCGGTTCGCAGAGCAGACGCTTGCCTTCTTCAGCGGGCACAGGGATCTTGCGGAAGATTTCCTGAGCTTCAAACATGCCGTAGAAGTCGCCCACGCCAGCGTGGTCGCGGCCAACCAGCAGGTTGTTGATGCCGTAGTTCTGGCGGAAGGTGGCGTGCAGCAGGGCTTCGCGGGGACCGGCATAACGCATGTCCAGGGGGTAGCCAGCCTGAATGACGAAGTCTTTCACGAAGTACTTGTCAACCAGGGTGTCGATGCATTTCACGCGCACTTCGGCGGGGATGTCGCCGGGCTTCAGGGAGCCCACGAGGGAGTGGATAACCACGCCGTCGCACACTTCCACGCCGATCTTGGCCAGGTATTCATGCGAGCGGTGCATGGGGTTGCGCAGCTGAAGAGCGGCAACCTTCTGCCAGCCGCGTTCGTCCATCTTGGCGCGCAGCTGGGCAGGGGTCATGTACACGCCGGGGAACTTTTCGGGGAATTCGCCCTGCGAAAGAACCTTAACGGTACCGGCAACGTTGAATTCGTTCTGAGCCAGAACCATCTTCACGCCGGGGTGGTCGTTGGGGGCCACTTCCCAGAACTTTTCGGAGTCGGGGCCGGTGCCCTTGAACACCAGTTCGCATTCCAGCTTCTTGTCGGCTTCAGTCATTTCATAGACTTCTTCGACCTTCATGGTAGCCATGATTTCGCCTTTGCGAACCAGGGCCACTTCTTCGCCGACCTTGAGGGTCTTGGCGTCAGCAGCGGGAACATCAAGGGTAACAGGCACGGGCCAGAAGGTGCCGTCAGTAAGAGTCATCTTTTCGCAGACGCTCTTCCAGTTGGCCTTGGTCATGAAGCCGTTCAGAGGCGAGAAGCCGCCAATGCCCATCATGATCAGGTCGCCCTTGGCGCGGGAAGTAATCTCGATCTGCTTCAGGCCTGCGGCTTTTTTCTTCTCGTCATCCAGGGCCTTACCTTCCAGAAGGCAACAGACCAGACCCTTACCGCCATGAGGAGCTACCAGCTTGGACATTGCGAAATCCTCCGTGTTTTAGTTATGTGGGCATCCTTCCGTGGCCGCGTCGCCATGCGGAAGGGCAGCGTTCAGTTCGCATCTTGTGAATAATCTAACAAAAAGTCAACTACCTCTTAAAACTTTTCCTGACTACTCGCCAAAAAAACCACAGCCAC
>NZ_DASQOG010000012.1:0-1802 GCF_035644575.1 Desulfovibrio sp. | reverse complement strand
TCCAGCCAGTCGCCGGTTTCGGCGGGGAAGTGGCCGGAATGGGAGCCGGGGCTCATGCTGTCCATCATGATCAGCCGCAGGTTTTCTTCTTCCACCGTATAGCAGAGGTAGGGCGCAATATCTTCCTTGGCCGGGCACCAGTGGGGCATTACCTCGCGCAGGCGGTCGCGCCTGTCGTGGTTGCCGGGCACGGCGTACACGGGCACCCCGATGGGCGAGAGCTCATCGTGCAGGATGTGATATGCGTTAAGGTCTCCGCTGTCGGCAAGATCGCCTGTGATGACAATAATATCAGGCTGTTGCGTCAGGCTTTTTACGTGAGCCACGGCTTCGTCCAGGCAACGCCGGGTATCTACCACCCTGAAAGACAGGCTGTGGTCGCCCCGCAGGTGCGTGTCTGAAAGTTGCAATATACGCATGATGTTAACCCTGTGCGGTTCCCGCAGCCTGCGCTGCCAATCTGTTATGCCGCGCCTGAATGGTAAAGGCCGAGAACGCGCTGGTTGCTGCGGCTACGAGTACGAAGATGCAGATGTAGAAAGGATCGCCGTCGTTCCACTGGATCAGGGCGGTGCACACGCCGGGCACTATGCCCGCAACCAGAAAGCCCGGAAACTGGTACACGATGGAAATACCCGTGTAGCGCACTTCAGCAGGGAAGAGGTCAGAGAACAGCGCGGCCTCGGGCCCGAAAACACCAGCGTAAAAGATGCTCAGCGGGATGGCGATGGCAAGGCCAACCAGAAACATGTTGCCGCCGCTGCTCTGCATAAGCCAGAACGAGGGAAAAATGGAAATGCCGCAGGCAAGGCTGGCAAGGCCGTAAATGCGGCCCCGGCCAAAGCGGTCGGCCAGGCGGCCAGCAATCAGGATAAAGGGGCACATGAGCAGAGCGGCAAACATGACCGCCGTAAGAGCTTCGGTGCGCGTGGTGTGGATCTGTTGCACAAGGTAGGTGATGGAAAACACGGCCAGCACGTTGAAGAATACGCCGTCAATCCACCGCGCGCCCACGCCCAGTGCAATGTTGCCAGGGTAGTTTTTGCACACGGTCACGATGGGCAGGGTCTTTTTGCTGGTATCGCCCTTGGCTTCAGCCTTGCGGAATTCGGGTGTTTCCAGAATGTGCGTGCGCACATACAGGGCAATGGCGATGAGCACCACGCTCACAAGGAAGGCAAAGCGCCAGCCCCACTCAAGGAACTGTTCGTTGTCCAGCAGCCAGGAGAGCAGGGCGACCATGCCGGAAGAAAGGCACAGGCCAGTGGCAAGCCCCATCTGGGGAATGCTGGCGTAAAAGGCCTTTTGGCGATCACTGGCGTATTCATAGGTCATAAGCACCGCGCCGCCCCATTCGCCGCCAAGGCCAAGGCCCTGACACAGGCGCAGCGTTTGCAGGATGATGGGCGCGGCAATGCCAATGGAGGCATAGGTGGGCACAAGGCCAATGCCCATTGTGGCAATGCCCATGATGAGCATGGTGAGAATGAGCATGCGCTTGCGGCCCAGCTTGTCGCCGTAATGGCCAAATATAAAGCCGCCAAGGGGGCGTGCCAGATAGCCGATGGCAAAGGTGCTGTAGGCCATGATGGTGCCGATGAAGGGATCGGCGGTGGGGAAGTAGAGCTTGTTGAACACAATGCCCGCCACCACGCCGTAGAGGAAAAAGTCGTACCATTCAATGGTGGCGCCAAGCAGGCTGGCAATTACGACCTTGCGCATTTCTTTTTTGGAAGGAACGTATTTTTGCTGTGAGCTGTCGTCCATACAGACACCCTCCGTGTGGGCTGTCAGCACCGCAA
>NZ_DASQOG010000011.1:0-3796 GCF_035644575.1 Desulfovibrio sp. | reverse complement strand
TTGAGCAGGGCCATGGCGGCCCGCATGGCGGATTTGGGGCCAAGGCCCGGCAGACGCGAAAGCTGCTCTACCAGGGCCTTGAGCGGTTCGGGAATCCGATCGTGCATGGCTCTAGAAAAGGCCGGGCAGCTTGATGCCGCCGGAGATGGAGCTCATTTCGCGCTCCATGGTTTCGCGGGCGATGCGACCGGCTTCGTTAACGGCAGCCAGAATAAGATCCTGGAGCATTTCAACATCGTTGCCTTCAAGGGCCTTGGGATCAATGACCAGCTTGCGCAGTTCCTGCTTGCCGGAAACTTCGGCCTTGACCATACCGCCGCCGCTGCTGGCTTCGTAGCTGTGTTCGCCCATTTCCTGCTGGAGTTTGGCGATCTTGTTCTGCATAACCTGCGCCTGGCGCAGAATGTCGTTCATGTTCCGCATGTGTTTCTCCTTGCGTCTGTTGCATGCTTCCGGTTCCGGCGGCATGGGCCGGGCGGACGCGGAAAGTTTTTTCAGTTGTCAGCGGGCTCAGCGGTTGTCCTGATCCACCGGGCGGCACCCTTTGACCCGTGCGTTCAGCACCTCAAGGCAGGGCTGCAACTCGGGCCTCTGGCTGAATTCTTCAATCAGTTCCGCCTCAGGGCGATAGGGCCGGGGCGCCACGAATTCCAGCTGCGTCTGCCCCGCGCCGTAGGCGGCAAGAGCTGCTGTCAGCTCCTCGCGCCCGCGCTCAAGCTGAAACAACTGGGTTTCAGCCTTGGGGGAGAGGCGCAAAATTCCGTCAGTCCATGTGGCGCTCACGCTGCGCAGCAAATGCTGGCGCGGCATGTCGCGCCCGGCGCCTTGCCATGAAGAGCAAAAGTCACAAAATGCCGCCCAGTTACAGGCTGCCTGAGCTTCCTGCTTGCCCTGGCCTGGTGTGCCCGCGCTGCTTGCGCCGGAGTCTGGCTGGGCAGTATCACTGGGGCCAGCACCATAGTGTCCAGAATCCTCTTGCCCGAAATTTCGGGGGCCAGAATCCTCCTGCAGGGGGGCCTTCTGGCCTGGACTACCCAGACTTGAGTTGCCCAAATTTGAGTTGCCCTGGCTTGAATTACCCTGGTCAGGCCCGCCATATGCAGGTCTGTTCTGGTCTGGTCGCACTGCTCCTGTTTGCGCACCGGGCCGCCAGGGGCGGTGCGTGGGGGCAGCAAAATTCCGGGCCGCGTCAGGCTCGTCTGATTCCGCATCGTCCGCATCATTGGCGGCGTGCTGGCCCGTGGCGGCATCCCTGGGGCGGGATTGCGCCATCTGCGCGCTACCGGCGGGCATTTCCACGCTGTTTTCCACACGTTGCGCAGAGGGGGGCACGGCATGAGCCTGCTGGGTTCCCTGTCCGGCTCCGCCAGCCTGTCCAGCGGGGCCGGGCGTGGCTTGCCCAACGGGCAGCAACTGCGGCAGCAGGGCAAGGTTGAGCAAAAGCAGTTCAAGCGCTGCTGCTGGTTCCGGGCTTTGCACTATGCCGCGCTGCGCGTCAAGGGCCATCTGCCAGGCCGCGTGCAGATGCGCGGCAGAAAATTGCGGGGCAATGCCCTGCCACAGGGCGGCTTCGTCTGCGGGAAGGCGCAGGCTCGGCACAATGGCCTGACCGCTCTGGCGCAGCAAAAAAAGGTTGCGCAGATTGCCTGCAAGCTCCCGCATGAAAAAGCCAATATCCACGCCTTGCTGTAATATCTGCCCGCACAGGTTTGCCACGGCGGCGCAATCCTGCCCTTGCAGGGCGGTAAACAGCTCCGCAAACAGTTCCTGCCCAGCAAGGCCGAGTACCTGCCGGGTGGCTGCAACGGTGAGTTCCTCTCCGCCAAGGGCAAGGGTCTGATCAAGCAGCGACATGCTGTCGCGCACGCTGCCCGCAGCCCTGCGCGCAATAAGCCGCACGGCCCCCTCTTCAAAGGCGGCGTTTTCTTTGCGCAGCACAGCGGTGAGGTGGGCAAAGAGCGCGTCTTCGCTCAGGTGGCGAAACACAAAATGCTGGCAGCGGCTCACAATGGTGATGGGGAACTTGTGCGCCTCGGTGGTGGCAAAAATAAAGACCACGCGTTCCGGCGGCTCTTCCAGCGTTTTCAGCAACGCGTTGAAGGCGTTGCGGGTAAGCATGTGGGCTTCGTCAATGATGAAAATCTTGTAGCGGCCTTCCATGGGCGCGTAGCCGATGGTTTCGCGCAGGGAGCGGGCGTCTTCCACGCTGTTGTTGGAAGCGCCGTCGATCTCGGTCACGTCAACGTGCACGCCCTGGGTGATCTTGCGGCACTGTTCGCACTGGTTGCAGGGTTCCGGCCCCGGAGCGTGCTGACAGTTGAGCGCCTTGGCAAAAATACGGGCAATGGTAGTTTTGCCCACGCCGCGAGTGCCGCTCAAAAGGTAGGCGGCTGCGGGCCTGTCTTCTGCCGCAGCGCGGGAAAGGACGGCCTTGACCATGTCCTGTCCTGCTACCTGGGCGAAGTTTTGCGGCCTGTATCGTGCGGCGAGGGAAAGATGTTTCATGGCGCTCGTTGCCTTTGAATGATGACCAACGGGCTGTCGGGCAGTCCCGGATTGCGCTGCGCGCGAACCCGCAGGAAAGGCTGTTACCTGTTGTGGCCGTGTTGCGCCGGATTACGACGCAGGCTGGGCTTGTTTACTCTTTGGCATCCGGCAGCCCCGCGAGGACGGAACTGCCGGATGCATATCTCTATAGCGGCGGCATTGCGGCCCGCCGTTTGTCTGCACTAAATGGTAAAGCGGTGCAGCCAGCCTTCGTACTTGGGATTTTCGCCCTTGACGATGGCAAAGTATTCTTTCTGCAGATGCTTGGTCACCGGGCCAGCGTGTCCAACGCCGATCTGGCGGTGGTCAAGCTCGCGGATGGGGGTGATTTCAGCCGCGGTGCCGGTAAAGAACGCTTCGTCAGCGATGTAGAACTCATCGCGGGTGAACTGCTGTTCTTCCACGGTGTAGCCGAGGTCTCTGGCAAGCTTCATGACGGAATCACGCGTAAGGCCGCCAAGAATGGACGTCCAGGGCGTGGTTTTGATCACGCCGTCGCGCACGATAAAGATGTTCTCGCCCGTGGCTTCGGAAACGTAGCCGTTGGTGTCGAGCATCACGGCTTCGTCATAGCCGTCTTCCTTGGCTTCCACCTTGGCAAGGATGGAGTTGATGTAGTTGCCGGCGGCCTTGGCCTTGGACATGCTGGTATTTACATGGCTGCGGGCAAAGCTGCTGGTCTTGACGCGGATGCCCTTTTCAAGAGCTTCTGCGCCAAGATACGCGCCCCACGCCCAGGCGGCGACGATGGTCTGCACCGGGTTGTTGCCGGGGTAGACGCCCATTTCGCCGTGGCCCACAAAAGAAAGGGGGCGCACGTAACCTTCGGGCAGTTTGTTGGCCTTGAGGGTCTCAATACAGGCGGCTACGAGCTGTTCAGCCGTGAAGGGTACTTCCAGGCGCATAATCTTAGCGGAGTTAATTAGGCGCTTGCAGTGGTCTTCCAGACGGAATACGGCAGAAGTGCCGTCGGCGCAGGCGTATGCGCGAATGCCTTCAAATACGGCGCTGCCGTAATGCAAGGCGTGGGTCAGCACATGAACCTGTGCTTGTTCAGAAGGGAGCATTTTTCCGTCAAACCAGATAAACTTTGCGTTCTGCATGGCTTTCCTCCGCAGTAGCCTGCTGTATAAGACGCGGGCGCGCCGGGGCAGTCCCGGCGGTTGCCGCAAGAGCAAAAATCTACTGAAAATGACCGCATATGGCAAGCAATTGCGCCAGTGGGAGAAAGAATATCCACAATTGCGGG
>NZ_DASQOG010000010.1:0-15240 GCF_035644575.1 Desulfovibrio sp. | reverse complement strand
CCAGACTGCACGGGTTCAAGGCCGTTCACGGTTTTGATCAGCGTGGATTTTCCCGAACCGGAAGGCCCGCATACCACAACAACCTCGCCCTTGTGTATGCGCGTGCTACAGTGGCTCAGCACATTGAAGTCACCGTACCACTTGGATACGTTTTCCAGAATGATCATGGCTTCATCGGTGGGATTAATCATTGATTGAGTCTCTTTTTTACCATGGTTACGGTGGCTGAAACACAGAGGCAGACCACAAAGTAGCCGGATCCTGCAATCAGTACCATATCAATTTCATAGCCTGTTGTTTTGCCAATGTTGGAAGCGGTGCGGAAAAAGTCGGCAAGGCCGATGATGTACACCAGGGCGGTATCCTGAAAAAGAATCATGCCCTGGGTCAGCAGCAGGGGCGTCATAACGCGGAATGCCTGCGGCAGGATGACATAGGTGATTGTTTGCGACTTGGTCATGCCAAGCGCAAGGGATGCCGCATACTGGCCGCTGGAAACACTGCGCATGCCCGCCCGGATAATTTCTGCATAGTAGGCCGCCTCAAATGCGGTAAAGGCCACTATGGCGGAAACAAGCCGGATGTCTGTTTGCGGCGAAAGATTGAAGAAAGAAGTCAAAAATTGCGGCACGATGAGATAGAACCACAGCAGCACCATCACAAGGGGGATGGAGCGGAAGCAGTTCACATAGGCGGCGGAGAGCCAGCGCATGGGCGCATAAACAGAAATGCGCGCCACAGCAAGCAATGTGCCTATCACCATGCCAAAGGCAATGGCCGTGATGGTTATCTTGAGCGTTACCAATGCCCCCTGCGCAAGCAGGGGCAGGCTCTGCTGGATGATGCTCCAGTCTATGCTAAACATTTCTGCCTCCTGCACTGGTGGAAGGCAAACGCATTTTGTTTTCCAGCAGCTTCATGGAACGCATGACCACAAAATTCAGGAAGGCGTAGGCAAGCGTAACCGCAATAAACGATTCATACGCGTAGCCGGAAAATTCCAGAAGGCGGTTGGCCTGCGCGGTCAGTTCGATAAGGCCCACAGTTGATGCCACAGCGGAGTTTTTGACCATATTGAGCATTTCTGAGGTCAACGGCGGAATAATGATGCGGTAGGCGTTGGGCAGCAAAACGTGCCGGTAGGTTTGCGGCAGCGTCAGGCCAAGGGCCAGCGCGGCGTAGCGTTGCCCGTGCGAAAGGGCCTGAATGCCCGATCTGACCTGCTCACAGACGCGCGCCCCGGTAAAGAAACCCAGCGCGCAGGTGGAAATGATAAAAAATTGAATGTTGGGGTTCAGTTCTGCCTTAAACCATACGCTTGCTTTGTAGGGCAGCAGGTCGGGTGCTGCAAGGTACCATATGAAAAACTGAACGATAAGAGGTATGTTGCGAAAAATGGTCACATAGGCTGCGCCAATGTTGCTCAGAATCTTGTTGGGCAGAGTGCGGAGAATACCGAAAAAAGAGCCCAGAAGAAAAGCCAGGATCCAGGCACAGACAGACAGGGCCACTGTCGTCAAAAAGCCGTCCACCAGCCAGCTAAAGTAGGTGACGTTTCCGAACGGCGCCTGCTCAAAAAAAATGCCCCAGTTCCAGTTAGCCTGCATTCGTTGGTTCCATCCCTGTGTAAAAAACGTATCTCATGGTGCAGCGGGCTTAAACGCATGCCCGGGAGCGCCCGCTTGCGCCTGAAGCTCCCGGGCATGCCAAAAATCAGTTCAGGGCCTTGTCGTTGGGGGCCTTGAAGAGAGCCTTCATTTCATCAGACATTTCAAAGTTCATGTTCATGTTCTTGGGCGGAATGGGCTGCATGAACCAGCGGTTAAAGGACTTTTCGGCGTTGCCGTTGCTCTGTTCCGCTGCAATCACATCGTCAAGCAGCTTCTTGAACTGGGCGTCGCCCTTGCGCACCATGCAGCCGTAGGCTTCAAAGCTCTGCGGGGTACCCACGATGATCCAGTCAGCGGGCTTTTTGGCCTTGGCGCGTTCGCCGGCAAGCAGGGCGTCATCCATAAAGAAGGCCACAGCACGGCCAGATTCCACGGTGCGGAACGCATCGCCGTGGTCTTTCACGCTGATGATGTTGATGGCGAGGCCCTTCTCGTCATTCATCTTGTTCAGCAGCTTTTCAGACGTGGTGCCGGAGGTCACGGCAACATTCTTGCCCTTCAGGCCGTCAAAGTCCTTGATGCCGGAGTCTTTGTTGACCAGCAGGCGGGTGCCGATGATAAAAAAGGTGTTGGAGAAGTCAACCTGCTGCTGACGTTCCAGGTTGTTGGTGGTCGAGCCACACTCGAAATCAAAGGTGCCGTTTTGCAGCAGGGGAATGCGGTTCTGCGAGGTGATGGGCACAAAGCGCACCTGGAGATTGGGCATGTTCAGCTGTTTTTTAACGGCTTCCACAACCTTGTTGGAATAGTCCTGTGCGTAGCCGATAACGTTCTGCTGAAGATCGTAGTAGGAAAAAGGCACGGAAGATTCACGGTGACCCACAACAATCACGCCGGTATCCTTGATTTTTTTCAAGGTCCCGGTGAGTTCCTCTGCCTGTGCCTGACCGCCCTGAACAGAGGTCAGCAGAAGCAGAGCCGCCAGAGCGGACAAAATGGATTTCTTCAGCGCCATGGTTTCCTCCTGGAATGGCATTTACGGAAGACGGCGCCCCGTTGCCGAATAGCAGCGCCGCCCAAGAAAACTACCTGGAAAATGTTGTTTGCCAGACCCATAAAAGCCAAGCCCCGCACTCGTTATCTACGGTGCTCCGGTTTCGATGGGGTGCCGTTGTGCAAGAGCACGTCCACGGCAAACAGTTTCCCTGATTCGCTGCCAGAGTGCAGTGTCTGCGCTCATCGGCGCGCCGATGCTGGCAGGCAAGAAAGCCGGGTGCGCTATCATTGTTCAGCGCACGCCGCTTCACGCTTCTGTGAACGATATGCGGCAACCGACAAAGAAAAATACCAAACCATGCGGCGCTTAGCAGTGCATGATCCATCGCTGACTGGTGCCTTGGGGGGGAGGCGTCGCTGCGCTCTTGAGCAATTAAATGATGCGAAAAGGTATTCGCAAAATTTTACGTCACATGTTCAGGCGTTTACCCTGCGAGTAAAAAGCGCTCGCGCCTCACAAGCGGGCGTTTGCTCGCACAGCCTTAAGAGCGATTACAAGGTGAAATCGCTCCCGAGAGTGCAGGAACCACAAGCAGTTATGTTTGCGGCAGGATACCTGCATCAAAATTTTCATTAAAATACCTCGGCATCATTATAAATATTGGCTCTGGTGTCAATATGACATCCGCTTGCGTTGACCTCGCACGTGCTGTCGTCCGAATTTTGATCAGACGCACAAATGTAACATTTTTTTAAATTTTGCGCTATTGGTGCTGCTTGTAATGTCCGATAAACGATAATATGATTGTTTCACTTGGTTTACTGGGAGGCTGTTTTTCAGCCTCGGGCACAATTATCCGTTTTCCGACAAGGGTGGGTTTATGGTTTTTATTTCCCATGCATTTGCTTTTGCCATGCTGATTATTTTGGCGGTTGTTGGAAAAATTGACGGATTGTTGTGGCTTGTCTTGGGCGGTGTCGCTGCCTGCCTGGCGGTTGATGCAATAATATGGCTGCGCGCCCTGGCCGAGGCTAGGCAGATGCGCGAGCAGATGGATGAAGTCGCCAGCCGCGCTGGCGAATCCGGCGGCGCAAATAATCTGGAACGCCTTGCCTATTGCCTTGGTCGGCTGCGTTCGGCAGAAGAGAATCTGGCTGTAGAGCGGCAACGCACTGCCGGGCTTGAAGGCAACAATGCGGCGCTTCAGGCAAAGCTGCAAGCAGCGCAAGCCGAAAATACTGCCTTGAGTGAGAAATTTGAAAAGGGCGATGCCGTGTTGCACAAGGCGCATACTGTTTGCGCCAAACTCTCTGCCGAAGCCCAGAACCTCGCAACCTTGGTTACGGAAGTGAACCAGGGGGTTGCCGTACAGCGAGACCGCCTGAACGAAACCGGCGGCGCTATGGACGCAGTCTCTCAGGGTGCGCACGAATCATCCATGCGTGTGCGCGAGCTTTCGGAAAACGCGCAAACGGCCAGCGGCAGCGCGTCTGCCAGCAAGGAGCAGGTTGACGGCGCTGTTAGTTCCATTGAGCAACTCAAAAATACCATTGTGCAGCTCAAGGAAGCCATGGCGGGGCTTGGAGAAAAAGCCAGCAATATCGGCAAGGTGATGGCTGTCATCAATGAAGTTGCCGACCAGACCAACCTGCTGGCCCTTAACGCAGCCATTGAGGCGGCGCGGGCTGGCGAGGCCGGGCGCGGTTTTGCCGTTGTGGCCGACGAAGTGCGCAAGCTCGCGGAAAAAACCATGGGCGCCACGCGGGAAGTTGAAGACGCCGTAAAGGCCATTCAGCATGAGGCCCACCGAAATGCCGAAACTGTGGATGCCGCCGCGCGCCTCAGCCTTGAAGGCGCCAGTTCCGCCTCTGTAGCTGGCGAGCGCATGCGCGAAATTCTGGAGACCATGTCCGGCACAGCCCAGCATTTGCAGGCTGTGGCCGCCACCGCCGGAGTGCAGTCGGAAAATATTGAAGACGCCAATAAGGCCCTGGACGAAATCCGCATAGTGGCGGAGCAGACCTCTGGCAATATGAAGGTGTTTACTGCTGCGCTGCTGACATTTCAGGGCGGCATGGAAGAGCTGGACATGATTGTAGGCGCCCTCGCAAGCGGCGACTATGATCGTGCGTCTTCAAGCAAATTTGTGCAGTGGACGCGTAATATGGATCTTGGCATAAATGATATAGACAGCCAGCATCGCCTGCTTGTTGACTATATTAACGATCTGCACAGCGCCATGACCAATAACAGCAGCGCGCAAGAAATGCTTGGCATTCTGCGCAAGCTCCGCGACTATACCAGTACTCACTTCAGGGATGAAGAAAAGCACTTTGTCCACTCCGATTACCCCTCCACCAAGGAACATCTTCAGATCCACCGCGACTTTGAGGCCAAGGTCAATGAAGTGGAGCAGGGCCTCAAGCAGGGGACAATAACCCTGAGCATGGATCTGCTTTCCTTCCTTAAAGATTGGCTTGTGCAGCACATCATGGGCATGGATGCGCAGTACGTGCCCTATGTCAAAAAAGCTGCCAGAGTTGGCACGACCCGCAAGGTGCGGGCTGCCTGATTCCACTATTCCGGTTGTTTGTTAAAAGCCCGTTCCGGTTCAGGAAAGCGCAGTAGCCTGCGGTTTCAGGCCCGAGCGGGCTTTTATCATGCGGTTGTGGCAGGTTCTCTTGCTCTCCCACTTCTCGTTTCCAAGTTTATGAAAATAGCGTGGATCCCCTTTCCACCATTGCAGGACTGGCGAAAATCATTCATATGCAGGTTATGGAATGATTGTTTCACCGCCGGGGGCAGGTCGTAAGCAGATTTTTTGATCCGCACGGTTTTATGGCTGCACAAGCAAGTGATCTCACTGTTGTAAAAAGCGGCCTGTGTTCAAGCCTGGGAGAGTGGATGCCAATTCAACTTGTTGCCGCAACCAACCGCGTCTCCAAAGCATTGTGCAGTGGGCTTGTCTGGCTTGTTTTGCAGGCATTGCCAGGAGGGGCATGCGCGTTCGATACGGCTATCGCCCATATTGGCGATGTGAGCCTTACCCCCACCGAACAGACCTACCTGCGCGAACATAAAAAGGTTACCCTGTGCGTTGACCCTGATTGGGTCCCTTATGAGCAGATAGACGCATCGGGCAAACACGTGGGCATTGCAGCCGATCTTCTGGCCCTGGTCGCAGACAGAACCGGTCTTGAGTTTGAGCTGGTGCGCACCGCCGACTGGAATGAAAGCCTGGCTTTTTCCAAGAGCGGACAGTGCAAGGTGCTGAGTTTTCTCAATCAGACCACTGAACGCAGCGAATGGCTTATCTTTACCTCGCCCCTGTTCAGTGACCCCAACGTGTTCATAACCCGCGAAGAACATCATTATATTTCTGATCCGGCAGCGCTTGAGCACGAATCCATCGTCTTTCCCGAAGGCACGGCAATGGAAGGTCTGATCAGGGAGCGGTATCCCAATCTTGAGATCAAACTTGTGCGGTCAGAGGATGAGGCAATGAAAATGGTCTCAAGCCGCCGCAGCTCCATGACCATGCGTTCCCTGATGGTGGCCGCCTACACCATACGCACAAACGGGTTGTTCAATCTGAAAATTGCCGGGCAATTGCCCATGTACATGAATCACCTGCGCATTGGCGTAAGCAAGAATGATGTCACCCTGCGCAATATTCTGGACAAGGGCGTGATGTCCATAACACCGCAGGAACGGGGAAGGGTGGTAAACCAGCACATTTCCATCAACGTGCAGTCAGCCATCAACCCCATGTGGTTTGTTTTTGGCGGCGGGATAGGCGCTGTCATTGCCCTGCTCTGGGGCTACTGGACGTACCGGCTGCGGCGGCTGAATGCAGTGCTGCTGCATATTTCAAATACCGACAAGCTCACAGGCCTTGCCAACCGGCAAAAGCTTTCAGACGATATGGCCGAGGCCATGCTGCGCTCGCACCAGCGCGAACTTCCTCTTTCCGTTCTGTTGCTGGATGTGGACAACTTCAAAAATGTCAACGATACCTTTGGGCATCTTGCTGGTGACGGCGTGTTGCAGGCCCTGAGCGCCCTGGCTGTCGCTGTGCTGCGCCCGCAGGATATTGCCGGGCGTTGGGGTGGGGAGGAGTTTCTTGTGCTTTTGCCAGAAACAGGTGCCAATGAAGCCGGGGAAATTGCAGAGAAGCTCCGCCGCCGGATTGAAGAATTCAGTTTTGCAGACGGGCTGCACTGTACGGTGAGCATCGGCCTTGCAGAAATGCGCCCCTATGATACTCAGGACAGCCTGATCCACAGGGCGGACACTGCGCTTTACCATGCAAAAAGGATGGGAAAAAACAGAGTTTCAGTGGGTTGATTTCTTGAGCATTTAAGGTGTTAAACTGCGGAATTATGCTATATCAGTTTATAATATCGGGTCATGAACTTGCTTGGAACAAATATTTGGAGTAGGTTTATTGCTATAGGTTTTTAATTTCCATATTTCCGTAACATCCTTTTGCCATTCACTTTTTTTGAAAACTGCATGGCCTCCTTTGCCTCCACTTGCTGCCATCTGTTCTGTTTTTTGGGAGTTGACGCATTCTGCCGATGCGGGGTTCATATGATTGATTCCCAGCCAAACCTTCGTTCAGATCCAGAACGAAGCAAATTATCCAGGCTGCATTCCCACAAGCAGCTATGGGTCATTGCCATAATCAACCTGCTTGTTCTGGGCATTATTATTTTTGCTCTAGTAGGTATCAGGCACCAGGAACTCGCCACAGCCGCCAACACGCTTGAAAGTGTGTCCCGATCCATTGATGATGTTCTTTCCTGGCGTTTTGAGAAAATCAACCTTGCCCTGCTGGGCGCGGTTGATGAAGCGCAACAGCAGGCACTGCGCGGTGATGTCTCATGGGAGCGTTTTGAAGCCTATGGCAAAAATCTTGATGAGCGCTTGCCCGACACTCTTGGCTTTTTGCTGACAAATACGCAGGGGCGGGTAGTGTACGCTTCTCCCCGCGCGCTTTCTGGCGAGATGTCCATCACCAACGCCGACCACTTTGTCCAGCTTCGCAATAATCCCTCCCCTGGGCTTGTTATTTCCCACCCATTTTACAGCCAGTTGTGGACGCGGCCCATCATTGTGCTTTCCATGCGCTATTTGTTGCCCGACGGTTCGTTTGGCGGCGTTGTGGCCTGTGCTGTCTCCATCGACATGTTTTCGGACATCATGGCTTCAGCCGTCATTGTTGGCCCAAGCGCCGTTGCCACCCTATGGGACAAAAAGCTTGGTCTTGTCACGCAGTACCCGCGCGGACGTTTCTGGCTTGACGCCAAGCCGTCGCCCCCGTTGCGAAAACTTATTGAACACGATGCCGCCCCAGGCATCTACCACCACAGGCGTGCAGACTTTGGCGATAAAAAAAGGATCGCGTTTTATCGCAAGCTCCGCCAATGGCCCCTGTATCTTTCTATTGGCCTGTACGAGCAGGCCGTACTTGCCAAATGGCGGCAGGACATTATTTCACTGGGTTTATTATGGATAGTCTGCGTGTTTATTTCATTCTGGAGCGGCATGAGCTACACCCGTCAGCTCAAGGCTCTTGAATTGGGCGAAAAGCGTTACAAAGGCCTTTTTGACAATATGCAGGCGGGCATGGCCCTGTGCGAACCGGTCTTTGCGCCAGACGGAAAAATTTGCGATTTCAGGCTGGTTGAGATCAACCAGGCCTACTGCGATGTATTCAAGGCGGAGCGGGACGATGTTATCGGCAAAACACTGCTGGAAAGAATCAGCCCCAAAACCAGCGAAACAGCCCGTTGGGTGAATCCGCTCATAGTCACTGCGGAAACCGGCGAGCCATCTCATTTTGAATTTTATCTTGCAGGCAACAACCTGTGGGCAGATATTGTTGCCTATCGCTCAGAAGCTGGAATCATAGCATTTTTGTGTACGGATATAAGTGAAAGAAAATTTGCGCAGGGGCGGGCAAACCGTATTTCACAAATGTACGCGGCGCTCAGCAGGTGCAATCAGGCCATTGTGCGCTGTTCTGGCAGAAACGACCTTTTTGCAGAGGTCTGCCGGGCTGCGGTGGAAGCTGGCGGCATGAAGGGAGCCTGGATTGGCCTTGTTGAAAAGCAGACAGGCAATGTGCAGCCCGTTGCGTCATTTGGCCTGAGCAATGTTGATCTGCAAAGGCTCGACATATCTGTATGGGCGTCTGACCCCAAAGGGTCCGGGCCAACGGGCTGCGCTATCCGAAACAACGAGTCTGTCTGGTCAGACGACACCACAACTGACCCCAGGCTTGCGCCCTGGTGGCAGCTTGTGCGCAAAACGGGCTTTCTTTCTGTTGGTGCGCTCCCCTTGCGCCAACGTGGAGAAGTTGTTGGAAATTTGACACTCTACGCCGACGATGCCGGAGCCTTTGATGCAGAGGTGCGCGAGCTCTTGGGGGAAATGGCCCTGAACGTCAGCTTTGCGCTGGATAATTTTACCTGGGAAGAAGAGCGCCGCCACAACGAAGCCCGCATCAATGAGCTGGCCTACTACGATCAGCTGACCGGTCTTGCCAACCGCCCCCTGCTTACGGACCGCATCCGGCAGGCGATTGCGGTGGGCATGCGCACGGACAAGTTCAGCGCGCTGCTGTTTATTGACCTCGACCGGTTCAAGACGATCAACGACACCCTCGGTCATGCGCACGGCGACAATCTGCTCAGGCAGGTCGGGCAGCGACTGCTTGCCATTGTCCCGGCAGACGACACGGTGGCGCGCTTTGGCGGCGACGAATTTGTTTTGTTATTGCATGGCCTGTCGGGCAACAGCGAGGAGGCTGCTGAGGCCGTGGCACTCATCTGCCGCAAAATTCTCACTGCCGTACGCGAGCCAATTATTGTGGAGGGCATTACCTGCAACTGCACAGCCAGTATCGGCGTTGCCCTGTTCGGCAAGCAGAGCATCACTCCGGATGAACTGCTCAAGCAGGCGGATCTTGCCATGTATCAGGCTAAAGATGCCGGAAGAAATACCGTGCGGTTTTTTGATCCGGCCATGCAGCAAACCGTCATGGAGCGCATAGAGCTTGAGCGGGATCTTGAGGAAGCCATACGGCTTGAGCAGTTTGTGCTGTATTATCAGCCGCTGATCAGCGTGGATGACACGGTGTTTGGCGCAGAAGCGCTGATTCGCTGGCAACACCCCAAGCGTGGTATTGTGCCGCCTGCCGAATTTATTCCTCTTGCAGAAGAAAACGGCATGATTGCCCGCATAGGGGCATGGGTGGTGCGGGAGGCGTGCAGCCAGCTTGGGCGCTGGGCTGAGATGCCCGAGTTTGCAAATCTGACAATTGCCATCAACGTAAGCGCCCGCCAGTTCCGCGAAAGTGATTTTGTACGGGATGTTACGGCAGCTGTGCGGCAAGCGGGCATTGACCCCGGCCTGCTGAAGCTGGAACTGACCGAAAGTCAGCTGGCTGTGAACATGCAGGAAATCATAGCGTCCATGGTCAAATTGAGCAATCTGGGCATCCGGTTTTCGCTGGATGACTTTGGCACGGGCTATTCGTCCATGACGTATCTCAAGCTGCTCCCGCTTGATCAGCTCAAGATTGACCGTTCGTTCATTCGCGACCTGCTCACTGACCCCAACGATGCCGCCATCGCCAGCATCATCATCGCGCTTTCGCAAAGTCTTGGTCTGACCACCGTGGCCGAGGGAGTGGAAAACCGCGAGCAGAAAAGGGCCCTGCTGAACATGGGCTGCACGTTGTTTCAGGGGTACCTGTTCAGCGTACCGCTGGCGGTAAAGGACTTTGAGCGTTATCTGGCGCGCAGAAATGCTGCGGCAGCCGCAGAGGGGCATGGTAATCGGGCCGAGCAGCCCCAGAGCGCTGAACAGGCAGCAGCAGGCGAGAGCAGGGAATAACTTGAGCCGTGTGAAAACTTTGGGCAGGGCAAAGTTCAGGCCAGCTAACTGCTTTGCCATGTCTGAAAAAAACTGAGTGCTTCCTAAATAACAAGGGCGGGGTAAACCCCGCCCTTGAACGTCATATCCGCAAAATATCCCTAAAAATCAGGCTACTCGTTGATGCCGTCCAGTTGCTGCCATTTGCCGAGGTGGCTTTCGATATGCTGGCAGATTGCCGCCTGTTCTTCCTTGCCTTGCCCGGTAATGGAGAGGGGGCTTGCAAAGGTGTAGCGTATGGTCAGGCCGGGTTTGACCGGGCCAAGTTCCTTGATTTTTTTGCCCTGTCCCCAGGCATCTGTTTTGAGGGCCAGAGGCACAATGGGCACTCCGGCCTTTTTAGCCAGCTTGACGCCGATGGAATTGAACTGCTGCGGATTAAACTCGCGCGAGCGGGTGTGCTGCGGAAATACAATGATGGAAATGCCCTTTTTCAGGCGCTCCAGCCCGCCGTTCAGCACGGCTGCGAGGTCTTCGCGCGGGTTGCTGCGCCCAACTACAATAGGGTCGCGCGAGCACATCACCGGGCCAAAAAACGGCATGGTGGTGAGACTTTTTTTGACCACAAAGGTCACCTGGCGGCGGGGCCGGATCATGGCCGGAAGCATGAATGTTTCCAGCGTGCTCATGTGGTTGGCCACAATCAGGCAGGGGCCGTCCACGGCTTCAATGGCGTCCATACCCTCAATCTGGATGGGGCAGCCCATGCGCTCCACAAGGTCTGCCACCCACGCGCTGGCATACACCCAGGCGGCATCGTCGCACTGTCCCTTGGACGCTCTGGAACACAGCCAGCGCACCGGGCCGAGAAACAGGCGGCTGTAAAAGCTGAGCGAGGGCAGCATACGGCTGAAAAAGCCCGCACTGGCAGGCTGACTGCTGTATGTGTCGCCCGTGAGAAACTTGGCTTCAAAAGCGCCGTCAACAAAGGGGTTCATGCCTATTCATCCGTTTTTTTGATTTTATGCAGTTTGCGCCACCACTGGCTGAGGCGGGGTTCTTCGCCGTTGTCGCGCGGCTGGTAGAACCTGCGGCCTTCCAGTTCTGTGGGCAGGTATGACTGCTCGATCCACGATTCCGGGTAGTTGTGGGGGTACTTGTATTCCTTGCCGTAGCCCCATTCCTTGTGCAACTGGGTAGAAGGGTTGCGCAGATGCAGCGGCACCGGGCGCGTTCCGTTGAGTTTGACCTCGCGGGCGGCGTTGAGGTAGGCCGCGTAGGAGGTGTTGCTCTTTTTGGCAAGGGCCAGATAGGTGACGGTTTCCGCCAGCGGAATGAACCCTTCCGGCATGCCCACAAATTCCACGGCCTGCTGACAGGCCACGGCCAGCCCCAGAGCGTCCGGGTCGGCCAGCCCCACATCTTCCGATGCGGAGAGTATCAGGCGGCGGCACACAAAGCGCGGGTCTTCGCCGCCTTCAAGCAGGCAGGCCAGATAGTACAGGGCCGCATCCACATCACTGCCGCGAATGGACTTGATGAGCGCCGAGGCCAGTTCATAGTGGTTGTCGCCGTCCTTGTCGTGCCGAATGAGCACCTCGGGCAGCGCCGCCTTTATATGCTCCAGATCGCGCCTGTCTTCCGGCAGGGCACCCACATATTCCACAAGGTTCAGCAGGGTGCGGGCATCGCCGTGCGAAACCCCGGCCAGCAGGTCGGCCACATCATCGGTCATTTCAAGCTGCAGGTCTTTTGCGCCGCGCCGCGCAAGCTCCATAAGCTCAGGGCGGCCCAGGGGACGCAGCCGCAGCACATGCAGGCGCGAAAGCAACTGACGCGTGACGCTGAACGAGGGGTTTTCCGTGGTTGTGGCAAGCAGGGTCAGTTCGCCAGATTCCACCAGCGGCAAAAAAAAGTCCTGCTGCGCCTTGGAAAACCGATGCAGTTCGTCCAGCACAAGAATTTCCACACCCGTCAGCGAGCGCCGCAGATGCTGCAAGCCTGCCTCGGGCGCGCTCAAGCGCAGATAGGGTTTGCCAGATGATTTAGCCAGCAGCAGGGCCATGGTTGATTTGCCGCAGCCGGGCGGGCCGAAAAAAAGCAGGCTGGGCAAACGCCCGGACTTCATAAGTGAGCGCAGGCGGTCGCCAAGATGGGTCTGACCCAGAAAAAGCGCCAGATCATCGGGCCGCATGCGCTCCGGCAGCGGCTTGCTTACGGTCACTTTCCGCTCCCTTGGGTGGCATCGGCCTTGCCGCCAAGCTGCGAACCCCACCAGTGCAGGCCAAGGCAGAGCGTTGCGGCGGTTTCACAGCGCAATACGCGCGCGCCAAGGCTCACGGCGGTAAAGTGGGCGGCTTTCAGGGCTGCCAGCTCCCTTTGTGAAAAACCGCCTTCGGGGCCGATCACATAGACGGTAAGGCCGGGCTGGCCCGCCATTTCCGGGGTGAGCATATGCACGCCGTCCTGAAGTTCCCAAGGCAGAATGCGGTGGTCGGCACTGTGCGAAAGATGGATGAGCTGATCCACACCGCCCGAGAGGGCGCGTACTTCAGGCAGCCAGGGGTTGCCGCTCTGCTTTGCCCCGGCGATCATCTGCCCAAGGCAGGCTTCTTCCGCGGCGGCAGAAAGTTTGCCCTGGCTGTGGTCGCCCTGCCACAGCCACACGCCGTGCGCGCCAAGTTCCACGGCCTTTTCCATAAAAAATCCGCGCCGCACGGCCTTGCTGTAGGCCAGCGCCACAATGGCCCGCGAATGCGGAGCAGGGGTGACAGTTTCAGAAACGCGCTGGAGCTGCACGTTCTTTTTGCCCACCTTGCAGACCACAAATATGCCCGAGCGGCCCCGGCCATCCAGAAGGCCCACTTCGGTGCCGGGTTCCGCGCGCAGAACCTGCCCCAGATGCCGGGCTTCCTGCCCTTCAAGAAGAGGTGTGTCGCCCCAGAGTTCAGGGGCCAGATAAAAAAACGGTACGCTCATGCCACCACGTTTTCCTTGCCGCTGCGCGCCTTGCGCACAGCCTTGAAACCGTCCTGCAATGAAACAAGACGTCTGTAATTTTTACGAATTTCCTGACCGGCCGGGGTAAGGGTGTCTTCCGGCGGTTCAACGTACTTGCGTTGCAGATAACTGTCGCGCAGGATTCTTTCCACACAGTCGATGACGGCGTCAACCAGACCGGGGAAGAAACTGACGATTTCAAACTTCAGCTCGTTGAGCAGGTTCAGGGCCTCGCGGAACATCTGCTGGTAAGTGATGCGCGCGCCCTTGAAGGTGCGCTGGCACAGGTCTTCCAGTATGCGCACACGCCGGGCCTGCTGAATGTAGCTGAACCGGGTGCAGACTTCCTGATACAGCTCGCGCAGGTTTTCAAAAGCCTCGTCATTGTCTGGCGAAAAGAGGTAGTTGGTCAACACTTTGCTTACATTGGAGAAAAATTCGTCACTATAGCTGATCATGCGGCGCTGATGCTTGGTCAGCCAGCTATAGAGGAATTTGAGCCGCTTTTCGTGCGTGCCCGTGTTTTCCACCACCTCGGTGCGCTTGTAGATGATGCGCCCCGTATATTCGCCGCGCACAATGTCGTTGAGGCGCAGGAACATGTTGGAGGTGTCCTTGATGATATTAAGCCCGGTGAGCGCTTCGCCCGTGATGGGGTGCAGCACCTCCTGCGCCACCACGGAGAGCGCGCGGTCCTGCCGCACGTTGCTGGCGTCAAAGGTGTGCTGGCGGTATTTGATGCGCAGAATGACCACACGGCGCGGCTTGTCCAGAAAAAATCCATCGCGGTCAATGGCGCTCAGCGCTTCGTCCTGATCGGCGTCCACAGCCACAAGGGCCACTTTTTCCAGCAGGGGATAGCGCGTGTTCTCGCCATTGGCCATGTAGGTGGTGATGGTTCTGTCCGTCTGCCCCAGCACGCGCAGCAAAAAGCGCTCGCCCATCTTGTGCAGCTTGCGGGCAAAAAGCGCGCTCGAGGTGCGGCGCTCTGAAACAATGGGGAAGCCGTAAAGCTCCATGAGGTACTGGTACACAAACATGCGGTTGCGTTCGTAAATATCGCTGTCGCCGTATACGAACTTGCCGATGCGGATGCCAAAGCGCTTCAGTTCGCTGTCGATATCCGACGGAAAGGAAGCGAATATTCCGGCCAGATGAAACTGCTTGTCCGCGCCCCAGGCCAGCACGTGCGCCCTGTCCATGCTGAGCAGGTAGGGCATGAGGGCAGGGTAGGTTTCAAGCACAACGGTATCTGACGAGCGGAACTGCTGGCGAAAAATATCCTGATGCACGCGCGGCAGCCGCGAGGCCAGAGTTTGCAGGTTCTGCACCATGACCTGATTTTCCAGCGGGCAGCATGCCCCGTCGCCTTCGGTAATTACGGGGTGCAGGCGATCGAACTGAAAAATTTCTGAAAAATAGTCGAGCTGGCGGGCAAAAGCCACCATGGCAAAGCCGGGCAGCTCTTTGTATTCAAACATGTCGTTGTCAAACGATGGCAAAAGCTCGCGCGCTTCCACAAGGGGGTAGTTCTTGTTTTCCTGATAGGGTTTGACAAGACACAGGCGGATATGCACGGCATCAAGCATTTTCTTGAGCTGCTGCAAGTCGCTTACGGCAATCGAAGAGGACAACTGGGTAGCGTCCTGCCAGGGCAGACCGTCCTTGCTGAATACCTCTTGCCATTTAATCATCCGCACATCCCTTATAGAAATTTGTTATTTACTACCTGCTTTTCAGAATATTTTC
>NZ_DASQOG010000009.1:0-8313 GCF_035644575.1 Desulfovibrio sp. | reverse complement strand
CTACATTATGCGCTGTAACAGCCGTGCCCCACGAAAAGGCATTCAAGGCTGATGCGCCGATCTGTAGGCTACTGCTACTCATCATTCACACCTTACGGCTTAACTAGCACAAGTATTACCCGAATACAAAAACTTTTTTTTGGCCCGGTTGGCGGGTGTTGGCGGTTTTTTGCAATCAAGGGTCGGGGCAGATTTTCAGAGTAGTATCGCATACTCAGAAAATACTGCTGCTAGGCGTCTGTGTCATCACAGCCAGAGCGGCATGTCAGCGAACTGAGAGATCGCGTTCAATGCGGGCAAAGGCATTGTGGTTGTGGATGGATTCCATGCTCTCCACCTCAACGCTGAACCACTCCACCTGCCCGTGGGCCGTGAGCTTTTGCGCCACGTTGCGCACCACATCCTCCACAAAGGTGGGGCGGGCAAAGGCGCTCTCTGTGACGAATTTTTCATCCTCGCGCTTGAGCAGGGTGTAGACGGCGGACGAGCCGGATTCTTCGGCAATATCAATGAAATCTTCAAGCCATGAAAAAGCCCGCATGCGCAAACGCATGCGCACCATGGCCCGCTGGCTGTGCGCGCCCTCTCGACTGATGGCCTTGGAGCAGGGGCAGACAGTCATGACCGGAACATCTGTTTCAAGAACAAACGACTGCCCCTTGTCGTCCAGCTCGCCGGTGAGGCGGCATTCGTAAGCTACCGTGGCCGGGCTGCCCGAGGCAGGGGCCTTTTTGACAATAAAATAGGGAAAGCAGAACCGGGCATAGGCCCGCCGCGCGCCAAGCCGTTCCTTGATATTGACCAGCAGCCGCCGCACGGACTGATAGCTGATCTCGTCGTTCCATTGCTCCAGAGCCTCAACAAAGCGGCTCATGTGGGTACCCTTAAAGGATGAAGGCAAGTCCACCCCAAGGTCTACGGTAGCCACGGTCTGTTGCGTTCCCTGGCAGCGGTCGCGCACCAGCAGGGGCAGCTTCAGCTCGCGAACGCCCACGCGGTCAATATTCAGGGCAACCTGCGGGGCGTGGCTCTGTACGTCTTCCATTATGCCAGATCCTGTCCTGTAGTAGTAGCGGTAAAAGTGCCGTGCTTGACGCCGCGGCAGGAGATCAGTTTGTCGGCAAGGGCGCGCAAACGCTTGGGTTCGCCCTTGAGCACCAGCACCTCAAGGCAGTTGTAGTGATCCAGATGCACGTGGAGCGTGGTGACAATAAGATCGTGGTCATCGTGCTGGATAGTCATGAGCCGACGGGCCAGATCGTTTTTGTGGTGGTCATACACCAGGGTGAGCGTACCCGCGCCGGAAGCGTCGTTGCTCCAGCGTTCTTCCACCAGAGCCTTGCGGATAAGGTCGCGTATGGCTTCTGAACGGTTGGGATAGCTTTTGCGTTTGCACAGCTGGTCAAAAGGTTCCAGCAGATCTTCATCCAAAGAAACGCCGAAGCGCGCCAGGTTTCCCATGGTATTTCCCGTATGGCCCGTGAGGGCTGATTGCTGTGGTTGAAGAACGCCCCGAACTCAGGCCCGGCGGCTGATTTCCCAAACGTGTACGGTAACGGGCACGGGCTGGGCGTAAAGGGGATCCACTGTTTCGTGATACACCCGTCTGCCTTGCCAGCCGCCGTTTTGCAGCGCGTGCAGAAAAGCATCGTACACTGTGCGGCCCGGCTCCGCCACCCATGCCGCGCCACCAGGGGCAAGGGCATGGTCAAGAAAGCGCAGCACCGGCGCCACAAAACGCTTTTCATACATGATATCGCCGCCCCAGATGCGGTGCATGCTCTGCGCCCGCACGGCGGGCCGCCGCCAGTCCATGACTGTCCACAGCGGTTGCGGCACTTCGTTGATATCGGCATTGCGGGCCGCAAAGTGCAGGGCGGCTTCCTCATAGTCCATGGCAGTCATCTTTGCGCCAAGCCATTGGCCCACCATGGCGGTGAGGCCCAGACCGCAGCCTATATCCAGGCAGGCCTGCCCGGCAATGCATTGCCGTTGCTGCGCAAGCCAGCCCGCCAGGGCAACGCTTGAAGGCCAGAGTTCCGTCCAGTAGGGCAGGCGCTCATCGTCAAAATCATCGGGCGAGGCCGTCATGGCGTCCCAAAGCTGCTCAAGGTCGGCGGCCCGGGTGAGCTGCCACAGGCGGCCTGCTGCGCGCACTGAAATGTGCGGCGTGTATTCGGTCAGGCCATGCGTTTCAGACTGGGAAAATTCGGAAGTCAGTTCGGTCATTCGGCAAGCATAGCGCAATGGCCTGTAGCTGTACAGATATGCAACAGTGGGGCAAGCTTGGGCCGATGTGCCCCGTGGCGGGGGAAAAACGCGTCAAAAACAGAATGTAAGCCCGTAGAAGCAGCGCGAATTTTAAAAAGTAAGCACTTGAGAAGCATTTCTTGCGGGTATATAAAGATTGGCCTTACAAAAATGCGTTTTTCGACCGCAAGGGCGGCCATGCGCGAAGCCCCGCAAGGACATTTTCATGGACAAGCACAGCGAATACCTGAACCGTATCCTTTTGAGCCGCGTGTACGACGTGGCGGTAGAAACCCCCCTGGACGAGGCGGTCAGTCTTTCGCGCCGTACCGGCAATAATATTTTGCTCAAGCGCGAAGACCTCCAGCCTGTTTTTTCCTTCAAGATTAGAGGCGCTTATAACAAGATGGCGCACCTTACCAAGGAAGAACTGCGCAGGGGCATTATTACCGCCTCGGCTGGCAATCACGCTCAGGGCGTTGCCCTTGGCGCGCGCAAGCTGGGGTGCGAAGCTACCATCGTCATGCCCGTGACCACGCCCGCCATCAAGGTCGAGGCTGTGAAGCGGCTGGGTGGTCAGGTGGTGCTTTCCGGTGAATCTTTCAGCGATGCCTGGCAGCATACGCTTGATCTCATTCAGGAAACCGGCTGCGTGTACATCCCCCCCTTTGACGACCCGGATGTCATCGCAGGGCAGGGCACCATTGCCATGGAAATTCTGCGCCAGCACCCCGGCGATATTCATGCCGTGTTTGTCCCCATTGGGGGGGGCGGCATGGCGGCGGGCGTTGCCGCCTATATCAAGAACCTGCGGCCTGAGATCCGCGTCATCGGCGTGGAGCCTGTGGATTCCGACGCCATGCGGCGTTCCGTCATGGCCGGGCAGCGGGTGGAACTGCACGATGTGGGCCTGTTTGCCGACGGCGTGGCCGTCAAGCTGGTGGGTGAAGAAACCTTTGTTCTGTGCCGCGACCTGCTTGACGACATCATCACCGTTGAAACGGACGCCATCTGCGGTGCCATCAAGGATATTTTTGAAGACACCCGCGTTGTGGCCGAGCCTGCGGGCGCGCTCGCTCTGGCTGGTCTGCGGGCCTATGCCAAGGCGGGTGATCTGCATGATGCCACCCTGGTAGCCATTGTGAGCGGCGCGAACATGAATTTTGACCGCCTGAGCCACGTGGTTGACCGTGCGGAAATAGGTGCGCAACGTGAAGCGTTGCTGGCAGTGACCATCCCCGAAACCGTGGGCAGCTTCCGGCAGTTGTGCGCCTCTTTTGGCAGCCGCAACATCACGGAACTCTGCACCCGGTATTCAGACCCGGTTAAGGCCAGGGTGCTGGTGGGCATCAAGATCAACGGGCGCGATGATGTGGCCCAGGTGCTGAAAGAACTGCGCGGCAAGGGCTTTGAGGCCATTGACCTCACGGATAACGAACTGGCCAAGGTGCATGTGCGGCATCTGGTGGGCGGCAACGCACCACAGATTCTGCACGAGCGTTTGCTGCGCTTCACCTTCCCCGAACGCCCCGGCGCGTTGCTGGACTTTATGGACGCCATGCGCGTGGATTTCAGCATTTCGCTGTTCCAGTACCGCTATCACGGCGCGGATTTTGGCCGCGTGCTTGTGGGATTTGAAGCGCCCGATGAAAAAAAGGAAGCTTTTGAGGATTTTCTCAAACGCGTTGAAGCCATGGGCTATCCCCATGTGGAAGAATCCAACAACGATGCCTACAAGATGTTTCTGGGCTGGCACGAATAAGCCCGCCTGAAGCGGAATAAATGTAAAACACCGGCTGCCCTGCGAAGGACAGCCGGTGTTTTACATTACGGCCTGTTGAGCAAAAGCCGCGTCAACTATGTGCAGAGTCTGTTTACTGGCCGAGCAGCTTGCGCGTTTCGGGGGTGAGGCCCTTGAGGCTGGCAAAAACAGCTTCGGCTCCACGCTGGTCAGGATCCTGAACAATGACAATAATGACCTTGTCTGCCGTGGCGTTGACCTTGGTCACGCCGGGGGCGGGAAAGGCCTGACTGCGCAGTTCGCCGTTAAACGTCCAGAACGGCCCCTGCGGGCGGGGCTGGGAAGCGTTGGCCTGAAGGGGGGCCAGCTTGTTGGCAATGGAGGCGCTGTCGTCATTCTGCGTATTGGGCAGAACAAAAATGCTGATGAGCGCGGCGTAGTCGTCTTTCTTTTCGTTGGAAAGGCCCAGAATCAGCATGCATTCATCGGGATTGCCCGATTTGAAGCCCATTTTTTCCTCGCCGTCCCAGCCCTGGGGCAGGTCGGCACTGAAAAGCGTAAACGAGCGCGGTTCAGCCTGGGCTGTCACCGTCAGGCAGAGCATGAGAAGGGACAAAAAAAACAAAGTCCGCATGAGGAACCTCCGGGTTGCGGAAAAATCGAATCCGTATGTGCAGTTGGGTATACGCGCTGCCCGTGGGCGGGGCAAGCATCAGCGCCCGAGCGCCAAAAGGAACGGAAAACTTGCGCCCAGCACAAGCAGCAGAAGCCCAAGAACGTTGAGCCAGTAAAATTTGCGGGGGGCGCGCAAAACAAACAGGCCCACCCAGCAGGCAATGGCGAGGGTCATGGGCACAAGGCCCACGGCCTGCTCCGCCAGACCTTGCGGCAAGGGGCCCTGACGCAGGGAAAAGCCGATCACAAGCCCCCAGCGGTCAATGCAGCGGGGGATAAAGCCCACCATGGCCCACAGGGCGCACCAGCGGGCAGCGCGCTGCTCGTCCGCCAGCGTGAATCGGGCTCCGCTGTGGCGGGCCACCAGGGAAAGAAGGATCAGCGCAACACTGCCCGCTGGGGCCAATGCGGTAAAGTAGTCGTGCAGGGTTTTGGGAAGCACGGCCATGGCCACATCCCCCATGCTCAGCCCTTGCGGCAGGCCGGAAAAGGGCCAGTTGGGCAAAACCTGCGCGGCAAAAAAGCAGAGGGCCGCCAGCAGTGCAAGGCCAACACGCAGGCCGATCTGCCCCGGCTGCCAGTAATCCTGCGCAGCTTGCGGCACGGGGGCCGCGCGGTCAGCCGCAAGATACAGCAGCAGGCAGATTATGCCAGCCAGCCATGCGGCAACCGCCGTTGTGTAGGGCAGCATGGCGGGCATCCATAACGACACGCCTTCAAACATATGTTCCGTGCTGCGCACGCTTGCCAGCAGGGCAAGAACACTGCCTGCGGCCAGCAGCGGGCCAAGAACAGCCAGCCCCGCAGCGCAGCGGGCGAGGGTGCGCGCGCCATAGGCGCTGAACCTGGCCTGGCCTCGTCTGCCCGTGGCCAGGGTGAGAGCAATAATAACGGGCATGGCCGAAGCGGCGCTTGCGCCCAGGGTCAGAACAGCGGCAATCCATTGCCAGCAGAAAAGCCAAGAAGGAATAGTTTGCATACCCAGCCTTGTATCCCGAGGCCGTGTCAGCCGCAAGCGAAAGACCTCTCTTGCTCCTGAGCGGCCCTTGCCCTATAGTTCACGCCACTCTGCAATCAATTTGGGCGGTCATTGCGCACCGCAGCATGGGGTTTTTATGTCGTTTTTTGCTGTTCTGCTCCTGGCCGTTGCCCTTTCCATGGACGCGTTTGCCGTTGCCCTGGCTTCGGGCTGCGCCCTGCGCGCGCCGCAGGCGCGTCATTACTTCCGTCTTTCTGCGGCATTCGGTTTTTTTCAGTTCGCCATGCCGGTGGTGGGGTGGTATCTGGGTATTACCGTGCGTTCTTATATGGAAGCGTGGGATCACTGGATCGCCTTTGCCCTGCTGGGCTGGATAGGCGGCAAGATGGCGCTTTCGGGGCTTTCGGCCCTACGGGCGAGTTCCTCCTGTCCGCGTCCTTCGGTGGATCCCACTGCGGGGCGTAACCTGCTGGTGCTGAGCGTTGCCACAAGCATTGACGCCCTGGCCGTGGGCCTTTCTTTTGCCATTCTGGGAACTTCTGTCTGGAGTCCGGCCCTGATGATCGGTCTGGTCTGCGCGGTCATTACCGCTGTGGGCGTGTATCTGGGCAAGGCGCTGGCCAACCTCTGCGCGGTCAACGGATGGGCAGAGCTGCTGGGCGGGCTGACCCTGCTGGCTATTGCCTGCAACACGCTGCGCGAGCATAATGTTTTTGGTTAATCACCCGTAACTGCCGTTTGACCGGCAAAACCGCAGGAGTTGCCATGGCTACCGTCAGCGCAAAATATCTTGGGGATCTGCGCGTGGAGTGCGTCCACAACCAGAGCGGCACAAAAATCATCACGGACGCCCCCTCGGACAATCAGGGCCTGGGTGCGGCTTTTTCGCCCACCGACCTGTGCGCCACAGCCCTTGGGGCCTGCGCCATGACCATTATCGGCATTTATGCAAAGACGCATGGCGTGGACGTGACCGGCACAGAGATGGAGATCAACAAAACCATGAGCGCCGACCCGCGCCGCATCGGCAAGATCGAAGTGACCTTCAAAATGCCCGACCGTGAATATTCCGCCAAGGAAAAGGCGGTAATCGAGCGCTGCACCCAAAGCTGCCCTGTGCACCACACCCTGCACCCCGATGTGGAGCAGGTGTTTACCTTTATTTGGAAGAGCTGAGGCAAGTCTTTTTTTGATGCGCCCCGCGCGGGGCTGTCGATATAACCGCAGTGTATGGGCGGGCAGAGGCTTGTCCTCTGCCCGATCTGTATTTTTCAGTTCGGAATAGGAGTGAATATGGCCTCCCCTCCACTTATTTCCGTAATTATCCCTAGCTATAATCACGCAAAATTTCTTCCGTATTCCATTGCCAGCATCGCGCAGCAGCACTGTATGGAGATGGAAGTCGAGGTGATTGTGGTTGATGATGGCTCAACGGATAATACCGCCGAAGTTGTCGCCGATCTAAAAACCAGGGTCCATTATATCCATCAGAAAAATATGGGATTATCAGAAGCTCGGAATACCGGTTTGCGCGCGGCGCGCGGCGAGTTCATAGCATTCCTGGATGCCGATGATCTTTTTGCGGAAGGAGTGCTGGCCAGCCATCTGCGAGTTTTTGAAGCTCAACCATGTCTGGATATCAGTATTTGCCGCTGCATGAATTTGGAAGAAGAGGCAAATGACAGACTGCTGACCCTCTGGTCGCTGGTGAACAGCCACTGGGATGTACACGCCTGCTATGCCAACCTTGCCCCTGTGCACAGCTATTTGATAAGAGCATCATTTGCCCGGCGTGTCGGGTTCTTTGATCAAAACCTAAAATCCTGCGAAGATCAGGATTACTGGTTGCGCGGCTACGGCCTGGGGGCCAAAGTGGGTATAAATGCAAATGGGCTGGTGCTTTACCGCAAGCACGGCGGCGGTATGACGGAAAACCGATCCCGCATGTATCACCATGACTCACTTATGCACGAAAAGGTTGACCGCATGCTGGCCGAGCTGCCGGAGTTTCCCTTGCAGGCCAAGTGCGCAGGTTGGCTGGCCCATGCCGCCGGCTGCCTTGTTTCTGCCGGGTATCTCTGCGAGCTTGATCCTGAGCGCTCACTGGTCATGCAGGATTTTTTTACCAAGGCAGTGCTCGCGGCTGCGCCGCTGTTCAGTCACAGTGTGCCGCGCAATGATACGGGCAATCTGCGCTATATTCAGGATTATTACGGGGGGCGGTGTTTGCGCCTGGCCAAATGGTCTGGCCTGCAGCTGACGCCCGCAGCCGCAAAGGCAGTGATGGTGCTCAACCGTATGTTTCCCCGTATGGCCGATCTTTCGTCAGATGCGCTGAATGCGCGCCTGCAGAGCACCTATGCCAGGTTTTGCGTGATCGGTCTGCCCCCGCAGGTGAGCACGGGGTAAAAATCCGAACAGCGCCGTACAACGCAGACTAGCTCTGCGGTCTTGCTGTTTGGCCCGCAAGAGGCTATTGGTCTGCCTGCACAGATTCCCGCCACATGTGGCGAATGAAGGAGATATCCATGCCGAAGAACGCGGCTTTGATTCTTGCAGCGGGCAAGGGAACCCGCATGCACTCGGACAGGCCCAAGGTGCTGCAAACGCTGCTGGGCGAGCCAATGCTTGCCTGCGTCATTGAGGCTCTGCGCCCTGTTTTTGCGGA
>NZ_DASQOG010000008.1:0-6006 GCF_035644575.1 Desulfovibrio sp. | reverse complement strand
GAAAGGATATGCACGCGGAGAATGCACACATGGAGTTGAATACCAGCGGCATTATCGGCCAGAGCACCAGCCTCGCCGAAGTCTTCAAGGTTCTCGGCAAGGTTGCGCCCACGGACAGCACTGTGCTTGTAACTGGTGAATCGGGAACTGGCAAGGAATTGCTGGTTCGCGCGCTTCACGCCAACAGCCGCAGGGCTGACAAGCCCTTTGTACCCATCAACTGCGGGGCCATCCCCAAAGAACTGCTTGAAAGCGAACTTTTCGGTCACGAAAAGGGCGCCTTTACGCACGCCATCCGCTCGCGGCAAGGCCGTTTTGAAATGGCCGACGGAGGCACCATCTTTCTGGATGAAATCGGTGAGATGGAGTTAAGCCTTCAGGTCAAGATTCTGCGTGTGCTGCAAGAAAAGGAAATCGAGCGCGTGGGCGGCACTGGCTGCAAAAAGGTGGATGTGCGTATTGTGGCCGCCACCAACCGTGATCTTGAGGTTGAGGTCGCCGCTGGGCGCTTCCGCGAAGATCTGTACTATCGCCTGAACGTCATTCCCCTGCATTTGCCGCCGCTGCGCCAGCGTGGCAACGATGTGCTGTTGCTTGCGCGTTATTTTCTCAACCATTTCTGCACCAAAAAAGCGCGCGATCCCATGCTGCTTGATGAAACAACGCGGCGTATTCTGGCGGCCTACAGCTGGCCCGGCAACGTGCGCGAGCTTGAGAACTTCATGGAGCGCCTGAGCATCCTTGTGGATGGCGATACGGTGTGCATGGATGATCTGCCGCGCAAGATTCTGGATCAGGTGGGCGATGTGTCGCTGCTGCCCCCGGTGGTTGAGGATGCCCCTGCGTGCGAGCCCGAAGCGGAGCTTCTCGCTGAACCCACCGCAGATGACGGCGTGGAGCAGGCACCCGCCCCCGTGCCGCAGGTTGAAGCCGCAATGCCCGTTGCAGCCAACGGAGCTTTCGTGTGGCCCAATCTGACGGTTTTGACGGCTCAGGGGCAGAACCTGAAAGATTTTCTTGATGCTGTGGAAAGCCGCCTTATTGATGAGGCTCTGGCAAAGGCAGAGGGAGTAAAAAATCAGGCCGCCGAGCTTTTGGGCATCAAGCGGACAACGCTTATTGAAAAGCTCAAAAAACGCAGTATGTAGCGGCATAATATTTGCATAAAATTTGCGTTGGATTTTGCGGCTCAGACGCCACTACATATCCTGCGAAGTGCAAGTGAACACACAACTTTTCGCCGCCGTGACACGGCCTCATATTTCTGCCCGCAAGGGTGCGATTCCCCAACGCTGCTCACGTGTTGGGGCTTTGCTGCTGATTGCGAGCCTCTTGCTGCCCGCGCAGCCTTCGCACGGCATGAGCTGGAACTGGGCGCCCATTGCAGATACTGACGCAGCCGCAGCTGCCGGGCAACAGTCAAAAAGTTCACAACCCGCCGGGGAAAGGTTGCGCCTTACGCTCGACAGCCCCGGTCAGGTGCACAGGCTCCTGCGCACCGGCAATACCTTGCTTCTCTACCTTGACGACCCTTCCGCAACGCTTGAACGCAGCGGCGCAGCGCCTTCTGCGGGTGCGCTGCTCGACAGCATCGGGCTTTCCAACGGCCAGTTGCGCATTACGCTTTCCCCCAAGGCCGTGAACCATGTCATGCGCCGGTCTTCTCCTTCTGAACTGGATATAGAAATTTTTGCCGCCGGAACCCAGAAAGGGGAAAATTCCTCTCGTCTGGATGCGGCGGGTGTGCCGGTGGGCAACGTGTCTGCTGATTCAGAAGGGCAGGGCGCTTCTTTTGCCGTTAACCTGCCCGCAGATGCCGCAGTGGGGTTATTGCAAAAGACCCAAAAGCTGCTGGCCGATGTACAGCAGGGTGTAAAGGCCTTGCCCATTGCCAGCCTGTTTACTACTGACCTGTTTGACGCGGGTAAGGCAAAACTGGCGGATTTGAGCCAGAAATTTTCCGCCCTTGGTTCGACCAAGACTGCGGAAGCCGCCGAAGTGCCGCAAGCCGCAGGCGGTGCGGGCAGCCCCGCCGTGACGCTGGACGGACAGAGCCTCATGAGCCGGGTGAACCCCGGCGGGCCGGAAAACTGGCCTGACAGTAAGGGGCTTTCTACATCAATCACCAGCAATGTTTCTGCTGCGGCTCCGGTCACAGCGCCAGCACCGGCGGCTCCGGTTGCGCCCGTGAACCAGCCAGCCAGCCAGCCAGTAACTCAGCCTGCAACGCAGCCCGTCACAAGACCGGTTGCTCAGCCTGCCCCTGCCCCGCAAAATGGAGTCCAGCGCGCGGCAGCGCCCGCAACTCCAGCCGTTGCGCAACCGCAAGCTCAGCCCGTTCCACAGCCTGTCCAGCAGGCAGTGCCGCAGGCCATACCGCAGCCAGCACTCCAACCAGCCCCGCAGCCTGCGCCGCAGGTAAAAACTGCACCGGTTCAGCAGCCAGCGCCCGCCGCAGCTTCCACACCTCCGCCTGCCCCTGTGGCCGGTCAGGCAAAGCCGAACGGCGCGGGCGGTAATGTATCCGGCAAGGTTTCGGATAATGTAGTGGGCCTGCCCCATGCCGAAGAAAAAGGCGGTCACGGGGCCGCTGCTCCCAAGGAAGAACCCCGGCCGATAGTCTACGTGGACGAACAGGGCAATCCTGTTGCCAAGCCTGCTGATCCGGAAAAAATGATGGAAGAGGCTGAGCGGCTCATCAAGGAACGCAAGTTCATTGAGGCCTTGCCGCAGTTGGAAAAACTGAAGGAAATGCCCACCATCAGCGCCGATATGCGTCTTAAAACGCTGTATTACATCAGCGATTGCGTATGGGCCAGATATGCCGATAATCCGCTGGCTGGCTTTGAACCTATTGTTTCAGCCACCAGTGAAGCCATGAATTTTGACCTGCGTTCTCCCCGCGTGCCGGAGGCCCTCCTGCGTCTGGGGCTGGTCAACGTCAACGTGGGCAATCTGGTAGACGCCGGGGGCTACATTGTGGCCATGTATCGGCGCTATCCGGATTATCCCGGCGTGGCGCAGGGTTTTACGGCCTTGGGCAAGGCGCAGCTCAAGAGACACATGGATGCACAGGCGGAGCAGTCCTTTGCCATCGTGCTCGACAAATACCCTGAATCCTCCTTTTTGCAGGAGGCGTCCGTGGGGCTTGCCCAGGCGCTGAACAACCAGCGCAAGTACACCAATGCGCAGGTTATTCTCGACTTTATAAGCAAGCGCTGGCCCCGCTATTATATTGAAGACCCCACATTCCTGTTTTTGCAGGGCGCCAATGATGAGGCTCTGGACAAACCCGTTGCGGCCCTGACCCTGTACTGGCTGTATTACAACCTTGTGCCCGGGCAAAAGGGCAATGACGACCTGCTCCTCAAAATGGGCGACATGTACACCCGCCTTGGCAACAAGAGCGGGGCAGAATTTCTGTATTCCTATTTGACGCGGCATTTTGCGGGAACTCATGCGGCAAATATGGCAAATTTGCGGCTGGCCGAGGGTGGCATTTATGATTCGCCCATCAATTATGAGGCCATGACCCAGGTTTTTGCCAGAGCCGCCAGTGGCAATCTGCCCAAGGTTTACGCCAACCTTGCGGCGGCCTCGCGCACTGCGCCGGAGTCTGTACTTGCGCGGCTCAAGGAGGCCATGTGGCTCTATTGGAGCAAGCGTTATACCGAGGCCATGGGCAAGGCCGCAGATTTTATTGATGGTTACCCAGAAAACGCCAACGTGGCGCAGGCCCGCGATATTATCTGGCTTGCTTTTCAAAAAGAACTTGCCAATTCCATGGCTGAAAAAAACTATGGGCGCATTCTCATTTTGTGGAATGGCTTTCCCCTGGTGCGTGAGCGCTACGGGGCTATAGACCCGCGTATGCGCTATGCCTTGGCGCAGGGCTTGCTTGAACGGGGAGATACGGAACAGGCCCTTGGCATGTTAGCGGAATTTTTGAAGTCGCCCATGGATCCCCAGTATGGGGAAGCGACTTTTACGGAATTTTTCAACCGCTATCTTCAGGCCGGGGCCTGGGCAAAGATTCTTGATCTTGGCAAACTGGTGGCCACCTGGCCGCTGAACCCCCAATTGCGTACCCAGCTTGATTACGCCATGGCGCTCTCGGCCCAGAACCTCAATCTGAACGGGGCTGCTCTCGCCATGTGGCAAAAGCTTGCCGAGCGGCAGGATATCCCGCTCTATCAGCGGGCCTACGCCACATACTTTCTTGCCCGTGATGCCGAACAGCGCAAGGACATTCGCAATTCCTACACGCTGAACCGCAAGGTTATTGATCTCTTTACCCAGTTGCAGAACGAACGTTCCGACAAGGCCGATCCGCAGCGCATCAAGGATGCCATACTTTCACTGATGGATATCTGCGAGGTGGGCAACCGTGTGCCGGAAGCCCTGGAATGGCTTGCGCGTTACAATGCCTTTGTGCCCAAGGAATCGCCGGAATATCCGGGCTTGCGCTTCCGCGAGGCCCGGCTGTATCGCAAGCTGGGCGATGCCACGCGGGCTCAGGCTCTGCTTGAGGATATTGTGCGCAACCATGCAGATTCTCCTTTTGCCAGGGCGGCCACGGCGGAACTGCACACCTTTGAGGTTTCGCGCGATCTGCAAAACTACCTGCCCGGCGGGGCAGGCAGTCAGGCTGCGCCCGCCGCCAAGCCTGCCGCTCCCTAGCTTCCCCGTTTTTTATCCTTCGCGCTTGTGCCCCTTGTCTGGCTGGCTGGCACGCCTACCGCTGTCGGCCCAGGCGCGTCTTGCATGAGGGCACTGAATCCCTTCCATATGCCAGTCAGGCATGTGAGGGCGCATTGCATGCGTCCACTCCTTGGAATATAATCAGACACAACAGCAGTTCCTCCGTGGGGTGGAATTGCCTGTCTAATGCAATTTTAATGGATAAGTGCGATGGAACGTCCCGCAAGCTTCACACGATGACGCGGGATCTATGTGCGCCGTCAGCCTTGGAGGGCATATGAACAGAGTGCTTCTTTGCGTTACACTCGGCCTGCTTGCCTTGATGGCCGGATGCACCGGCGCATTGCAAAGGGGAATGCAGAACAAGGCCTATGTTTCCACAGCCCGCCCGGCCATCAGCATCAAGGCCGTGAACATGGCCCTGCTTACCGGCGGCGAAACAAGCGTCAGCCTTGATGACGCAGGCATTATCGGCGGCTTGCCGCTGCATGCCTGGGTTGCAGTTTACGGCAAGGGCGATCCCCAAAGCCCCCTGGCCATTGTGGGATTGGCTGAGGTGCCGCGCGGCTGGTACTGGGACAGTGATGGGCAGCGCCCCTTTAGCGTTGATAAGGGTGTGGAGATTTTCAACAATGACGGCTTTGCGGCCAGCACCTATATTGTGGACAGTAAAAGGGATGCATTTTCAGCCCTTGCAGGGCTGACGGACGAAGCAAAGCCCATGCGCTGGCTGACGCGCGGTTTTGCCGCCAGATACAATTTTAATGACACCAAGGTGATACTGGAATACAGAGAACCCCTGCCTGAAAATCTTGCCGGGCAGGAAAGCCTGACAGAAAGCCAGACTGACCAGCTCCGTGCCTTTGAGCAGCGCGCCAGCGCAGCCTTTGCCGTTGCTTCTGTATCAGAACATATGACTGGAATTACGGAAGGATATGCAAAGAATATTCGTGGGCAGTATCTGGATCACCGCTTCTGGGGAACTGCATCAAAGTATGACACATTTGTCTTAAAGTAGCATGTTCTCGCGGTAATCTGACATTACACCGGGATTCCGCTAGGGAGGTCGCTTGGGAAAGTTTTTTCAAGCGGCCTCCCTGTTTTTTACGTTTGTTGCGCCTGCACCGACACTAAGTAACTGCAACAAGTTAATACATTCTGGATTAATGGTTATGTAAAATTTGCAACACAATTTTATATTATAGGGTATAGTACATTGACGAAACAATAGCTGCTGTGTATGTTCTCCCCATCAGGATGGGAGGGGGACCGACTGTTCTGTCAATGAGCCGATCAGGCGGGTAC
>NZ_DASQOG010000007.1:0-48147 GCF_035644575.1 Desulfovibrio sp. | reverse complement strand
CGCTCCCGCAATATCCTGTCCACCCACATGCACAGCTACGGCGCGCTGGCTCTCATCTCTGTATTATGGGCCGTTGTGGGTTACACACTGGCCTTTGGCGAAGATGTGGGCGGCATAATCGGCGATCTTTCTTACCTCTTCCTCAAAGGCGTGGGCGGCGAGTCGGCTCCTGCCGCCACCCAACTGCCCCACACGGTTTTTATGGGGTATCAGTGCATGTTTGCCGCTCTTACCGTGGCCCTTATTTCCGGTGCCTACGCTGAGCGCATCCGCTTCTCCGCCATGCTTGTATTCTCCGGCTTGTGGTTGCTCTTCGTCTACTCGCCCATGGCCCACTGGGTCTGGGGCGGCGGCTGGATGAGCAAGATGGGCGCTCTGGACTTTGCTGGCGGCGCAGTTGTGCACATGTCTTCCGGCGCGGCGGCTCTTGCCTGTGCCCAGGCTCTTGGACCGCGGCTTTCCACTGGCAGCTCGCATGCCACGCCCAACAACCTGCCCCTTACCCTGCTTGGCGGCGGCCTGTTGTGGTTCGGCTGGTTCGGCTTCAATGCTGGCAGCGCCCTGGTTTCCGGTCCTCTTGCTGGTCAGGCCCTTGTAACAACCCACATGGCTTCCGCCTGCGGTATTCTTGGCTGGATGCTCGTTGAATGGATCCGCACCGGCAAGCCCACAAGCCTTGGCGCTATCTCCGGCGCACTGGCGGGCCTCGTGGCCATCACCCCCGGCGCGGGCTTTGTGGAAGTGCTGCCCGCCATGCTGATCGGTTTTGTTGGCGGCATCATCTGCTACGGCGGCGTGCTCCTGAAGAACAAGTTCGGTTATGACGACGCCCTTGACGTGGTCGGCATTCACGGCGTTGGCGGCACCTGGGGTGCGCTTGCCACCGGCCTGTTCGCCTGCGCGGCCATCAACAACTCGGACGGACTGTTCTACGGCAATCCTGAGCAGGCCTGGATCCAGATCGTGTCCATTGTGGCTACCTGGGGTTATTGCTACATAGTTTCCCGGATAATCCTCTATGTGGTTGACGCGGTTGTCGGCCTGCGGGTTACGCCTGAAGAGGAATTCACCGGTCTCGATTTGAGCGAGCACAACGAACGCGGCTACTCCTTGTAGTCCAACGGGAAACAGCAAAGGAACGACCTATGAAAAAGCTTGAAATCATCATCCGGCCCAGCATGTTTGACAAGGTTAAGGACGCGCTTACCGACATGGGCATCCACGGCTTGAATTATGTTGAAATCAAGGGCTTTGGTCGCCAGCGTGGGCACACTGAAGTGTATCGTGGCACCACCATGCAGGTGGACTGCCTGCCCAAGATCAAGGTCGAGGTCGTGCTGCACGACGACATGCTGGAAACTGTTCTGAATGCTGTGGTGTCCATCTCCCGCACAGGACAGGTTGGCGACGGAAAAATTTTCATCAGTGATGTGATGGATGCCATCCGCATCCGCACTGGTGAGCGCGGCGATGAGGCCCTTTAGTCGGGCTGTGCCTGATACTAGCAACAACTTGAGAAAGGAGACGAGGGTATGAGTTCCCCCCGTAAAAAGGCTTTGTTCAAAGCAGTGAACACTGCACCGGTCATCCCCACCAGCGCTGATGAAATAGGCCGCAGCGCGGAAGACATCTTTGGCCGCTACGTGTTTGGCCTGGCCACCATGCGTAAGCGCCTTCCCAAGGATGTGTTCAAGAAGCTGGCCAAGACCATCCGCGACGGCGAACGCCTGAACCCCGAAATCGCTGATGTTGTCGCCAATGCCATGAAGGACTGGGCCATCGAGAACGGCGCCACGCACTACACGCACTGGTTCCACCCCATGACCGGCCTCACTGCCGAAAAGCATGACGCCTTTCTGTCGCCCACCATTGATGGTCAGGTTATCAGCGAATTCTCTGGCAAGATGCTGATCAGCGGTGAACCGGACGCTTCTTCCTTCCCTTCCGGCGGCATCCGCTCCACGTTTGAAGCCCGCGGCTATACCGCGTGGGATCCCTCCGTGCCGGTGTTCATCATCCCCGCTCCTTACGGGGCCACCCTGCACATTCCGACGTACTTTTACTCTTACTCGGGCGAAGCTCTTGACCGCAAGATCCCGCTCATTCGCTCCATATCGGCCCTGTCGCGTCAGGCCATGCGTATTCTCAAGCTCTTCGGCAACACCACGGCCAGCTATGTGCGCGCCAACGTCGGCCCCGAGCAGGAATACTTCCTGGTGGACAAAAACCTGGCCGCCCTGCGCCCTGACCTTCTGATGGCTGGCCGTACCCTGATCGGCGCCACCTCGCCCAAGGGTCAGGAAATGGAAGACCACTACTTCGGCTCCATTCCTCCCCGCGTGATGAGCTTCATGCAGGATCTGGAAAACGAGCTGCGTTCGCTGGGCATTCCGGCCAAGACCCGCCACAACGAAGTGGCCCCTGGTCAGTTTGAAATCGCCCCTGTGTACGAAGAAGCCAACATCGCCTGCGACCACAACATGCTCTGCATGAACATGATGCGTCACATGGCTGGCAAGCACGGTTTTGTGTGCCTGGTGCACGAAAAGCCCTTTGCGGGCGTGAACGGCAGCGGCAAGCACAACAACTGGTCCATCAGCGATTCTGATGGCTCCAACCTGCTCAATCCCGGCTCCACGCCGGTGGACAACGCCCAGTTCCTGGTGTTCCTGGCCGCCGTGCTGCGCGCCGTGCACATGCACAGCGCGGCCCTGCGCCTCGGCACCGTGGGCGCTGGCAACGACCATCGCCTTGGCGCCAACGAAGCCCCGCCGGCCATCCTGTCCGTCTACCTTGGCGAACAGCTTACCGACGTGCTTGACACCATCGTCAACGGCAAGGGTTCCAAGAACAAGAAGAGCGCGGTCATGGAAGTGGGCGTTTCCACCCTGCCTCCGCTGCCCGTGGATCTTTCCGACCGTAACCGCACAAGCCCCTTTGCCTTCACCGGCAACAAGTTTGAATTCCGCGCCGTGGGCTCCTCGCAGTCCGTGGCTCCGGTCAATATCGCCCTGAACGCGGCTGTTGCCAGCGCCCTGGACGACATTGCCACCGAACTTGAAGCTTCGGTTTCTGCCGGCACCGACCTGAACACGGCCCTGCAGTCTCTGCTGCCCCGCCTGTTCAAGGAACACATGCCCATCGTCTTTAACGGCAATGGTTACGCTGAATCCTGGGCTGAAGAAGCCGCCCGCCGCGGCCTGCCCAACTACAACAACACCGTTACCGCTCTTGAACACTACAGCGATCCCGACGTCATGAACGTCTTCCTGCGTCACGGCATCCTGACCGAGCGTGAAATTCTCTCACGTCAGGACATCCTGCTGGAAAACTACAGCAAGACCGTGTGCATCGAAGGCAACCTGCTGGCCGACATGATCCGCTCTTCCGTGCTGCCGCCCAGCATGGAAGCCCAGACCAGGGCCGCCGATGCGGTGGTTAAAACCCGCGCCGTGCTTGGCGACAAGGGCGCTGCAAGCGAAGAGGAATACTTTAACGAACTGCGCGGCCACATTGTTGCACTCCAGAAGGGTGTGGCGGTGCTGGAAAAGGCCGTGGAAAAAGCCCTGTGCACCGAAGGCGCGCTGGAACAGGCCAAGGCCGCCCGTGACGGCATCTTGCCCGCCATGACCGAATGCCGCACCCATGCCGACGCTCTTGAGCGCCTGGTTGATGACAACCTGTGGGTTCTGCCCAAGTACGCAGAACTGCTCTGGGCTCACTAGGTCGTTAAGAAATAGTTGGGGGCAGGGGGTCTCATCCCGGGGGGGAAGATGGTCCCCTTGCCTCCGGCCCCTGCGGTTCTGCCGCAGGGAGCCACAGGCCTCGCCGTTCGCCGCAACGGACGGCGAAGGCCAGTGGTCATCAAGCGGAGAGTCTGGCGGCTCTCCGCTTTTTTTGCGCCTAAAACCGCCACCGCACATTGGATTCGCGGCAGGTGCGCCGCACTGTGTTTACTTTTGCCTTGAATCAGAATAAATACTTATTTGTGATACTGCCAAGATAATTATGGGCAGCCTGTTTCGGCCCCCCGTATGATAAGGAGTATATATGGCTGCAACACTGCGCTTTACAAAAATGCAGGGCATCGGCAACGATTATGTCTATGTGAACGGCTTTGAAGAACGTGTCGAGAACCCCAACGACCTTGCCCGACAGATCAGCGACCGCCATTTCGGTGTCGGCTCTGACGGCCTTGTACTGATTCTGCCTTCCGGCACTTCAGACGTGCGCATGCGCATGTTCAATTCTGATGGTTCCGAGGCTGAAATGTGCGGCAATGCCATCCGCTGCGTGGGCAAATATGTTCACGACCACGGCATTCTTTCCAAGGATGTTATCCGCGTTGAAACCCGCGCCGGTGAAAAGATCGTCCGTCTGCTGTTTGAAGGCGGCGAGGTTTGCGGCGCTACAGTTGACATGGGCGAACCCGTGCTGACCCCGGCCAACATTCCCGTGCTGGTCGAGGGCGACACAAGCGCCCAGCGCTTTGTGGCCCGCCCGGTCGAAGTTGACGGCGCTGGCTACGATATTACCGCTGTTTCCATGGGCAACCCGCATGCGGTTGTGTTCATGAAAGGCATAGACGACCTTGATCTGCCCAAGATCGGCCCCAGCTTTGAGCACCACAGGCTGTTTCCGCAGCGCACCAACACCGAATTTGTGGAAGTGATCTCTTCCACCAAGGTGAGAATGCGCGTGTGGGAACGCGGCGCGGGCGAAACCCTGGCCTGCGGCACCGGCGCGTGCGCCGTTGCTGTTGCCTGCGTGCTCAACAACCTCACCGGGCGCGAGCTTGATGTGGAACTCAAGGGCGGTACCCTGCACATCCATTGGGACGAAATTTCCAACCATGTCTACATGACCGGCGGAGCCGTCACCGTCTTCACCGGCACGTACCACATCTGATTCAGAGGAATGTGATGACCAGCGTAAACAGCAATTTTCTCAAGCTGCAAAGCAACTATCTTTTTGCGGAAATAGCCCGCAAGGTCGCCTCCTTCAAGGAAGCCAACCCCGAAAAGCGCGTCATCAGCCTGGGCATTGGCGATGTGACCCGTCCTCTTGTTCCCGCCGTGGTTGCGGCGCTGCACAAGGCTGCGGACGACATGGGCGACGCCGCCACGTTTCACGGGTACGGCCCGGAACAAGGCTATGCCTTTTTGCGCGAAATCATCGCGGAACACGACTACAAGGCGCGCGGTGTTGACCTGAGCCCCGACGAAGTGTTCGTCAGCGATGGCGCCAAGTCGGACGTGGGCAATTTTCAGGAGCTTTTTGCCGCTGACAGCATTGTGGCCGTGACAGACCCAGTCTACCCCGTCTATGTGGATTCCAACGCCATGGCGGGCCGTTCCGGCGAATTTGACGGCAAACAGTGGGACAGACTCGTGTATCTGCCCTGCCTCAAGGAAAACGACTTTGTGCCGGACTTTCCCAAAACCCGGCCCGATATCATCTATCTTTGCTACCCCAACAACCCTACGGGCACCGTGCTTTCGCGTCAGGCGCTTCAGGGTTGGGTGGATTACGCCCGCCGCGAAGGCTGCGTCATTCTGTATGACTCCGCTTACGAGGCCTACATCACCGACAGCTCTGTTCCCCACAGCATCTACGAGCTTGAGGGCGCGCAGGAAGTGGCCGTGGAATTCCGCAGCTTTTCCAAAACCGCTGGCTTCACCGGCCTGCGCTGCGCCTACACGGTTGTGCCCAAGGCGCTCCAGGTCAGCGATGGCAAGGGCGGCAAGGTTGCGCTCAACGGCCTCTGGAACCGCCGCCAGTGCACCAAGTACAACGGCTGCCCCTACATTGTGCAGCGGGCCGCTGCCGCCACCTACAGCCCGGAAGGCCGGGCGCAGGTCATGGATGTTATCCACGGCTACCAGCGCAATGCAGAAAGCCTGCGCAAAGCTGTCACCGGCATGGGCCTTTCCGTTTACGGCGGCGTCAATGCTCCCTACATCTGGGTGAGCGTGCCTGACGGCATGACCTCATGGGGATTCTTTGACCACGTGCTGAACAACACGGCTCTTGTGTGCACGCCCGGCGCTGGCTTTGGCGCTTCTGGCGAAGGCTATGTGCGCCTGACGGCCTTTGGCTCCCCTGCCGATACGGAAGAAGCCATCAAGCGTCTTGCCTCACTGAGCTAACCGCGCCTAGAGCAACAAAATCGCGCTTCCCAGGCCAAAGCCTGAGGTTACCGCAAAATAGAAGAAAGCCCGTTTCTGGGGGATGTGATGAACATCCCTTTTGAAACGGGCTTTTTTGCCGATAAGAAAGCACAAGATTCACGCAAAATTATTTTTGTGGGACATCGTGGCGAGACAAAAACGGCCAGTCGCTAATGCATTATTCCTGCTTCCGACTTGCCGCCGTCTTCAATGGAACACCCTCTTTATCTTTAAAAAAAAAGATTCGCATGATGTAAAAACAAAAAAAGGGCTTACGGTGGTTACCGTAAACCCTTGATTTTGCTGGTCGGGATGGCGCGATTTGAACGCGCGGCCTCAGCGTCCCGAACGCTGCGCTCTAGCCAAGCTGAGCCACATCCCGTTGAGAGAGGGAACATAAGCGAGACTGAGTAGTTTGGCAAGTAATTTTTTATTTGTAAAAAAATAATGCCTGACGTAGCATACAAACACTAGATAGAGAGAGAATTTTTTGGAGTGAGCTTATCCTATGATCAGTGTCCTCGTGGTTGATGATTCAACCTTTATGCGCAACACCATTACTTCACTTCTGGAGCAGGATTCTGAAATCAAGGTTGTGGGCACAGCCCGTAACGGTCAGGAGGCCCTGGAAAAAGCCGAAGAACTCGATCCGGACGTAATGACGCTTGACGTTGACCTTCCAAGGCTTGATGGCCTTGGAGTTTTACAGCAGTTGATGAAAAAGACTCCTATTCCCGTGCTGATGGTCAGCTCTCTCACACAGAGCGGCGCTGAAAGCACTTTAAAGGCATTAGAGTACGGCGCTCTTGATTTTATTCCCAAAACCATGAGCTGTGACCGGGAGTGTTTTGGGGCGGAGCTACAGCGCAAGGTGCGGGCTATTGCACGACGCAAAACCATCATCAAACTCAAATACAGACGCATCAACCAGATTCAGGTTCCAGTTCCACGCCCTCAGCCGTCGCAACCTGCGGATTATGTGCAAACACCCTGCACCGGGCCGCGCGATCTGGTTGTAATCGGCGTATCCACAGGCGGGCCGCCAGTGGTGCAAAAGATTCTTTCAGCACTGCCTGCGGATCTTCCGGCCTGCATACTTATTGCGCAGCATATGCCGGCGGCTTTTACAAATCCGTTTGCCAAGCGCCTCGACAGTGTTTGCAAGATCGGCGTTACCGAAGCGCAGGACGGTGACAAATTCAAAACCGGCCATGCGTATGTCTGCCCTGGCGGCAAACACCTGGGCATTCGCATGCGCGGTCCGCTGCCAGAAATCTTTGTGGCAGAAGAACCACGCGATGCCCTTTACAAACCTTCGGCAAACGTGCTTTTTGAAACTGCGGGCAAAGCAATGGGAAGACGCACGCTTGGCGCTATTCTCACTGGAATGGGTTCAGACGGATGCGAAGGGGCCAAGGTTCTTAAAGAGAAGGGCGGCTGCCTTATAGCGCAAAATGAGGCTTCCTGTGTCGTTTACGGTATGCCCAAGGCGATTGTAGACAACAAGCTCGCCAACCTCATTCTTGATGTGGACGATATTGCCAACGCCATCATAACAACGGTCAGAGGCTGACCCCACCGTAGCAGGACATGACTATGAACATGGAAAATCCACAGCACAAAGCAATTCTTGAAGCCCTGAAGTCGGGCGAAAATGACGCGATTCGCGACGCGGCATTCAGCGCTGGCGATCAGGGCCTCCAGGATGCCGTTCCCATGCTCTGCGAACATATCAAAAGCCCAAGTGTGGGCGTACAGGAAGCAGCGGAATACGCCCTGCGCAAAATTCGCGGGCCGCAGGTGGTTGTTGCTCTGCTGCCGCTCCTGAGCAGCGACGAAGCCCCCGTGCGCAACGTGGCCATGGACATTCTGCGCGAAATCGGCTCGGACAGCATTGAGAGCATTCAGCCCTACCTGCAGCACGACGATGCAGATCTGCGGATATTTATCACAGATATTCTGGGATACTGCCGCACGCATCAGTCTTGCCTGCTGCTCTGCCGCGCCCTGCTCAAAGATCCGGAAGTTAACGTGCGTTATCAGGCTGCTGTGAGCCTTGGCACACTGGCTTTTCCCGAAGCCGTCAACTCCCTGTGCCAGGCCATGCACGATGAAGAATGGGTGCAGTTTGCCGTGGTGGAAGCCCTTGCGAAAATCAAGGACTACTCCGCCGCCAGCGCCCTTGTGAAACTGCTTTCCCAGGCCTCGTCCCTTGTGAGTTCGGCCATTGTGGACGCCCTTGGCGATATGGGCGATGTAAAATCCATTCCCCTGCTCTTCAGTTCGCTTGAAAATGTTCGCGAAGCCCTGCGCCACAAGATTGTCAAAGCTATCGTGCAGATTCTCAATGGGCGCGGCTTGTCGCTGCTGGCTGGCAAATCGCAGGAGAGGCTGCGTTCCTACCTGCTCGACGCCCTTACAGACAATGATGAAGACATTTTGCTGGCCTCCCTGCAAGGCCTGAGCGCCATCGGCTCGGACGCGTGCACCGAAGACATCATCAACATGGCCGCCACCCTCGACAGGGAACGCCAGGATGAACTCTATGAAGCCGCCATCAAGGCCATAGCCGCCATCGGCTACAATGACTCCGTGCGCGATGCCCTGAACAGCGTTGATGAATCGCGCACCCTGCTGGCAATGGAGGCCTGTCATCTTATGGCAGACCGCCGTTGCGTGCCTGATCTCAAGAATATTTTCTGGGATGCCAGCCCGGAACTGCAACGCATGGCAGCAGCGGAACTGGCCCAGCTAGGCGACTGCGCCGACTCTCCGTTCTTTATAACCATCATGAATGATTCAGAAGACGCAGAGGTTCTCAAGAGCGCACTGGTCTTCTTTGGCAACCAGCCCACCTGCCCTGACGTGGAAGATCTTGTCTTCGCCCAGCTGGATCACCGCTATGTGGACGTTAAGGAAATGGCGCTGGAAGCTTGCATCAACCTGCACAGCGCCAAGCTGAACGAACGCTTTAAGGAGCGCGCCAAGAGCGAAGACCCCATGCAGCGCATGATGGCCGTATACGCCCTTGGACGTTACGGCATTCTGGAAAATCTGCCTGAAATAACGGCAGCGCTTGAAGATGAATCACCCCGTACACGGCAAGTGGCGGTGGAATCCTTCCTGAGTCTCGGCGAGCAGACCGAGGAATACCTGCCCCTGCTGCTGCCCCGCCTTTCAGATGAAGACAAGGATGTTCGCCTTGCAGTAATTGACCTGCTTGGGCAGATCGCTTCCCCAACTGTGCTGCCCTATATTCTCAATGGGCTTGATGACGAAAACGAATGGGTTCGCATTCGCGCCGTTGATTCGCTGGGCATGCACAAGGTTGCCAATGCCGTTCCGCAACTGGCGCAAATGCTTGAGAGTTCAAGCCCCATGGTGGCCCTCAAAATTATTGAGGCTCTTGGTAAGATCGGCGGCAATGTGGCCTTTAGCGTGCTGCTGGGTTTGATGAATCATGAAGACCCAGATATCCAGCATGCGGCAGAAGAAGCGGTGGCAACGATCCAGGCCGAACAGGAGTAGGTATGTCTCAGCCCCCTACGTTATTTCCCAAAAGCCCGCTCGGCTCTGCCCAGAATAGCGGCAACGGCTCATCTGCTGGCGGCGCGGCTACCCCCGCAGAGCAACGTCCACGGCTTGGCGTGACGCCAACGCCCGGGGCAGCGCCGGCCGCTCCGGCTGCCAAACCCGCTGCGCCCGCTCCGGCCTCGCCATTCAGGACGACGGCTCCGGCCCCTGCAAGCCCGGCGCAAGGCGCAGGCCTGACAGGTTCTGCATTCCGCACACCTGCGGGTGCAGGCGCTGGCACGGGTTTGGGGGGCACATCGCCAGCAGGCGGCTCCACCAGCCCCGTTGCGCCTGCAGCAACGCGCCCGCCCCTTGGACAATCTGGAATTGGTCAATCCGGTCTTGGTCAGGCTGCAAGCGGTCTGTCTGGTACGGCAACTCGGCCTCCTCTCGGGCAAACTGGCCTTGGACAATCAGGGCTAGGCCAGTCAGGTCTCGGGCAAACAGCACGGCCCCCGTTGGGGTCTGCCCTGCCCCCGCGCACTGCAAACCCCGCGCCTGCTGCGGGCGGTTTTGGAGCCACACGGCCCACGCAAACCGCACCAGCAACCAGCGCCATGCGCCCGCCGCTCACCCCGGCTGCGGCTTTTCGCTCGCCCACGCAAGCGACAGACAACGCCCGCGCAGCATCGCCCTTCCGCAAGGATTTGCAGATATCTGACGAAGAATTTCTGCAACTGCGAGATTTCATCTATCAGCAGTGCGGTATTTTCATTGCTGAAAACAGAAAGTACCTTGTTGAAAACCGGCTTTCAAACCGCATCAAGGAGCTGAACCTCAAAAGTTACAGCGACTATTACAACTTTCTGCGCTTTGACGGCAGCCGCCGCACAGAGCTTACCAAGCTTTTTGAAGTGGTGACAACCAACGAAACAAGCTTTTTCCGCAATCCGCCGCAGCTTGAAGTTTTTCAAAAAAGTGTGCTGCCCGACATTCTTGACCAGTGCCGCAAGGCCGGGCGCAAAAAGCTGCGTATCTGGTCGGCTGGCTGTTCCACGGGCGAAGAACCCTACACGCTTGCCATCATATTGTGTGAGGTTCTGAAAAGCGAATTGTCCAGCTGGGACATCAAGATCACAGCAAACGACCTTTCCGAGGCCGTGTTGGCCGCTGCCCGTCGGGGTGTTTACAACGATTACGCCCTGCGCACGACACCCAAGGAAATTGTGGACGCCTACTTTATCAAGGAAGACACGCAGTACAGGGTCAAGCCGGAACTGAAATCGCTCATTTCCTTTGGGCCCATTAACCTCAATGAGAGGGAACAGCTCAAGCGCATTGAAAAATCGCAGATTGTTTTCTGCCGCAACGTTATCATCTACTTTGACGATGAAATGAAGCGCAAGGTCATCAACGCCTTTTACGACAATCTTGAAATCAACGGCGCTCTGCTTATCGGGCACTCCGAATCCCTGCACAACATCAGCCGCGCGTTCCAGCTTGAACACCACAAGGGAACCATTGTTTACAGAAAAATGAGCTGATGCTGATACCATGTGTGCAAAAGTTCTGGCTATTGCCAATCAAAAAGGGGGCGTCGGCAAGACCACGACATCCATTTCGCTGAGCAGCGCGCTTGCCCGCATGGGGAAAAAAGTTCTTGTTCTTGATCTTGACCCCCATGCCTGCGCCACGCTGCATGCGAGAATATACCCCGAGGGCATCACTTGCAGCCTGCACGATCTTTTTCTTGCGCAGGAAGATGCCTGGCCCGTGATCTGGCCCGATCTTATCCATGTGCAGGCGCTGCCGGGAATGGACGTGGCGCCGGGGAGCATACGGCTTTCAGAGCTTGAAGTTGACTTTCGCGAGCGCCAGGCCAAGGGAAGCGTGCTCCTCCGCAGCCTCACGCATGTGCGCGATGAATACGATTACATAGTTCTGGATTGTCCGCCCCATGTGGGCATTCTGCTGGTCAATGCACTGGTTGCCGCAGACCTGCTGATAATTCCGATCCAGACAGATTTTCTGGCCTTGCACGGGCTCAAGCTGCTGTTTGATACGCTGCACACGTTGAACAAGGCCCTGGGCAGGCCCGTACGCTACCGGGCGGTGCCCACCATGTACGACAGAAGAGCAAAAGCCTGCACACGGGTGCTTGAACTGATGCGGCGCAAAATGGGGCAATCCATGTTTTCAACGGTCATTGGGGTGGACACGCACTTTCGCGAGGCCAGCGCCCAGGGGTGCACCATTTATGATATCGACGCCCGCTCAAAGGGTGCGCTCGGGTATAATTCGCTTGCAGAAGAAGTGGTAAAGCTATGGTAAAAACGCCCGAAGAGTACTTTGCAGACCAGTGCCTGGCCGTGCCTCAGGCGGCAGACGCAACGCTGAGCGCTGCGGAACAGGCCTTTGTGCAAAAATATCTGGGCAGCGATGCGTTGCAGACCATGCCGGTGCTTGAGCCGGAACAGGTGATGGCTGGCGCAGCAGGAGAAGCAAAAGACCATGCACGCCCTGCCCTTCACGGCGGGCATGCAGAGGCGGAAACCGCCCATCCTTCCTTGCGCACGCGGCTTGCGGCAGAAGAACAGGTACAGATGGTTTCGTTCTATGTGCGCGAACAGGTTTTTTTGCTGCCAGTACCGGTAATTGTTGAGGTGCTGCGCTACATGCCGCTGACCCGGCTGCCCATGGCCCCGCCCTTTATTGCTGGCGTTGTCAACTTGCGCGGCAAGGTTACGCCACTGCTGCACCTGGATGCATTGCTGACCACAGACCAGACAAAGCGCTATACAGAAAAAAGCTTTATTATTGTTTGCGGCACAGAAGATATGCAGCTTGGTCTCATTATCGACAAAATACATACCATGTACATGGTTTCAAAAGACAGCATCAGCTGGAACATTGAGGCGCAACTCGGCGAGGGGGCAGATTTTCTGTGCGGCCTCGCCAATATCAAGGAACGCCTCCACGGCATTATCGACCCGGAACTGATTGTCGACAAACTTATTGAAGTCTGATCGCCTGGCCAGTTTGAAAAGCATACGGTCTGACTTGCCAATAGTCTGAATAATCTCTAGAGTTCGGTGAAATTTTGTACGGCAGCCAACAACAGACGGACAGGATCACCTATGAAAAAACATATTATGGTCGTAGACGACTCCAAGACTATCCGTAACCTGGTAGCCTTTGTTCTCAAGGGCGAAGGTTTCAAGGTCAGCACAGCCGAGGACGGCCTTGACGCTATTGAAAAGCTTTACAGCCTTGAGCCGGTCGACCTGATTGTTTCGGACGTGAACATGCCCCGCATGGACGGCTTCACGTTTATCAAGACCATCCGCGCTCAGGATGCCTATAAGGATATTCCTATTATTGTCCTTTCAACCGAAGGGCAGGAAAAGGACATCCAGACCGGCATGAGCCTTGGCGCCAACCTGTACATGGTAAAACCGGCGCAGCCTGAAAAAATGGTCCGTAATATAAAGATGCTTCTGGGATAGCCGATAAGAAAGACAGTATGTGTCCAATTCGGGCAATAGTGTGCTTTCAGCCATATAAAGGTACAGGTTATGAGCCAGGAATTTTTTGATCCGGAACTTTTCGCCGATTTTATCGCGGAAGCCAAAGAACATCTCGAAACCATCGAGCCTAACCTTCTTGAGCTTGAGAAGGCGCCGGACAATCTTGCTCTGCTGAATGATATCTTTCGGCCCATGCACTCCCTCAAGGGCGCATCGGGTTTTCTGGGGCTGAACCGCATCAATCAGCTTGCGCACAAGTCTGAGAATATTCTGGACGAACTGCGCAAGGGCACCATGGTTGTGACCTCGGAGATCATGGATGTCATTCTGGCATCCACCGATGCCCTGCGCCAGATGATCGACAATCTTGAATCCACCAACGCAGAAGGCGAAGTGGAGATTGGGCACATCATGGCTCAGATCGATGCCATCATGGCTGGCGAAACAGCGCCGCAGCCTGTGGCGGCTGAGCCTGAAGCAGCGCCGCAACCAGAAGAAGAGATTGTCGAACCTGCCTCTGTTGTTGAAGAACCTGCCACCAGTGATGAACTGCCCACGGCGGATGAAGCTGCTGAAGCGTACAGCGAAAGCAGCAACGATGACGCAGCCGACACCCCTGCACCTACCGACGGCAACGAAGAAGAGTTTCCGGCCATGTCTGGCAAGGATTGGGTGCAGACGCTGCCCGATCTGCCTACGTATACCCTCACCGCCTTTGGCGAAGGGCACCTGAAAGATTTTATCGATGAGTCCAACGACACCATCGAAAACCTCACAAGCTCCTTGCTGGATCTGGAAGAAAATCCCGTTGGCCGTGATGAACTGGTCAACGATATTTTCCGGTTTTTCCACAACATGAAGGGCAACAGCGGCATTATCGGCTACAGCGAACTGAATTCGCTCACGCACGAAGCAGAAACCCTGCTCAACAATGTCCGCCAGGGCAAGATCACGCCCACCCACGAGCTGATCGACCTTCTGCTTCTTGTGGTTGACGTGCTGGAAGCCCTAGTGCAGCGCATCAATATTGAAGCGGGTTCAGCCACTCCTTTCAACATTTCTCCCGTGGTCAAACAGCTTCAGGAAGCGCAGACAGGCGGCCCCATTTCGCTGCCGCAGGAACTTCTTGATGCTCAGGCCAGCCAGAACGGCAACGGCGGGCACGATGCTGTTGAAAACCAGGAAGACGCAGAGCAGGAGACCAGCGAGCAGGAAGCCCCTGCCGCCGCAGAACCCCACGCTCCGGTTGAAGTGGTCACGCCGACATTTTTTGCCGTTGGCGCTGAAAACGACGATACCGAGGCCTTTCGCGTCACGGTGCGCCAGCAGTTTGAAATTATTCATGCCGCCCTGGAAACTCTCAAGAAAGACGGCAGCCACAAAGATTCCATTGATGCCCTGTACCGCTGCCTGATTGCGGTCAAGAACGCCTGCGCCTTCATGGAATTTGAAGACATCAAGGTTTACGCCGAGCGCACGGCTGGCATAGTGGATCAGGGGCGCATCAGCGGCATTGACTTTGAATTGATGGTTGGCCTGCTGGATCAGGAAGTTTCCATCATCAAGGATATGGTTCAGCTTGCGCTGGACGGCCCGGCCAAGGCCGCCACCCCGGCGGCTGCGCCTGCTGCGGCTCCCAGCCCGGCCTCGCCCCCGGCGGACGAAAAGCCTGCAGGATCTGGAGCCGAGACCAAGGCTGAACCCAAGGCCGAAAAAGAACAGGCCGCCCCGGCTCCCGCAGCCCCGGTCAGCTCTGCAGCGCCGAGCGCGCCTGCGGCGGCTCCGGCTGCCCCAAAGCAGGATGCCCCGGCTCCCAAGCCCGCCGAACCTGCCAAACCGGCGGCTCCGGCTGCGGCAAAGCCCGCAGCGCCCGCAAAACCAGCGGCACCAGCAGCCAAGCCCGCTGCACCTGCAAAACCTGCTGCGCCGGCTGCGGCAAAGCCTGCGGCGCAAGCTGCGGCTCCGGCTGCCGAGAACCACAAGGGTTCTTCCACCATCCGCGTTGACCATGAGCGTCTTGACCACCTGATGAATCTCATTGGCGAACTCATCATCAACCGTAACAGGTACACCCTCATCGCCCGTTCGCTTGAAGACACCGGGCATGACGTGGATATTTCTCAGGTCGCCCAGAGCCTTTCTGAAACCACCTACGCCATGGCGCGCATTTCTGACGATCTGCAAGACACCATCATGAAGGTGCGCATGGTTCCGGTTTCTTCGGTCTTTTCCCGCTTCCCCCGGCTGGTGCGCGACCTATCGCGCAAAAGCGGCAAGGAAGTGGATCTGGTCATGGAAGGTGAAGAAACGGAACTGGACAAGAGCGTTGTTGAAGTCATCGGCGATCCGCTTGTCCACCTTATCCGTAACTCTGTTGACCACGGTATTGAACCTGAAGACCAGCGCCTCGCTGCGGGCAAGCCCGCCAAGGGCAAGGTTGTGCTGCGCGCCTTCCACAAGGGCAACTCTGTCGCCATTGAAATTGAAGACGACGGCAAGGGCATTGACCCCGCAAAAATGCGCGAAGTTGCCATCCGCAAGGGCGTCATCACGCCCGAGGAAGCAGCGCAGCTTGATGACCGCGAATCGCTGGAGCTCATCTTTGCCCCCGGTTTCTCCTCGGCTGAAAAAATCACTGATATTTCAGGCCGTGGTGTGGGCATGGACGTGGTGCGCACCAACATCAAGAACCTCAAGGGCAGCGTGAGCACGTATTCAGAGGTGGGCAAGGGCACTCGCTTCACCTTGAGCCTGCCCCTGACCCTGGCTATCATTGACGCGCTTATGGTCAATGTTTCCGGTCAGATGTATGCCATCCCCCTTGATGCAGTTTCTGAAACCACCAAGATTGAAGCTGAACGCCTCACGGATGTGAAGGGACGCAAGGCCGTAACCCTGCGCGGCGAAGTGCTTGGTGTTGTGGAGCTTTCAGAAATGCTGGGCCTGCCCCGCACCGATCCTTTGCCAGATGTGCTTTCCGTGGTTGTCATCCACGACAACGATCGCCGCCTGGGCCTTGTGGTCGATCGGCTTCTGGAGCGGCAGGAAATCGTTATCAAACCCCTTGGCGCGTATCTTGGCGACCTCAAGGGTATTTCGGGCGCAACCATCATGGGCGATGGTTCGGTCATCCTGATTCTTGACCCGCACGAAATATACATACTGGCAACCTCCAAGGCCCCTTCCATCGGCGCTGGGGGCGAACAGGGCAAACAGCCGGTTTCAGTGAGAATGTAACGCTACAGGGGGGCCACAAGGCCCCCCTTTTCCATTGGAGACGCTGCACGGCTAACTGTGCCGTTTTTCAGCCAGCGTCGCTACGCCGCACCTGCCACAAAAGGATAAAGCCATGCTGGAACTGTTGAGCAACCGCCGCAGCATACGCAAATTCACCGATCAAGCCGTAAGCGATGAACATCTGGAAAAACTGCTTTCGGCCGGGCTGTTGGCCCCTTCGTCAAAGGATACCCGCCCGGTGGAACTGGTGGCCGTGAGGGACAAGGCTGTTATTGCCGCGCTGGCAGATTGTCGTGATTCAGGCACCATGCCCCTGCGCACAGCCCCTCTGGTGCTGGCTGTGGTGGCCGATACCGATAAATCGGACGTGTGGGTTGAAAATGCCTCCATTGTTGCCATCCTGGTGCAACTGGAAGTGGAGCGTCTGGGCCTTGGCTCCACATGGGTGCAGATGCGCCTGCGCACCAACGGCGCTGCTTCCGCCGAGGCAGAAGTAAGAAAAACACTTGGCATTCCTAGTCATTATGGCGTACTTTGCCTCGTGGCCATTGGGCACAAGGACGAAGTAAAAAAACCACGGGAGCTTGATGCGTCTGACTGGGCGCGTACTCACCGGGATTACTTCCGAGTTGCACAGTAACCAGATCATGCAGATTGGCTTGAAAAATTGCGTTTTTCCAGAGCGTTAAGGTCTGCCCGGCTCAATGATGGGCTGGCAAACCCGCACTTGAAGCGCAGTCGCCTTTTTTTGAGAAATTTTCTTGCCTTTCCATGCTGCATGAGCTATATGACCTTTTCGCGCGGTTATGCCCACATGCAACGCTGTCATTTTTCGGCGCGGGCTTTGTTCTTGCCGCATTTGAATTGAACTATTTTTTTGCATATACGGAGGAATGTATGAGCAAGGAATGCATCTTTTGCGGCAAAAAGCCCCAGGTCGGCAATCTTGTGAGCCACTCCAACATTAAGACCAAGCGCCGCTTCAATCCCAATTTGCAGCGCGTGCGTCACCAGTTCCCCGACGGCAGCGTGCGGACCCTTTCCGTTTGCACCCGTTGCCTGCGCTCTGGCGTTGTTGTTAAGCCCACGGTGCGTAAGCAGGCCTAACTGACCTTCTTTTGCAGCTTTAAGCCCCGACAGGTTTCTGCCGGGGCTTTTTTGCATATGCGCACAATTCCGCCAAGAATTTTTGCCTTTTCGCGCAACTGGCGCGCCCGCCGCAGGCCCAACAGCCTGCCTCTCGACTGGCGTCCGGTTGCCAGCCTGCAAGGCACCGCGGGTTACGCCCGCTTTCGTGAATGGCTGCTTGTGCTCAATGCCTGCAACATCCCGCACCAGACCGTCCAGATGAACGGCAGGGAATACATTTATGTGCCCGCGCTGTTTGAAAACATTGCCCTCATGGAACTGGGGGACTTTGCACGCGAAAACGCCGCACCAGTTGCCCTACCCCCGCCGCTGCGAGTTTTTCCTCACGCCTACGTGGCAATACTGGCGCTGCTGCCGCTTATTCTCTGGCACGGCTGGCGCGTGGGCTGGTGGCCTGTTCCCGCCGTACTGCCTCCGCCAGACATGTGGAGCAGCGCGGGCATTCTTGACGCCGTGCGGGTGCGCGTTTTCAACGAATGGTACAGAACCGTCACCGCGCTTACCCTCCATGCCAGCCTTACCCACCTTTGCGGCAACATAGCCTTCGGGGCTATATTTATGACCCTGCTGGCCCGCATGACAGGCGTTGGCAGAGCCTTGTGGCTCACCCTGCTTGGGGGCGCACTGGGCAATGCCCTGACCGTGCTGTTGCGGCCCCGCCCGGTTTTGAGCATGGGATTTTCCACAGCACTGTTTGCCAGCATTGGGGCTATTTCCGGCTACATGGCCTGCCAGCAGCAAGGCAAACGCAAGGCCATGCTGCCAGTGGCTGCCGCAGCCGCCTTGCTGGCAATGCTCGGCACAGAAGGCGAAAATACCGACTATGCCGCGCATCTGGCCGGGCTTGGCTGTGGGCTGGCGCTGGGCGCGTTTGAAGCCTGGCAGGTGCGAAACTGCCGCAAGAGGCTGAACCAGTGGACGGCGGGGGCACTCACGGCCCTGATCTGCACCGCTGCATGGTGGTGGGCCTTTGCCGTCATGCGCAACTGACTGAGCAAAAAAAGATCCTGACGTGAACACGCACATCAGGATCATGATTTCAGTCTGTATTTTTTAATCGCCGCATATCTGCCCAAATCAGAGCAGACCAGCGCCTTCTCTCGCCACTATCTTTCCGCCAGACCTGCTCCCATCCTCTGTATACCAGCCCTGAGCCGCGCGGCAACACTGTTCCTGCAGCAAGCGCCTGATTCAGACCGCATTGCCGCCCTTGCTCAGCTTGTGCAGCGTGCGCCCAAGCGGCGCTTCGCGGTGGAAAAGAAGCAGGGGCAGTATGGCCCCGATGGCCAGAGCGCACATGATAAAAAATGCGGTGAGTCCGTTGTAGACAACGCTGACAAGCACAGTCTGGCCCTGAGGCGTCCCGGCTGTGTTGAGAAACTGCAAGGTAGCCAGAATGGCCTTATAGGCAAACATGCCGGGAATCATGGGCAACAGCGCGGGGAACACAAACATTTCCGCCGGGGTATGGCAGCGGCGCGCGATGGGCATGCTGCAAAAGGAAATAATCAACCCGGCGCAGAGCGATGCGCTGGCAATCCCCATACTGGCCTGCAACAGTAAAAAACGGCTCATATGACCAGTGGCGGCAAGCAGGCCAGCCATGACGGCTATCCGCTTGGTGGGCCGCGATATGGCCGCAAAGCCTACTGCGGCAACAGCTGCAAGCGCTCCGTCCGCAAGACAGTCAACCAGCATCATAGCGAATCCACCCCCATCAGCAGCATGGTTGTAGCCAGCCCCAGAGCAATGCAGATAATGAGCGTGCTGGCCTGAATCAGCCGCGAAACGCCCATAAGCACATGCCCGTCAAGAATATCCAGCATGGCGTTGATCAGGGGGATGCCGGGGATGAGAAACAGCACGCTTGCAGCCATGCCCGTTTGCGGCGTGTTGCCCAGATGCAGCAGCACGCCCAACGACGCTACTAGAGAAGCCGCGAACGAGCAGAGAAAAAACGTGACCTTCAGGTCAAGGCCCCAGTGCAGCAGTTTCTGCCGCAGATAAAAGCCCAGAAAGGTTGCGCAGAAAACCAGCCCCATAGCCACCATATCGCCGTTGAACAATCCACAAAAAGCGGCATTGGCGCAGGCCACAAGAAAACGCAGCAGCACGGGATTAAGCGTGGGCACCGCGCAGATGGCGCTGAAATGCTCGCGCGCCGTGGCAAGACTGAGGTTTTCATCGGCAATGCTCCAGCTCAGGGCATTGAGCGCCGCCACCCGCTGAAAATTGGGCGCACCAGACACTATGGAGCTGACCGCAGTGCGGCGCTCCGCCGGAATGCCCCCTTCGGCTGGCTTGATGACCGAAAGCATGAGGTGCTTGGGAAATATGGCCAGTTCCACCTCAAAACCATATGCTTGTGCAATGCGGCAGGCGGTGCGGTCTACTCGGGAAGTCTGCCCGCCCGCCGCAAGCAATGTGGAAGCATAAACCTGTATGAACTCAATAAGCTCTTTGGCAGTCAGAACGCTATGTTCTGTTCCGCAAGCGGCGTCGGCCTTCTCGGTACTGGCCTCTGCCTCGCCCGCAACAGTCAAATCCGCCGCCAATGCAGACAGCGTATTCAGACCGCCCTGCCCGTTTTGCAAACCCATAAACTAGATCCCGCTTTCATTATCAAGAAAAACCCAGTGCAGCATGCGCTTGTGAACCCGCAAACGGTATTCTGCCTGTTGCACCAACAGTGAGGCCTTGCTGGCCAGAATGGAATCGTCAACACGAATCGCCGCTATGGGCGAAGCACTCAGCATAAGATGCGCGTCATGCGCCGCCTTGGCGAGCAGTTCCGGCGTCACGCTCCAGCTTTCGCGCTCTTCGTCCGTCAGGCCGCTACGGCAGCCCGCAAAAACATAGTTGGCACCGCGCACAGCTTCTTCCACATTTTCCACAATGGTAATACGCGACCCGTAGCGCTCCGCAGCATCCTTGAGCGGCGCGGGGTCCACGCGGGACGGCACGGCAATGCGGAGTGAAAAGGGAAACCATGCCGTTGCCGCCATCAATGAATGCAGCGTGCCGTTGACGCATCCCAGCCAGCCGCAGGTCACGCCGTCAAGATAGCGCGAATTGCGCAACATGCAGGCGATGTCGGCCAGCGCATGCGCCGGGTGCGCATCCGGGCTGCCAGCATTGATAAGCGGGAAGCGCAGGCACGATGCCTCCATGTCCCACCCGCCCACGGGCATGCCGTACATGTACATGCAGTCAATGTAGTAGCTGAAAACGGGCAGGAGCTGTTCCTGATAATCATTCATTTCATTGCGCCAGCTGCCCCGGCTGCCCTCGTACACCACAGCTCCGCCCATTTGCCGCACAGCGGCAGAAACGCAAAGTCGCTCGGGCAGGGAGTGCTGCGAAAACATCAGCAGGGCCACGCGCTGGGCCATAAAGTCTGTTTGCAGCTTCGGTTCCGGCATGCCCAATGCCTGCTGCACCAGCAGCCAGGACGCCTTTTCACCAAGACTCTTGATATTTAAAATATGTCTTGCCATAGATCCTCCGTGACGGTCGTCACATACAGCATCTTGAGCCCGCGATACTGTTCTATCAATGCGTGAAAATTCTGTCCAGCAAAGCACAAAAAGCAACAGGCATCACAACCCCTTATGTGCTTTTTGCGAAACAAACTTTTAACATGCTGAAAAAAAAGAGAATAGTGGATCTTGTCGCATTAATACCCATTGAATACTTGTGATTTAATCCACTTTTCAGCTACAGTACGGGTGCCCGCTTGCAGGGCCCACAGGAGCATACATGAGAGCATTCATTTTTGATCTGGATGGAACACTGGTTGACAGCCTGGAAGACATTGGTCAGGCCTGCAACGATATTTTGGCCAGTCACGGCTATCCAGTCCACCCCTTGCCAGCGTACAGGTTCTATGTGGGCCGAGGCTTTCACAAACTTGTGAATGACGCCCTCCCCGAGGGTGAAGCAGCAAAGCTTTCTTCAGACCAGCTGGCAGCGTTGATTGCAGAGGCCCGCGCCCGCTATGGCGAAAACATGTGCGTGCGCACCAAGCCCTATGCTGGAATCACCGAGGCGCTGCACACACTGGCAGCTGACGGCCACGCCCTGGCCGTCCTTTCCAACAAGCCGGACGACCTCACGGTTGAACTGGTGCGCCGCTACTTTCCTGATGTGCCGTTTACCCTTGTGCGCGGCGGCAGGGAGGGGGTACCCCTCAAGCCGGAGCCGGACGCCCCGCTCGACATGCTGCGGCACATGGACTTTTTGCCCGAACGCAGCTTTTACGTGGGCGACAGCAACGTGGATATCTTCACCGCCCGCAACGCGGGCATGATCTCAATCGGCGTGGCCTGGGGATTTCGCGGCGCGGACGAACTGCGCGCAGCTCAGGCCGATCATGTCATCGATTCCCCCGTGGCGCTGACGCGCCTGGCAAAGGAGGCATAATATGAAACGTCCCATCATTGAGATTGACGAAGAAAAGTGCAACGGCTGCGGGCAATGCGTACTCGACTGCGCCGAAGGCGCGCTTGCCATCATTGACGGCAAGGCCAAACTTGTCAGCGATGTTTACTGCGATGGCCTCGGCGCGTGTCTGAACTGCCCCGAGGGCGCGCTGCGCCTTGTGGAAAGGGAAGCGCCCGAATTTGATGAAGAAGCGGCCCTTGCCGCCAAGGCAAAAAGGGACGGGATCGCCCAGCCCCACCGCCCGCACGGCGGCGGCTGCCCCGGCAGCATGGCGCGCACGTTCACCCCGCTGACCGGCGGCCCAACAACCATGGCACCCGCCGGATCGCAAGACCTGCGGGCCCAGGTGCCCACCTGGCCCATCCAGTTGCGGCTGGTTCCGCCCACAGCGCCCTATCTGCGCGGGGCCAACATCCTGCTGGCCGCCCATTGCGCAGGCTTTGCCCTGCCCAATCTGCATACGGACTGGATGCGCGCGCGCGTGCCCATCATTGCCTGCCCCAAGCTTGAAGACAATGAAGTGCTGGTCGAAAGGCTCACAGCCATCATCAAACAGGGCGGCATTGCGGGCATTACCGTACTGCGCATGAGCGTACCCTGCTGCGGCGGGCTGGACAGGCTGGCGCACCGCGCCATTGAGGCCGCAGGCAGCACCTTGACCCCGGAGACGCATATTGTACAATTGTAGTCACCTTACAAGAAGTATACATGGGCAAGAAATGCCCATGTAGGAAATACCTAAAGTCCGCCTTGACAAAACATAGTGTAATGCTATGTTTTAGGGGCGGGCTTTTATTAACTGAGATTTTGCCCAAAAACCGTAACCCGCAGACGGGCCGTAAGGGGCAGTGAACGCACTGCCAGGTAAGACTGCTTTGCTGTAAAGGATCATCGACATGCCCATCAAGATTCCTGCTGATCTTCCCGCCTGTGCAGCGCTTGAGAGCGAAAACATCTTTGTGATGACGGAAGATCGCGCTGTCCAGCAGGACATTCGTCCGCTAGAAATAGCCATCGTCAACCTCATGCCCACCAAGATTGCCACAGAAACACAGTTGCTGCGGCTTTTGAGTAATTCGCCCCTCCAGGTCAACATCACCCTGCTGCGCACAGAAGCTCACGAATCCAAAAACACTCCCGCACAGCATCTTGAGCGTTTTTACAAGACATTTTCAGAAATTCGCCACGGCAGCTTTGACGGCATGATCGTGACCGGCGCTCCGGTGGAACATCTCCCCTTTGAAGATGTGGACTACTGGCACGAACTGCTGGACATCATGACCTTTGCCCAAAGCCGCGTGTACTCCACCCTGTACATCTGCTGGGCGGCGCAGGCGGCCCTGTACCATTTTTACGGTATCCCCAAGTACGCCCTGCCTGCCAAGGTTTCCGGCGTGTTCCAGCACGACATTTTGCAGCCAGGATGCCGCCTGTTCAGCGGCTTTGACGATACCTTTGCCGCGCCCCATTCGCGCCATACGGAAGTTCGCGCCGAGGATGTGAGCAAACAGTCCGTGCTGCGCATTCTTGCCGAATCGCCAGAAGCCGGGCTTGCCCTGGTTGAGAGCCGCGATCACTCGCAGGTTTTCATGACCGGGCACCTTGAGTACGACAGGGGCACCCTGGATGCGGAATTCCGCCGCGATCAGGAACGGGGCATGAGTCCCATACCGCCCAGCAACTACTATCCCGGCAACGACCCCAGCCGTCTGCCCAACATGAACTGGCGGGCGCACGCGCACCTGTTCTACTGCAACTGGCTTAACTACTACGTTTACCAGGAAACGCCCTTCAGCCTTACTGCCATTGCCCGTGACCGGCAGGGCAAGTAAGAGTTCATAATCCTGAACCCCTACAGGATACGAGGATGCCTATGCGATTTTCTACCAGAACCCGTTACGGATTGCGCTTTTTGCTGCGTCTGGCGGCCCAGCCCCAGGGATCTCTTTTGCAACTGGGGCAGGTTGCCCGTGAAGAAAACATCTCATCGGGCTATCTGGAACAGATAGTGCGGGCACTGCGCCCCATGGGCATTTTGCGTGCTGTGCGCGGTTCTGGCGGCGGATACTCACTTGCCAAATCGCCAGCAGATATTAACATTGAAGAAGTCTTTCAGCATCTTGAGGGTGAAATTTCCCCTGTGCGCTGTCTGAGCAAGGGCCGCCATTGTCAACGCGAATCCCACTGCTCCACCCGGGGCTTCTGGACAGAACTGGACGGGCACATCCGCTCCTTCCTGCAAAAGCGCACCTTGCAGGAAATCATAGACTCAGAGAAATGCTCCGTAACGGGAGGCAATCATGTGGAATTACACTGAAGCAGTACACGACCACTTTCTGCGTCCGCACAATGTGGGTCCCCTTGAAGGCGCCAACGCCATCGGCGAAGTGGGCAGCCTGACATGCGGCGACGCCCTTAAGCTATATCTCAAGATCAACGACCAGCACATCATTGAAGACGCCAGCTTTGAAACCTTTGGTTGCGCCAGCGCCATTGCCTCAAGCTCTGTGCTGACCGACATGGTCAAGGGCATGTCTGTTGAAGACGCGCTCAAGATCACCAACAAGGACATCACCAACGCTTTGGGCGGCCTGCCCAAGCAGAAGATGCACTGCTCCGTCATGGGCCAGGAGGCGCTTGAAGCTGCCATCCGCCAGTGGAAGGGCGAACCGCCCGTACCCCACGCCCACGAAGACGGCAAGCTGGTGTGTAAGTGCTTTGGCATCACGGATGCCCAGATTATCCGCGCCATCACCGAAAACGGCCTCAAGACCGTTGAAGAGATCACCAACTACACCAAGGCGGGCGGCGCATGCGGCGAATGCCTTGATGAAATCGCCGAAATTCTGGCTGGTCAGCTCAAGCAGAAGCCCCTGGTCGAGCTCAAGCCCAAGCCGCGTCTCACCAACGTGCAGCGCATGCAGAAGGTGCTCAAGACCATTGACGAAGAAATCCGCCCCCAGCTTGCTGCTGACGGCGGCGATATTGAACTGGTGGATGTGGACGGTCTGCGCGTTGTGGTCTCCCTGCGCGGCCGCTGCGCCCAGTGCCGTTCGAGCGAAGTGACCATCCGCGATCTGGTGCAGCGTCTGCTGCGCGAACATGTTGAAGCCGACATCGTGGTTGAGGAGGCCTAACCGCCATGAAAACCATCTATCTTGACAACAACGCCACCACGGCTGTTGCGCCTGAAGTACGCGATGCCATTCTGCCCTATCTGAACGAGCTGTACGGCAACCCTTCAAGCATGCACACCTTTGGCGGTCAGGTGGCCGATGCAGTAGAAACAGCCCGTGAGCAGATGGCCAGTCTGCTGGGCGCAAACCCGGACGAAATCATCTTTACCTCCTGCGGATCAGAGAGCGACAACGCCGCCATCTGGTCGGCCATCCAGACCCAGCCTGAAAAGCGCCACCTCATCACCACCCGCGTGGAACACCCCGCCGTGCTCAGCGTCATGCAGCACTGGGAACGCCAAGGTTACCGGGTAACCTACCTTGGCGTGGACAACAAGGGACGCCTTGACCTGGACGAGTACGCAGCCGCCCTCACGCCCGATACGGCGCTGGCATCCATCATGTTTGCCAACAATGAAGTGGGCAATATCTATCCCATCCAGCGCATGGCTGAAATGGCCAGCGAGCGCGGCGTACTGTTCCATACGGATGCCGTGCAGGCCGTGGGCAAAACGCCCATCGACCTTGCCCATCTGCCTGCGGACATGCTTTCGCTCTCCGGCCACAAGCTGCACGCCCCCAAGGGGATTGGCGTGCTGTATGTGCGCAAGGGCGTGCGCTTCCGTCCGTTTTTGCGGGGCGGCCATCAGGAACGGGGACGCCGTGCGGGTACGGAAAATGTGCCCTACATCGCAGGGCTTGGCGCAGCGGCTCAGCTTGCCATTGCGCACATGCAGGAAGAACGCGTCAGCGTGGCCTTGCTGCGCGACAGGCTTGAACAGGGCCTGCTTGAACGTATCCCCGACTGCATGGTGAACGGCGATGTGGATAACCGCCTGCCCAACACCACCAATATTGCATTTAAAAACGTGGAAGGCGAAGCCATCCTGCTCATGCTCGACAGGCTCGGCATCTGCGCAAGCTCCGGGTCTGCCTGCACATCTGGCAGCCTTGAACCTTCGCATGTGCTGCGCGCCATGGGTGTGCCCTTTACATTCGCCCACGGCTCCATCCGCCTTTCCCTCTCCCGCTACACCACGCAGGAAGAAGTGGACTTTGTCATCCAGAACTTCCCTGATGTCATCAAGACCCTGCGCATGATTTCTCCCTTCAAGGATTAATCCTGTTCAAGCAGCAGTTGGCGCAGATTCAATGCCTGTAGATTATGTGCCGCACTCATCCGGGTGCGGCACATTTACATCTGCGGCAAAAATTTTGCGAGATTGCAACATACGGCTCTTGTTGCACCCATGACACAAAAAAGTGCTCTTTCTTCCGGTCTCTGTCCAAATGAGCCTATTGCCTCCGGGGGCCGGTTGTCCTATTATTTTACTTTGAATATCTGTTCCGATTGGTGAGAGTGAGGTTTCATGCGTTCAATTCGCCTTTTTGATCTGCTGATGGGTTTTTCGCGTGCGCTGGACATGGTTACGCCGCTTCTTGCCGGACACCATCTGCGGGTTGCCTTTTTGAGCCAGGTTATTGCCGAACGCATGCGGTTATCCCGCACCACGCGCAAGTACATGCTAATGGCCAGCATGCTGCACGATATTGGAGCAGTGCCACTCAAAAGTGATACGCGCGACCTCATATTTGAGCGCAACAAGGCCCTGCACTGCCGGGCTGGCTGGGCATTTTGCAAAACAGCCGGGCTGCCCCGGCCTGTGTGCGACATGGTACTGCATCACCATACGGAATGGTGCAGTTATGAGGCATCCGACCAGCACGCACTGCCAGCCAACTGCATCCACCTGGCTGACCGGGTTGATGTGGCCCTGCGCGGCAAGCAGGCTTCTGACCTGCACAGCATCTGCCTCACACTACAGGCAAGAGACAGGGAATACGCCCCAGCTTGCCTTGAAGCGCTGGCCACATTGGCTCATGACGCGGAAATTTCAGCAATTCTGTGTAGCCACAAGCGCATGGAAGAATACCTGGCTACGGCATTTGGCTCTGTGATTCTTGGCCCGGTGCAGCTTGTGGAACTGTGCGGCCTTTTTTCGCAAACTATTGACTCCAAAAGCCCCTTTACCGCCACCCACTCCCTTGGCGTGGCCTATACGGCGCGCATGCTGCTCAGGCTGACCCGCATGGCCGATGCCGACGATCTCACAACCATGTTTGTGGCCGGTCTGCTGCACGACATTGGCAAACTCGCGGTGCCGCTCGAAATCCTGGAAAAACCAGCGGCGCTCACGCCTGACGAAGTGCAGGAAATTCAAAAGCACGCTGAAATCAGCATGGATTTGCTGGGTTCCATACCCGGTTTTACCTGCGTGCGGGAATGGGGAGGCAGACACCACGAACGCATTGACGGCACAGGCTATCCTCACAATATCGAAGGAAGCAGCCTGACGCTTCCTGTGCGTATCATCGCTGTGGCGGATGTATTTACAGCCCTCACAGAAGACCGCCCCTACCGAAACGGCATGCCTCTGGCCGAAGCCATGAGAATCATCGCATCCATGGCGGAACTCGGCTATCTGGACAACGGAGTGGTAGCGCTCCTGGCCGATAATGTGCTACGCGTCAACAAAGAGCGCATACGCGCCCAGCGCAAGGCCGCAGCAAACTTTGTGGTTATGCGCAGGCTGTGCGATGAGGCGGCAAAGGCTGCCAGGCAACCTTGAACTGGGTAGCCATACCCGCTGACGGGGGGAATCATGGGCGTTCCAATCATTTTTCTGATTATTGCTCCCTTGGCTGGCATTATCGCCATGCAGCTCACCCCGCCCTTTTCCCGGCTTGCTGTTGTCCTCTCCCTGATTTTTTCCTTCTGTGGCCTTGTGCTGCTCTACCGCTACCTTCTGCTTCCCTTGCGCACATTCGTAGCTGCCCTCGCGCAGCCAGGCTGCGCTGAAATCCCGTCCATACCCACGGCCTGCGATATTGTGCGCGCTCTGGAAGACAGCCTCAATGCCAGAGAAGCCACACTTCGCCACGATCTTGCCGAGGCGCGCGAAACAGCAGACAAACTCCGGCAGGAAATTCAGGAACTGCGCGAAAGGCGCGTTGTGGACATGCAGACGCAGCAGACGGTCCTTGAGGCGTTACGCAAAGCCCAATCTGAATTGAATGATCTGGCTATTGCTGCTGATGCGGACAGTGGGCTGCCTGTGGACCGCCCGCACATCAGGGAGCAAATTCTTGACCTTTCTGCGGTGCTGCACCATAGCGAATGCATATTGCTGCACGCCAGCCAGCTTTTGGGTACAGCTGACACTGACAATGATGCAGCAGTTACTACGCTTGCAGAGGCTTTCCCCTGGGATAGCCGTTACAACACGAACATTCCTGTCATTGACGGCCAGCACAAGCTCTTGCTTTCGTACATCAACAAGCTGCACCGTGGCATGCAGAAGGGCTGCGATAAAAAGCTGCTGCTGGAAATTCTTGATGATCTGACGGGCTATGCCTTCAGCCATTTTGCCACAGAAGAAATATTCTTCAGCCGCACGGCTTATCCGCTCACGGCACGACACATTGAAGTGCACCATGGTTTCAGAAAAACAGTGACAGAACTCAGGGAGGCAGTGCTTGACGACAAGGCCTTTATTGATATTGCCCTGCTGGAATACCTGAAGACCTGGCTGGTGGATCATATACAGCAGATGGATGTGGGTTTTGCCTCCTATGTGATCGGCACAAACCCCACACCAGAGCAGTAAGCCTTCTGCAGCCACCCCCCAATAAAAAACCCCGCTTAAAGCGGGGAACAGACGTGACCGGCAAAACAACCTGTCAGGACTCGCAAAAAGTTCAATGGCTGAACAACTCCGCCGCTATTCGTTCTCGGGCAGCTCGGTCAAGAAGGCGCTGGTTTGAACTGCCCCTGAACTGCAGCTCAAGATCGCGGAGGCTTTCCACATAGGGGCCGTCCACGAGAACATCCGTCAGTTCCAGCAGCCGGTTTGTCCAGTTGTCATTGCGGGCAAGCAGGGCTTCAAATGTGTACCCCGTGTAGGTCATCACATTTTTGCGCATGGCCTGCACACCCTCGGCCACGGCGCAGAGCGCCTGGGCCTGCTCAAAGGGCTCCCCGCCAGACAGCGTCACACCCGCCAGAAGAGGGTTCTCCCCAATCTGGGCAAGGGCGGCCTCCGCCGTAAACGGAAAGCCGCCCTCAAAGTCGTGCGTCTGCGGATTGTGGCACCCTTTGCAGTGATGCGGGCAACCCTGCGTGAACAAGACATACCTCAGGCCCGGGCCGTCCACTATGGATTCCTCCACAATGCCTGACAGCCGCATGACCCCGGCATTACCGGATTCAGGCATGCTTGACACGATCGCGCTCTTCCGAGCGCTTGGCATTGTTGAAACGGTCAAGCGTTCCCACAAGGTAACCGGTGATGCGGCGGGTACGTTCAAAGCCCACATCCTGGCCCACAAGTTTCTGCGCGGGCTTGGTTTCCTCGAACAGACGCGATTTCATTAGCATTTTCGCTCTCCTTGTTCTATCAGCAAAAGTTTATAAGAATTGTATATGACCGCTAGTCCCACTTGGGGGTGTGCGGGTATTTTTTGCGCAGTTCTTTAAGCAGCTCGGCGCTCACGCCTTCGCCTTCCTTACGGCCGCAGCGGGGGCAGGCGCCGTTGATCACCCCCACATAGCCGCAGACAGGGTCGCGATCCAGGGGGTGGTTGATGGAGCCGTAGCCAACGCCATTATCGTGCATAAAACGGATGATGCTCTCAAAGGCCTCAAGGTTCTTGCAGGTATCGCCATCCAGCTCCACATAGGTGATGTGGCCCGCATTGGTCAGCGCGTGGTACGGAGCCTCGATCTGTATCTTTTTAAAGGCCTTGATGGGGCAGTACACCGGCACATGGAACGAGTTGGTGTAATAATCCCTGTCAGTGATGCCGGGGATGCTGCCGAACTTTTCCTTGTCGAGGTTGACAAAGCGCCCGCTCAGGCTTTCCGCCGGGGTGGCGATGAGTGAAAAATTGAGCCCTGTCTTTTCAGCTTCGTCGTCGCACCGCTTGCGCAAATGCGTAACAATCTCGATGCCAAGCTTCTGGGCATCTTCGCTTTCGCCGTGGTGCTGGCCCACAAGAGCCTTGAGCGTTTCGGCAAGGCCGATAAAGCCCACGGTCAGCGTGCCGTGCTTGAGCACTTCTTCAATGCTGTCGTCCCAACCAAGCTTGTCGGAATCAAGCCAGATGCCCTCGCCCATGAGGAAGGGGTAGTTGCGCACTTTTTTGGCGCTCTGGATCTTGAGCCGATGCAGCAGCTGGCGGAACACCAGGTCGATCCTGTCGTCCAGCAGGGCGTAAAAACGGCTGATGTCACCGCGCGCATCCAGGCCAAGCCGGGGAAGATTGATGGACGTAAAGCTCAGGTTGCCGCGACCGCACGTAACCTGCCTGTCCTTGTCGTACACGTTGCCAAGCACGCGTGTGCGGCAGCCCATGTAGGCAACTTCCGTATTGTAGTCGCCCGGGCGGTAGTACTGAAGGTTATACGGCGCATCAAGAAAGCTGAAATTGGGGAAAAGCCGCATGGCGGAAACATCCATGGCCTGCTTGAAAAGGTCGTAGTTGGGATCTTCAGGATTATAGTTGACCCCGGACTTCACCTTGAATATCTGCACGGGGAAGATGGAGGTTTCCCCATTGCCAAGCCCGGCCTTGGTGGCGCGCAGCAGGTTTTTAACAACCATGCGCCCCTCGGCAGAAATATCCGTGCCGTAGTTGATGGAACTGAAAGGCACCTGTGCGCCCGCGCGCGAATTCATGGTGTTCAGGTTATGGATCAGGGCTTCCATGGCCTGATAGGTGCGGCGCTCGGTGTATTTGAGGGCTTCGCCGGCAGCGTAGGCATGCGCGCGAGTCACAAGCTCGCGCCGGGCCTCGGGGGCTGCCGCCACAAGGGCTTCTCCAAAGGCGTCGCAGGTGCCAAGGCGCGGGCCTTCGGGCAACAAGGCGATGGTTTCTCTGGCGGCGTCAATGGCTGCCTGTTCTTCCAGGTTCTGGGCAATGCGCAAAAATGCGGCAAAGGCGCGCTCATATTCCTTGCGGTAGGTTTTGATAACGCCTTCGGCCATGGCAAAGTCAAAATGCGGCACACTCTGGCCGCCGTGCATTTCATTCTGGTTGGCCTGAATGGCAATGCAGGCCAGGGCCGAATAGCTCTCAATGGAATTGGGCTCGCGCAAATGCCCGTGCCCCGTGGAAAAGCCATTTTTAAACAAGGGGATAAGGTCAATCTGGCAGCACGTTTCCGTGAGCATGTAAAAATCTTTGTCGTGAATGTGGATATCGCCGTTAAGGTGCGCGGCAGAGGCATCCTTGGGCAGAATGTAGTTGTCGATGAAGAATTTTGAGCCCTCGGAACCATACTTGAGCATGGTGCCCATGGCCGTATCGCCGTCGATATTGGCGTTCTCGCGCTTGATGTCTTCCTGCAGGGCCGGGGAATACGTAAGTTTTTTATAGATATCCATGAGATACGATTCCGCATTACGGATTTTCGTATGCTCGGCCCGGTACAGAATATAAGCCTTGGCGCTTTTGGCGTAGTCGTACTGAATCAGGGTTTCTTCAACAACATCCTGAATTTCTTCCACATGCTTGAGGCTGCGCGACTCCAGCTTTTTGCACACCTTTTCAGTGACAAACAGCAGGTCAGTGGGGGACATGTCTTCACCACCAACGGCCTGATTGGCCTTGGTGATGGCATTGAGAATCTTGATCGAATCAAAAGGCACTTCCGTGCCGTCGCGCTTAATAATGCTGGCGAGCATGAACTTCGCTCCAAACGTGTGGGCTATGAACAAAAAGGCCGCCCGAACAAAACGGGCGGAGAGACCATCAATGGCCCTTTTCTGACGGTTCATCTGCAAAAGCCCGTTGCAGATGCTCCACTTTCTTAGAACGGTTGAAAGCAGGTCTTCCGGCTTGCCTGCCGCTTTTCGGCCTTCCCGGTTTTATCCAGTGGCACTCGTGGAAAAGCGGTGTTGAACAGGCTCACGGCGGCGGGTCCGCTCCCGAATTTCACGGGAATTCCCTATTAAGCTCCATGGCGCTTTCAATGTCTAGAAAATCTCAAAAGAATTACACCCTGTCAATAAATGCACGCAAAAAAGCTCTCCTAGTGCCGTAGCAACACTGCGAATTCACTATTGAATTTTCTTGCCTGCCCAATTTTTCACTACATCTAGGCCGCAAAACAGCGAGGGCGTGAACAAAAATGTTCGCCCTGGCTAGAGCCAGATCAGGCAACCTGACCCGCAACATGTGTGGCTTTGATTGGCGCTGCTGAAACATTTCGCCATGAATTCAGGCATCATGCCCACATGGCGCTGCCGCCCAGGCCCCGGCACTGCGACCGCAGCCGACACCTGGCGAGCTTTCCTCGGAAAGCAGTTCCCGTAACGCAGGCAAGAACTTACTCTACCCACGCCGGGTTTTCAAGACGGCCTCCCCCACGTAAGGGGACTTACCTCGGACTTGACATTTTTATTTGCCCGCCCCTTGCCGAAGATATCGTTTATAAAAACTTTTTTTGTACACGCAAACGGGGTTTGAGCATTCCGTAACAACCAATGAACACAAGGGGCCGCATCGGCCCAACGCCGCTTCCACCGCCATTTTGCAGGGAAGCGTAATCGGATATCCGATGCGGCCCGTCAACAAACCCGAAACGCCGTCTACGGCAGCAGGATCATGTTGTAGAGGTTTTTGTCGTCCAGATACTTCTGCGCCACGGCCTGAATATCCGCAGGGGTCAGCTTGGCCGCCTTGTCGATGAGCGACTTGCTGAAATCACGGGGCAGGCCCAGCACTGCATCTGTGGCGGCCACGCCCGCGCGGGAATCAAGGCTCTGCTTGTCGCGGTAGTATTCGCCAAGCAGGCGGTTGGCCCCGGCTTCAAGCAATTCCGCAGGCAAAGGTTTTGCCTTGATATCGGCAATAATCTTGGCAAAGCCTTCACGTGCCTGCGCCACCTTGTCAGGCGTTGTGCCAATGTAAAAAGCCATCATGCCAGCCTGAGGCATGGCGCGGTAAAAGGCCGTGACCGTGTATCCGAGGCCCTGCTCGTCACGCATCTGGCTGAACAGCAGGCCGCTCTGCCCGGAAAGCACAGACTGCAAAAGCATGAGCGCCGGAGCATCCGGGCTGGTGTAGGGCACAGCCTTGAACATCTGGAGTACGTGGGCCTGATTGCGCCCCGGCAGATGCAGATCAAGGTTGCGGGCATCACCCCATGAGGGGGCGGGCAAGGAGAAATCCTTGTTGTCTGGTGCGGGCAATGTGCGGGCAAAGGCCAGCACGGCCTCGCGGTCAAAATCGCCTGCCACTGCCAGCACCCAGGGCTGCACGAGCTGCTTGTCCCAGAACGAGCGCACATCCTTGGCCGTAAACTTGGAAAGGTTCGCTTCCGTACCCAGACTATCGTAGCCGTAGGGCTGACCGCCGGGGAAGATGAAGGGATTCACGCGTGAGAACAGGAAGGAGGTAGGCCTGTCTGCCCGCTGGCGGATAGCGGCCTTCATGTTTTCCGCTTCACGCTTGATTTCCTTGGCTTCAAAGCGGGGCTTGCCCAGCACCTCGCCCAGCATGGAGAAATAATCAGCATTGAACCGGGCCGGGCCGGTCAGAGACACGGTAAAGGTTTGCAGGCCCGCCTTGGCGGAAAGAGAAGCCGCGCGGTCAGCGAAATAGCGTTCCATGGCCTGGGCGTCCAGCTTGCCGCTGCCATCGCCGAGGGTGCTGGCCGTCAGTTCTGCCAGCCCCTGCTGGTCGGGCTTCAGCAGGGCGTTGCCGCCGGGCAGCATGAGATCGACCGCCACGTAAGGCACTGTGGCATCAGGGATAAGAATGACGGTACGCCCCTGCCCCAGGTCGACCACTTCCTGCTGCCCCGCCGTGGATGCAGCCTGCTGCGCAGCCTTGGCGGCGGCACTGCCGGGCCAGTTCTTTTGCAGCACGGCTTCCAGATCGGGCAGTTTGGCATTTTCAGGAGCGAGCACACGCACCCGGGCCCTGCCGGGGTCAAGCCAGAGGTCAATGGCCTGCTGTACCTGCGGCTGAGAAACATTACGCTGGGTGAAGCGCAGATTCTGTTCCGCCACATCGCCGCCCAGTTCAAACTGGACGCTGCCCAGCCAGGAGGCAAGGCCGTTGAGCGTTTCCGCCGAGCGGTCCATGCTGTCTTCAAGGTTGTAACGGGCGCGCTTGAGGGCCTCGGGTTTGAAGTCTGCGGCTTTGAGCTTGGCAAGGTCTGCGGTCAGCCCCTGCCAGAAGGCTTCCAGCTTTTCCGGAGCCATATTGGCTGTAATGTACAGCATGCCCGCGCGCTCAAGGCTCATGTTGCCCACGCTGATGCTGTCCACTAGCTGCTTTTCATACTCGTATTTGCGGCTCAGCAGAGAAGTGCCGTCGCCGCCAAGCAGGTAGCTCAGCACGTCCAGATCCACAGAGCGCAGGTCGCGCAGGGCTGGCGCAGGGAAGGCCATGCCCAGATAGACCTTGTTCCAGGGGCCACGCACCACTTCAACGCGCTGACCGCCGGGGGCCGTGAGCAAATCTACCTGGGGCGGCGTAACAGCATCGTTGGTGTTGGCCATACCGCCAAAAAGTTCCTGCGCGTGTTGCAGCACTGCCTGCGGATCAATATCGCCCGCCACCAGCAACATCATGTTCTGCGGCTGATACCAGTGCTGTACATAGGCGCGCAGGTCGTCGGCGGTGATGGCGCGCACGGTTTCCTTAAAGCCGATGATGGGCCGCCCATAGGGGGTGTTCTGGAGTGTGGATACCTGCAGGCTTTCAAACAGTCTGCTCATGGGCGAATCCTGATCGCGCTCAAGCTCGGAAATCACCACTTCTTTTTCCGACTCCAGTTCCTTGGGATCCAGAGCGGCCTGAAAGGCCATTTCTTTCACCACGTCCATGCCCATGCGCCAGTGGGCGGCGGGCATGTCCGTCATGTACCATGTTTTGTCAAAGCTGGTGGCTGCGTTGAGGTAGCCGCCAAGGGCTTCCACATCGCGCGCCACCTGACCCTTGGGCCGATGTTCTGTACCTTTGAAGACCATGTGCTCAAGCAAATGGCTGATGCCAGCCTGCTTGACGTCTTCATTGGCCGACCCGGTGCGCACGTAAAGGCGCGTTGCTACCAGAGGGAAGCGGCTGTCCTTGATGATATACACGGAAAGCCCGTTGGGCAGTTTGGTCAGGGTTCGCTGTTCGCCCGGTGCGGCAGAGGCCGCGCCAGCCAGCAAGGCCAGCAGGAGGGGCAATAACAGAAGTATGCGTTGCATGTTTGCTCCTTATGGATTTGCAGTCGCAAGAAGGCAGAGGCAAAGGCAGTAACCGCCCTGCTCCCCGGACTGTTTTTAACCAACATGAATACTAATACCCGCGGCACGGGGTGGCAAGCCGCAGCATTTTGCCTGCCCCGGCGGTCTGCTTTATGAGCTCGCGACTTGCGGGATTTGCCGATACTTTCAGCAACAAAAAACCGGCAGTCATATGATTGCCGGTTTGAGCGCTGACCAGATCAACTCGGTCTGAAATCAGGAGAAAGTCTAGCCGCCGAGGTAGGCGTCCTTGACCTTGGGGTTTTCAAGCAGTTCACGCCCCGGGCCTTCAAGCACAACCCTGCCAACTTCAAGAATGTAGGCATAGTGCGCCACAGAAAGCGCCGCAAAGGCGTTCTGCTCCACCAGCAGGACTGTTTTGCCTTCTTCGTTGATGCGCTTGACGATGTCGAAAATCTCGCGCACCAGCAGCGGGGCAAGCCCCAGCGAAGGTTCGTCAAGCATGAGCAGATCGGGGCGGCTCATGAGCGCGCGGCCCACGGCCAGCATTTGCTGCTCGCCGCCGGAAAGCGTACCGCCCTTCTGCCAGAGGCGTTCCTTGAGCCGGGGAAACAAACTGTACACCCACTCGATATCATGGGCGATTTCTGCCTTGTCACTACGCGAATACGCGCCAAGGTACAGGTTTTCCTCCACCGTCAGATGGGGCAGGATACGCCGCCCTTCCGGCGAAAGAGAAATGCCCTTGCGCACCATGTCTTCGGGCTTGAGGCCCATGAGTGATTCCGGGGCGTCGCCCTCGTGGCGGGTCAGCAGGATGTCGCCGCTGATGGTTTTATTCAGGCCGGCAATGGAGCGGATGATACTGCTCTTGCCCGCGCCGTTGGCCCCGATAAGCGTCACAATGCTGCCGCGCGGGATATTCAGGCTTACGCCCTGAACGGCCTGAATGCCGCCGTAGCGCACATGGAGATTACGAATTTCAAGCATGATGCACCCTGTCCATATGTCGGTCTGCGCCGGAAGAGCTTTCCGGGCATGTCTATCTGCTGCGAATGGCCGTTTACTCCTGCACAGGAGCGGCAAACAGCGCCTTTGCAAGCCGCTACGGGCAGCCGGAGCGAGGCTCCGCCGCCCGGGCCGCGGCTAAATGACTTTTTCCAGCGTGGCGTCCTCACCCAGATAGGCGCGGATGACCACGGGGTTGTTGCGGATGGATTCCGGCTCGCCCTCGGCGATCAAGGCGCCGTATTCCATGACCCAGATGTACTGGCACACGCCCATGACGACCTTCATGTCATGCTCGATCAGCAGGATGGTGAGGTCGAATTCGTCACGGATATGGCCGATAAAATGCATGAGATCCAGGCTTTCCTGGGGATTCATGCCCGCTGCGGGTTCGTCAAGCAGCAACAGTTTTGGCTCGGTGGCCAGAGCGCGGGCAATCTCAAGCCTGCGCTGCGCGCCGTAAGGCAGGCTGCCCGCCTGATCGTTAAGGTTGCCGCTCAGGTTTACCCGATCGGCAAGCTGCTTGCTTTTTTCCACAATGGCCGCTTCTTCCTTATAAAAGGCGGGGATGCCCAGAGGGGCCATCCACCAGGGGCAGCGGCGGCGCACATGACAGCCGACCATGATATTTTCAAGCACGGTCATCTGCTGCGACAGACGGATGTTCTGGAAAGTACGGGCCATGCCCATGCGGCAGATTTCCGAGGGGCCAAGGCCCTTCACGCTCTTGCCGTTAAAAACCACATCACCTTCCTGAGGCGTGTAAAAACCGCTCAGGACGTTGAACGCGGTGGTTTTGCCCGCGCCGTTGGGGCCGATAATGCCCGCAATAGCGCCCTTGGGCAGAGCGATGGAAAGATCGCTCACGGCGGTCACGCCGCCAAAACGCATGGTTACGTCCTTGGCCAGCAGCAGTGCGCCCTCGTAATTGGGAGCCTTGGGCAGATTAAAACCGCTCATGCCTTACCCCTCCTGAAGAACGCACCCATTGATTTCCAGGTCAGCTCACGGGTTCCCATGATGCCCTCGCGCCGATAAAGAATAATGGCCAGCAGCACCAGCGAAAACACCACCATACGCATACCGGGGATGCCGGGGATTTCAACAAAGCCCAGATCCATGGGTTCTTCGATGGCGCGCAGCCATTCAAGCAGGATGGTGATGACCGTGGCGCCAAGCAGGCTGCCCGTCAACGAGCCAAGACCGCCGGCCACAACGAACATGAGGACGTTGAAGGTCAGCAGAAAGTTGAACATCTTGGGGTCGATGGTGGAAAGATGGGAGCCAAGCAGCGCCCCGCCCACACCGGCAAAAAACGCACCCACGCAGAACGAAAGCACCTTGTAGCGGAACACGTTGATGCCCATGACCCTGGCGGCGATTTCGTTATCGCGTATACAGCGCATCACGTTTCCGTAATTGCTGAATATGAGCCGCGAAAGCACTATGAGCGTAAAGAGCATCCAGATGTAACACGAAAGCAGACTGGCATGCCCTGGAATGCCCTTGATGCCCAGCGAACCGTTGGTGATGGAGGTGGCGTTGACGATGAGGACGCGGATGATTTCTGCAAAGCCGAGGGTGGCAATGCCAAGATAGTCATCGCCAAGCCGCAGCACAGGCACGGCGATAATAAAGGCAAAGATGGTGGCCACCAGCCCGCCGGCCAGCGCAGAAACCCAGAAAGGCGTGAACAGGTCGGAGAAAGGCCAGATGATGGGTTCAAGAATCCACATCATCTCTTTCTGCTCGGGGCTCAGGATGCACAGGGCCGAAACATACGCGCCGATGGCGATAAATCCTGCATGCCCCAGCGAAAAGAGCCCGGTAAATCCGTAAATCAGATTGAGCGAAAGCGCCAGAATGGCGTTGATGAAAATGAGCTTGGCGATATAAATCTGGTAGTCGCCGAGAAAGCTTTCTGCCTGGGAGAGCACAAGGCCAAACAGCAGCATGACCATGATGCTCAGAATGGTGCTTCTGTTCAGGCGCATTAGATTTTCTCCTCCATTCGCTCACCCAGCAGCCCTGTGGGCTTGAACAGCAGCACGAACACCAGCAGCACAAAGGCGAAGGCGTCGCGATACCCCGAAAGCTCAGGCATGAAGGCCACGGTCATTATTTCAACAAAGCCAAGGGCAACACCGCCGATAACCGCGCCCTGAATGGAGCCGATGCCGCCGAACACTGCCGCGATAAAGGCCTTGAGGCCGGGCATGATGCCCATGTAGGGGTGCACCTGCGGGTAGCGCAAGGCCCACATGATGCCCGAGGCCGCCGCCAGCGCAGAGCCAATGCCAAACGTGAGGGCAATGATGTTGTCCACCCGCACACCCAAAAGACGCGTGGTTTCAATATCTTTTGAAATGGCGCGCATGGCGAGGCCGGGCTTTGTGCGGTACACCACATACAGAAGGACGGCCACAAGCACGATGGTCATGATCGGCACAAAGGCCGTGAGAGGCAGAATGCGCAGGCCGCCAATCTGCCATTCAGAAACCAGCCATTCGGGCTGCAACACGGGGCGAGGCTGGCCTGTAAAGACCACCACGGCGAGGCTTTCAATAAAAAATGATACGGCAATGGCGCTGATAAGCGCCGAAATACGAGGGGCGTCGCGCAAGGGTCTGTAGGCTATCCTTTCTACAAGGATGCCGAGCACGCTGGCGCCAAGAACGGCGACAACAGCGGCTACACCCCAGGGCCAGCCAAAGGCGAACGTGCCGAAAAATACAAAGTACGCGCCGATCATCAGGATATCGCCGTGGGCAAAGTTGATCAGGCGCAGGATGCCGTAAACCATGGTGTAGCCGATGGCGATCAGCGCATACAGCGACCCAAGGGTCAGGGCGTTAAAGCAGTGCTGCAAAAACATATCAAGGCTCATGGGCCACCTCAGCGCCTCGCAACGGACAAAAGGCCACACTTGGCCCTTCCGCTCGAACAGCGGCAAAAAAATGAAAAAAGCACCCCGCGGCGAATATCGCCGCGGGGTTAATCTGTTGTTTACTTATTTGGGTGTAACTTCGCCCACGTAAACGCGCTTGCCATCTTTGTATTCAATGATGCCCACGGGCATTTCTGCGTCATGGGTCTTGTTGATGCTCAGCAGGCCCAGTGCGGTGGGCAGATCCTTGGTCTCAGCCAGAGCCTTGGCAATGGCCTTGGGATCAGAAGAGTTGGCGCGCTTGATGGCGTCAAGAATCAGGAAATAGGTGTTGTAGCCAAGAGCGCCGTTAACGTTGGTTTCCTTGTCAGGATAGGCGGCCTTCCAGGCTTCGGTGAAGCGCTTGGCTTCGGGGCTCATGTTGGGCATGGCGGGGTCGTAGGGGAAGGTGGTGTGCAGGAAGCCTTCCGCAGCCTTGCCGCCCAGCTTGAGGGTGTCGGGGTTGTCCATGGCGTCCGCGCCCATGAGGCGGAACTTGGCGCCCAGTTCGCGGGCCTGCTTCATGATGATGGCACCTTCGGCAAAGTAGGCGGGCATGAAGACGATGTCAGGTTTTTTGGCAATAAGTTCGGTCAGCTGGGCGGTGAAGTCCTGATCGCCGGAGCTGTACTTGAGAGTCGCCACAACTTCGCCGCCGAGCTTCTTGAAATCGCGGGTAAAGAAGCTGGAGAGGCCCACGGCGTAGTCGCTGGTCATGTCCATGAGCACGGCGGCCTTGCGGAAGCCGAGGGTTTCATAGGCATAGGTAGCGGCGGCAGCGCCCTGGTAAGGATCAATGAAGCAGGCGCGGAAGTAGTACTTCTTGCCCTGGGTCACAAGGGGGTTGGTGCAGGAGGTGCCAACGCCGGGGACAGCGGCCTTTTCAGCCACTTCGGCGCCAGCCATGGCCAGCGAGGAACCGTAGGTGCCGATAAGGGCCACGACTTTGTCGCGTTCCACAAGGCGCTTCACGGCGTTGGCGGATTCGACCTTGTCAGACTTGTTGTCAACCACCACCAGTTCAACGGGGCGGTCAAGAACCTTGGGCATTTCCTTATGGGCGAGACGCACGCCCTCAAGTTCGAGCTGGCCGCCAAAGGCATTCTGCCCGGTCAGAGGAAGGTACACGCCGATTTTGATGGGACCGGCATCAGCGGCAAGCGCCTGGCCAGCAACGCCGAAGGTCAGCGCCAGACCAGCCAGCGCGGCAAGAAATTTACCCAGTTTCATCCTAACCCTCCAAAGGTTGTGCGTTCAGAGCGGCCTGTTCACTTATGGGCCGGTCGCTCCCTACTATACCCGAGTTGCCGCCGGGCTGCAATTGTAATTAGCTGTACTTACGGCAACTCATAGACAACACGCGGCATAACGCGCAAAAAGGCGCGCGTCCGGCCTTGAGAACCTGTCCCACTCTGCCGTGAGGGCAAGACCGGGAACAATGGCCCTGACCACGGGGATATCAAAATCCTTGCGGGTCAGATCCACATAGAGAGGACTTCTGCCGTGCGCCGACAGCACCGACTCTAACAGGCGGCGGTTGGCGCGGGGGGAGGGCAGGCTGTAATCCGGCAAATCTTCTAACACACGAACGGGCAGTCCCGCTAGTCCTGGAGCTGAAGGGCATGGCGGCTTGTTTTGCGCCGTTGAATAAGGCCACGGGGTTTCGGTGAGCGCCGCCAGAGCAGCCCGCGCGCCGCAAAGATTGGCTCCTGTGGCCCGCGCGACAGCACCGTCGCGCCCGGTGACAAAACACTGGTACACAGGCAGCCCAAGCTCCGTGGTCAGATCCTGAAACTGCACGCGGATGCCGCAGGCCGCGTAGTCGTCAAGCAGTGACTGAATGAGCTGATCACGGCTGCGCAGCATAAAACAGCGTGTACGGCTGTAAGGAGTTGTGGCCTCGGCGTCGCGCTCGGCAATTTCCATAAGGGCGGCAACCACAGCTTCATCCATAATATTGCCAGATGCAAGACCGGTGGAGCCGCCAGCAATAAACAGAGCCTGCTCGTCCAGATTGCAAAACAGAAAAACCGCCTGCGCAGGTACAAGAACGGTCGCGCCTGACGCGTCTGCGGCGGGGAGCCAGTGCAGGGGGGCATCAGTATAAGGAGCTTCCAGAGGCAGCAGATTGGGGTCGAGCGCCGCTCTGCCCTGCTCCGCCAGCTCGGAAAAACGCGCAAGCGTCAGGGGCAGTTCTGTTTTGCGGTCAAGGATTGTTCCGGCATGGGCGGCAGTGCCGTCCCCCGGCCCAACGCTCACATAGGTGCTGGCGCGCTCCACAATTTCCATGGCGTAGGATGCGCGGGCCGCTGCCAGGGACAGGCCGCGCCCGTAGGCAGTGGCCTTGCCCCGCAAGGTGTGACGCACGGAACCGCTGGTCACGGCAATATCCAACTGCCAGCCGCGCAGCAGCGCAATGGGCGAAAGCGAAGCCTCATGGCGCATTTCCGGGCCATCCACGATGCCATTTTCCATCAGCGCGTCCACGGCGCGCAGGTATGTTTCCTGCGCCGGGGGCCGCTGCCAGGGTTCCCAGGCTTCGGCCTTGAGTTTTTCATGCTGCCGGGCCAGAGCGTCTGCATGCTCCGCCATGCGCCGTGCTGTGGCATCGAGCAGTTCCCCGCTGAAAAGGGGTGCTATGCCAGCCTCGTCCGGGCGCGGCAGGGAATGGTGCTCGCAAATATTGGCGCGGAACAGGGAGCTCCAGGCAGCGGCAATGGCGTGGTCAGGCAGGGTTGCAGCACGCAGATACACGGCGGGGCTGTAAGCTGCCAGCCGCTCTGCGGCATCAGGCGGAAAAGACGCGCAAAAGCCTTGGCCCTTTTCGGGCGACTCCGCACCGAGCAAGGCGCACTCTGCCAGCAGGGCCGCCAGCACTGGCCGGGTAAACTCGTTGCTGGCAGCGTCATAACAACTGGCGGCCAGAAGGTTCAGCTCATCCTGCGCCTTGCTGGCGAGAAGCTTTAGCAGGTGCAGATGCAGAAAATCGTCCATCGGCGCGGCTTCAAGCCGTTTCAACGCACGGTCAAAATCCAGATTTTCTGGCGGAACACAGGAAAAATAACCGGTAGTGGCCTGCGTCTGCTCATGGGTGTAGGCATAATCCAGCATCGGCAACACATCTGATGCGGAAGAAAAATTTGAAGTATTGTCGTTTTCCATAACACCACCACAGATGTGGCACTCCGCAGAGCAGCCGGGATTGAAGCGGGAGCGGTACGAGCATTCCTACAAAACTGCTCGGGAACTCCGCCAAAAAAAAGCGGGCCGACATGCGACCCGCTCAAAGGCAAAAAGGAAGCCCTCCCATAAAGAGGGCTTCCATAAAGGCATATTAACGTTTGGAGTACTGGTACCGGGCGCGGGCAGCGCGCAGGCCGTACTTTTTACGTTCTTTCTTGCGGGCATCGCGGGTAAGGAAGCCAGCTTTCTTGAGCATGGGGCGCAGGGCCGGATCAACCAGAAGCAGCGCACGGGAAATACCGTGGCGCACGGCTTCGGCCTGACCGGTAACGCCGCCGCCGGCAACGTTCACGCGGATGTCAAACTTGTCGGACAGCTTGGCAAGAACCAGGGGCTGACGGATGATCATCTGCAGGGTCTTGCGAGGAAAATAATCCTCAAAGTTGCGGCCGTTTACCGTGATGCCGCCGGAACCGGCGTAGATGCGGGTACGGGCCGTAGCGGTCTTGCGGCGGCCAGTGCCGTATTCAAATTTCTCGCTCATGGCTCTTTACTCCTTAATGCGGCAGCGTCAGCGGCTGGGGATTCTGGGCCGTATGCGGATGTTCGGTCCCGGCGTAGATCTTCAGTTTCTTCAGCATGGCGCGGCCCAGACGATTCTTGGGCAGCATGCCGCGCACCGCAGCGGTCAGCACGCGGGCGGGCTTGTCGGCCAGCATGTCGCCGAGTTGGGTGGTCTTGAGGCCGCCCACCCAGCCAGAGTGCCGGTAGTACTTTTTGTCAGTCAACTTTTTACCGGTAACTTTAATCTTCTCGCAGTTAACAACCACGATAAAGTCACCGTTATCCATATGGGGAGCGAATTCGGGCTTATGTTTGCCGCGCAGGCGGTGGGCTATCTGGCTGGCCAGACGACCGAGCACCTGATCCTGAGCGTCAACCACGAACCATTCACGGTTGATGTCTTTGGGGGTGGGGCTGAACGTCTTCATCGGAGTGACTCCTCACATCTGCAAATATCAGCGGCCATAACGGCAGCAAAAAGATCCATTGCGCGATGTGCCGTCGAACGGGGATGACGACAATATCGCAGTAAAGGCAGCCTCAATACTATAAACGCCAACAGCTGTCAAGCATCCGCCCCCAGCGGGGATGAAAAACTGACGACTTTGGCGGTACACCGCAGCACCAGAACTCGCAGGTTGCAGACGCAACCGCTCATCTCAATCGGGGCGCAACCCCACATGCCCTTGGCATATGCGGCTTTTTCCCGGCAACAGCGTTGAAGCCCTTGAGCTTTACCCCACTCCGCCCTATAGTGCAAACTGTTTTTTGCGCAGCCATTTTTGGGGAGGCTTTTCATGCCTGTAATTCGCAAGAATCTTCTACAGCTTATTTTTTCCGGCGCGTACCTGTTACGCTGGAATGACAAGCTGCGGCCAGTGGAGCTGCTTGAAATTGACAAGCAGGCCCACAAAATGCTCCTGGCTTGCGTGCTCTGGCACGAAAACTCCCGCCACATGGCTGACCCGGAACGCACTGCGCTTGCAACCGAGATCATTGAGGGTGGGCTGTTTGATTATTTCTACCGGCTCATTATCACCGACATCAAGCCTCCCATCTTCTACAAAATCAAGGAAAACCCCGAGCAGTTCCGCCAGTTGACCGAGCACGTGCTCGACAGGCTTGAGCCTTCGCTTGCGCCTCTTGGCCCCTTTTGGGAACGAATGCGCCAGTGGCACACCAGCCCGGATGACAACACCCTTGCGCGCCGCATTCTTACTGCTGCCCACCTCTTTGCCTCGCAGTGGGAATTCAGACTCATAGAGCCGCTTAACGCGCCGTTTGATGATGAAATGGGCGACATAGGCCAGTCGTTTCCCGATCGGCTGGATACGTTCACGGATTTGCGCGGCCTTGCCTCCATGCGTAGTCAGGGCACGGCCCTCTCGCGCCTTGCCAACCTGTGCGGGCAATTGCGCTTTCAGGTGCGGTGGACGCAGGCCCCGCGCATTCCTGCCACGTCTGTTCTCGGGCATATGTTTATTGTTGCCAGCTACGCTTACTGTTTCAGCCTTGCCGTCGATGCCTGCCCGGCGCGCGCCAACAACAACTTTTTCTGCGGACTGTTCCACGACCTGCCCGAAGTGCTTACCCGCGACATTATCTCGCCGGTCAAGCAGTCCATTTCAGACCTGCCAAAAATCATCAAGAAATACGAGGATAAAGAGCTTGAACGCCGTGTGTATGGCCCCTTGCGCGCTGAGGGCTTCACCTCGCTGGTAGAGCGCATTGAATACTACCTTGGCGCGGCAGTCGGCTCCGAATTTCAGGAATGCGTGCGAGAAAACGGCACAGTTCGGGCAGTTGAGGGCTTTCAGGCTCTTGCCGCATGCAACCGGGACGACCTTGATCCCAAGGACGGCCAGCTTGTTAAGGTCTGCGACAATCTGGCGGCTTTTCTGGAGGCGCACAGTTCCATCCGCAACGGCGTGTCCTCCCCCCACCTGCTGGAAGCCCGCGTGCGCCTGCTGAACCGCCTGCGCGAAAGTTCGCCCAATGTGCTGGGGCTGGATGCCCTGCTTGCCGACTTTGATTAACCCACCCCCACCTATGAAAATTGCCACTCCCCCTGCCCGCTTTGCGGTTTTTCTGCTTATGGCGGCAACCCTTGCCTGCCTGTTGCCCGCTGCATGGCCGCGCCCCTGCAATGCGCTTGCCATTTCCAAGGGATTGTCCTTTTATGCCAACGACCTGGAATATTATTACCAGCACCGCCGCACCGAGACGCTGCCAGGCATTTTACGCACGTTTGACGGGCAAGGAGTGCTGAAAGACAGCCTCAAACAGATCATGCTGGCAACCTTTCTGGCGCAGGTGCTGCGCGATGATCCCTCTGCCCGGCAACGCCTGTTGCCACCACAGCCCGGCCTGAGCCGCGATGGGCGGCGCACTCTGGCCTGGATGGCCCATCTTGCTCAATTGCCTGATGAGGAAGAGCTGCTTGCCACCCTGTTGCAACCGGAGGAAAAGCTGCTGCTCCAGCAGATTCGGCACAGCCCCGCCCCGTTGACCAACTGGGACATCTACTCGGAGAAATCCGTATTGCAGATGTATTGGGCAGCCTTTATGGCCTCTGGCAGCAATGAATTTCTGGATGCCATTATCCGCGCGGCCCTGCGCTACGCCAAGCTGAATTCAGAAGGGCTGCGCAATGACGACACATTTTCCGGCAGCGCCGCAGCAGCGGCCTCACTGTACGACCTCGCCCCAAGGCACCCTGCCGTGCAAGCCCGCCTTGAGCAGTTTCTTAAAAACTGCAACGGGGCAGAGTCTGAAACATTGAAAACAATTCTGCGTAAATAGACCAAGACAGGCGCAGGTTAACGGGAAAAGCTGAGCGGAAGCGGGAGGCGGCGACATACGCTGCAATCTCTTTTGCCCTGACAGCCAGAACTGGACGGAGAACGCCTCCCTCAAAAGCAAAGGCTCTGTTCCTCAGGGAACAGAGCCTTTATACGTTATGACGGGTAAGCCGCTGGGGCTTAGGCCTTCTTCATATGTTCGATAAGATCCATGAGGCTGCGGGCCAGGGCGCGCAGGGATTCCAGTTCCTTCATGGCAACCTGCATGGATTGCGAAGTGCTGGCCGCAATGTGGTTAACATCGGCAACAGACCTGTTGATTTCTTCGCTGGTGGCAGACTGCTGCTCGCTTGCAGCGGCAATGGCCCGCACTTCATCTGCTGTCTGATCCACCATGCCGACGATTTCTTTCAGAGCCTCACCAGACTTGTTGGAATACTCCGTAGCTTCAGAAATGTTGCCAACGGCCTTTTCCACCTGCTGAATGCTCTGACCGGCGCTTTGCTGAATGGCCGCAATGGCGTTGCCCACATCGGTGGTGGAAGACATGGTCTTTTCCGCCAGTTTGCGCACTTCATCAGCCACCACGGCAAATCCGCGCCCGGCCTCGCCCGCACGGGCGGCTTCAATAGCCGCGTTCAGGGCCAGCAGGTTTGTCTGATCCGCGATATCGGAAATGACGCCCATGATCTGGCTGATGGCCTTGGCATGGTCGTCCAGCTGGGTCATGCCGTCCCTGAGGGCCTGCGACTGCCGCTGCACTTCCTGAATGCCCACCACGGCTCTGGACACAATCTCGGAACCGACCTCGGCCTTGCGCTTGGCGGCGTTGGAGATATCAGACGCCCCGCCGGCATTTTTGGCGACTTCAAGCACCGTGGAATTCATTTCTTCCATGGCGGTTGCGGTTTCCGCCAATCGGCTTGCGGCATGGTCAAGAGCGCCGCTGGTGTTTTCCACCTGCTCGGAAATATCATTGATGGAGGCGTTCAGCTGCCCCACTACCTCTTCTATCTGGGCCGCAGCGCTGATCATACCCTCGCGCTTGGCCTGCTCCGCCTGTGCCTGGGCAACGCGGGCCTCTTCCATGGCGAGCTTGGCTTCTTCGCCCATCTTGTGGGCTTCGTCGGCCTTTTCGCTGGCATCGCGCACCAGTTTGCGCAGATTATCTTCCATCGTGCGCAAAGAATCTGCCAGTTGGCCCATGTCGTCACGGCTGTACACGTCAAGCTGGGCTTCGTTGTTGCCATCGGCCACAGCCTGCGCATAGGCGGTTATTTTGCGAATGGGGGCACTGATCTTGAGGCCGAGAACAAACGAAAGAATCAGCTGGAAGACCAGCAGGCCCACGCCAATCCATATGGAATTGCTTATGGCCACGCGCTCCAGGCGCTGCAATTCATCAATGGGCATACCCACAAACCACATGCCCACGATTTTGCCATTGGCGTCTTTGACCGGCCAGTAGGCAGAATTGTAATCAATACCAAGGATATTGTTATGGGAGAACACCGTTTCGCCACGCTCAAGCACTGCCTTGAGAATTTCAGGCGATTGCAGTTTGGTGCCAATGGCGCGTTTTCCATCTTGCAGCATGATGGTTGTCATGACGCGCGTGTCACCCTTGAAAATGGTGACGTTGACGCCAGAAAGCTTTTTGAGCCAGTCGAGATAGGCTGGCGTGACAAGCGAGGTGCCAATAGATACGCTGCCCACAAGCTTGCCATCGTGCATTACAGGAAAGCTTGCCCGGATGGTGAACGGCACCTCTGTACCAGCCACCACGGCCACGGCTGGCTTGCCCGTAAGGGCAATAACCACCGTTTCCTGATTGGTAACGCTGTCGCCGTGCTTTTTGGAATGCCCACGGCCTATGACTATCCCCTTTTCATCGGTGATGGTCATAAAATCCGACCCGGCCTTTTTCATCAGGACTGAGCCGAGCTTGACCGCCGCATCAGTGTTTTTTTCAGCGACAGCCCGGGCAAAATCGTCATCTTCAGCAATAAGGTCAGCGCTTTGTAAAAACTTTTGAGCTGTGGTTTCATTGGCAGAACTGATGACCTGCTGCATCCTTACGATGCCCTTGTTCAGTTCGTCTTCGATCGGAACTTTCATGAAGTAGATTGAGACAAAAAGCACAACGCCACAGCATGTAATCAGCGCGCCGAATAGCGATCCG
>NZ_DASQOG010000006.1:0-12769 GCF_035644575.1 Desulfovibrio sp. | reverse complement strand
CAGGAGCAGGAATTGGCAAAAAACCGCGCATTGCAGCAGTGGCGGGTGGAGGATTCCATCGAACTGTACGGCATCCGTAATTGGGGTGCCGGGTATTTTGACGTGTCGGATGCGGGCGAAGTTGTGATTTGTCCGCAGGGGCCCAAGGGGCCGCAGGTTTCGATACCGGAAGTTATCGCCGGGCTGAAAGAGCGCGGGTATGATATGCCCGTGCTGTTGCGCGTGGAAAACATTCTGGATTCGCGCATTGCCAATATCCACGAATCATTCCGCAAGGCTATCAAAAATCTGAATTATACGGGTTCGTACCGTGGCGTTTTTCCCATCAAGGTCAACCAGCAGCAGCAGGTTGTGGAAAAAATAGCCCAGTTCGGCTCCACCTACCATCACGGCCTGGAGGTCGGCTCCAAGGCGGAACTCATTGCCGCCGTGTCGCTCATGCGCGACCGCGAGGCCTGCATTGTCTGCAACGGCTACAAGGACGAAGAATTCATCGACCTTGGCCTTCAGGCTCTGCGCCTTGGCTTTAACGTGCTCTTTGTTCTCGAAATGCCCAGCGAGCTGGAAGTTGTGCTTGAGCGCAGCAAGGCTCTCGGCGTGCGGCCCAACATCGGCGTGCGCGCCAAGCTGGCCGTAAAGGCCAGCGGCCACTGGACGGATTCCGGCGGCGAACGCTCCACCTTTGGCCTTTCGCCAGCGCAGATCGTGGACGTGGTGGATACGCTCAAGGCCAACGGCATGCTTGATTGCTTCAAGCTGCTGCACTACCACCTCGGGTCGCAGGTTTCCAATATCCGCGACATCCGTACCGGAGTCATGGAAGGCGCGCGTCTTTACGTGGGGCTGGTGCAGGAAGGCGCCCCCATGGGCTACCTTGACCTTGGCGGCGGTCTGGCTGTGGACTATGACGGTTCGCACACCAACTATGTTTCGTCGCGCAACTATACGCTCGACGAATACAGCGCCGACATTGTTGAAGCCATCATGAGCATTCTTGATGAGCAGAAGATTCCACATCCGCACATCATTACGGAATCCGGCCGCGCAACGGTGGCCTATTATTCCGTGCTGCTCTTTAACGTGCTTGATGTGAGCATGGTGGAAGAAGTGCAGCTGCCCGACACCCTGCCCGAAGGCACGCCGGAGCCGGTGCTGAACCTGCGCGAAACCCTTGCCAACATCACCCTGCGCAATTTGCAGGAGTGCTATAACGACGCCATTTACTACCGGGACGAGATGCGTCAGCTGTTCTCCACCGGGCGGGTGAATCTGCGTCAGCGCACATTGGCCGAGCGGTTTTTCTGGGCCATCATCATGCGCATTGCTCAGGAAAAAACCCGGCTCAAGACGATACCCCGCGATCTTGCGGACATCGACGTGAGCCTTGCCGATATCTATTACGGCAACTTCAGCGTGTTCCAGTCCTTGCCTGACTCCTGGGCCATTGACCAGCTGTTCCCGGTTATGCCCGTGCATCGGCTCAAGGAATTTCCCGCACGGCAAGGCATTATCTCTGACATTACCTGCGATTCTGATGGCCGGATTGACCATTTTATCGACCCGCAGGGCATGAAGCCCACCCTTGATCTGCACCCCTTGCGGGACGGCGAGGAATACTACCTTGGCGTGTTTCTGGTGGGCGCGTATCAGGAAACCCTGGGCGATCTGCATAACCTCATGGGCGACACCAACGTTGTTTCCATCAGGGTGCGGGATGACGGCAATTATGAGTATGTGCGTGAAATCAGGGGTGACACTGTGGCTGATATTCTGAGCTATGTGGAATATGAGCCGCGCCGCATTTTGGAAGATCTGCGCAGCACGGCGGAGCAGGCTGTGCGGCAGGGGCGGATTTCGGCCAGCGACCGGTTTGCCATTATGCAGGTTTTTGAAGACGGTTTGCGCGGGTACACCTATTTTGAACGGTAAGAAAAGCAAAGGCAGGGAGAGTTTGGTGGCGGGGTGAGCCTGTCGAGCGCATTTACGCAAACCCGACTTTTACAGCCTGACTGTGTTAAAATCCTGTTTTTGATGCTCACGTACATGAGTACGCTGCGCTCAAAAGCAGGATTTTTCCTTGTCAGGCCAGAAAAATTCGTATTTTGCAAATTCACTCAACACCAGCCATCGCCTCCGCGTTGCTCCGGCGAGTCTAAGGAAGGTGACGCCACGACCAGCTTCTGATGACGGGCGTAAGGAAAGACATAAAGGCAGCAAGCGAGAAGGCAAAAGCCCGTGGGTCGGGTTAGATTTTTGTTGTGTAAAGGGTCAGCGAGAGTCATGGATAAGGAAAATATTGCTTCAGGTGCTGCTGAGTTGCCTTGTGGTTCGATGTCGAACTAGTTGCCTGCCACAAGTGCCTATTAATTTCGGCTGGGTAGGGGGGAAGTGCGGGTGACAACAGGGTGAGCGGGAGCGTGGTGAGGATCGCAGCCATGTTTCAGTTACGGGTAGTTTTTCAATGACTAATTCTGAGCGTGGCTATTGGCTGAAACGGAGTTTGATCGAAGCGGAAGCGGACTCTGGCATTTACGCGGCGCGGAGGGAGATCACCTGAACGAGCGCAGCGAGTGAGGGAAGCTCCCGCAGCATAAGACGCGTTGCCCTCGCCATTTTATGGAAGTTGAAAATCTTTCTTAGGGGGTGCTGCGGGGGGGATGCAAGGGGGGCCGAGAAGGGGGCGAAGCCCCATAACCGGCCCCGCCTTGCTGCGCGCCGCACAGGCGTCCCAACTTCGCCGGATGGCGAAAACGCCGTGCCCGCAGGGCAGCAAGAACCAAAGGAGCATCGCCCGCCGCACAAATTCAAACCTACGCCTTCCAACACCTCACACGCCACCCATCACCCAGCTCTTTCCACTGCGGCGCTTCCTGACGGCAAACATCCGTGGCCTTGGGGCAACGCGGGTGAAAGCGGCATCCGGAGGGCGGAGCCAAGGGGCTTGGCAGTTCGCCTTCAAGCGCGGCAATGGGTTCGCCCCGGCGGCTCCCGGTGGGCATGGCAGCCATGAGCGCCTGCGTATAGGGGTGCGCCGCACCGTCAAATATGGCATCTGTGGGGCCTTCTTCCACAATCTGGCCCAGATACATGACCAATATGCGGCGGCACAAAAAGCCCACCACCGCCAGATCGTGCGAAATGAAAAGATAGGCTGGCCCGAACTGTTCCTGCACCTCGCGCAGGAGGTTGAGCGCTTGCGCCTGCACCGAGGCGTCAAGCGCGGAAACTGGCTCGTCGCACACAACCACATCTGGCCGGGTGATGAGCGCCCGCGCCACGGCAATGCGCTGCCGCTGCCCGCCGGAAAATTCGTGCGGATAGCGGCGGCCCATACCTTCAAGCCCCACAGTAGCCAGCATGGCCTCGGCCTGGGCATGGCGTTCCTCGCGGGAGACACCGCGCGCCGCCAGCGGCTCCGCCACAGAACTACCCACCGTGAGCCGGGGATTGAGGGACGAAAAAGGATCCTGAAAGATCATCTGAATGCGCCCGGCGGCCCAACTGTCCGCCCCGGCGGGGGGCAGGGAGCGACCATCAAGCAGCACCTGCCCTTGAGAAGGAGCCAGCAAACCGCAGGCCAGACGTCCGAGGGTGGATTTGCCGCAGCCGGATTCGCCCACCAGACCAAGGCTTGCGCCCTTGGCGAGGCTCAGGCTAACGCCGTCTACGGCAACCAAAGAGCGCTTTTCGCCGAACAGCCCCCGCCGGATGTCAAACACCCGTGAGACATCCTCCAGCCGCAGCAGGGCAGATGCGGAAGACTGTTCCGGCGCAAGCTGGTTCAGCATGTTTTGCCCGCCACGCCTGCGGAGCTGAAAGTCGCCATGTCGTTGTACACGGAGGCAGCGCAACGTAGCAGGTGATAGGCCACAGCGCCGCCGGTGCCTTCGCCAAGGCGCATGCTCAGGTGCAGCAAGGGATTGTTGCGGGTTTCGCCGCCGGTCAGCTTGGAGAGCGCACGTACATGCCCCGGCTCAGCCGAGGCGTGGGAAAGCACGGCGTAGTCGGCAAGCTGGGGGCAGATGTGCAGGGCCGCCACATAGGCCGCGCTGCATATAAAGCCGTCGACCAGCACGGGCAGGCGGCGCGAGGCAGCGCCAAGCATCAGCCCGGCCATGAGAACAATTTCAAATCCGCCCAACGCGGCCAGAATATTGATGGGGTCCTCATCTTCCAGCATGGAAGCATTGACCGCCAGCGCGCGGCGCACGATTTCGGTCTTGTGGCGCACCATGTCGGGGTCTGCGCCAGCGCCGGGGCCGGTCATCTGTTCGGGGTCAAAGTGCAGCAGTGCGCAGTACAGGGCCGTCCCTGCCGTGCTGTTGGCAATGCCCATTTCGCCCACGCCGAGGCAGCGGTAGCCGTTATCCGCAAGCTGGTGCGCCAGCTCCACGCCCATGCGCAGCCCTTTGAGGCAGGTTTCGCGGCTCATGGCCGGGCCCTGGCTCATGTCTGCGGTGCCATCGCCGAGGCGGCGCTCAATGAGGATGGCGTGCGGCTCATAGGGGCCGCCATCGCAGCCCGCGTCCACCACGCGCAGATCCATGCCCGAGGTCTTGCTCAGAACATTCACCGCCGCGCCGTTGTTGAAAAAGTTTTGCACCATCTGGCGCGTCACGGCCTTGGGAAAAGGCGAAACGCCCTGGTCGGCAACGCCGTGGTCGCCAGCAACCGTAAGCATGATGGCTGGGCTGACGCTGATGGGCGTTTGCCCGCCGCTCATGGCGTAGAGCCTCTGGGCGAGGTCTTCAAGGCGACCAAGGCTGCCTTGCGGCTTGGTGAGGTCATCCAGATGGGCCTGGGCATCGTCCAGGTCTTTCTGAAGCAGGGGCGCAATGCGCAGGCCGGGCAAAATCAGTTCCAACAGGTCGGATTGAGTGGTTTTCATGCCGCTTATTTATCCTTAACGAGGTGTGTGTGCAAGACAGGACGCCTCGCCGCTGTGCGGAGTAAATCCGGTTTGGGGCCTTTACGATCGCGTCAACGTGCTTATGTTTGCGACGAGGTAAGGAATTTATATGAAAACCAGACCCATCTATATACAAAAAAATCTGCCTTGCCGTGGGCGTTCTCGTCCCGGGCGGGTCGAAGCGGCGGCAGTTGAGGGGAGTTTTGCCCTGCGCCTGTTTTTTTTGATGCTGGCGGCGGCGCTGCTGCTGTGCACGCCTTCCCGGGCTGGAGCCGTAGCGGCAGACAGCCCCCGCATGACCCCTGTGGTGCGCGCCGTGCAGGCTGTTGCCCCGGCGGTTGTGAACATAACGAGCACACATATTGTTGAAGGGCAGCGGCTTTCGCCCCTTGAGCAGTTTTTCGGCCCGGGTTTTCCCGGTTTGCCGGGTTTTGACATGCCCGGCGGGCGCAAGGTGCGGCAAAAACGGGTCAGCCTTGGCTCCGGCGTAATTGTTGACGGAGAAAAAGGCCTTGTGCTCACCAACGCACATGTTATCGCGGGCGGGGACGAAGTCATGGTGCACCTGCTGGATGGCAGGGAATTTCCAGCCGCTGTCAAAGGGGCCGACCCGGATTTTGACATTGCCGTGCTCCAGATCAAGGGAGCGTCAAAGCTGCCTGCCGTAAAGCTTGGCGATTCGAGCGACATAATGCCCGGCGAAACCGTCATCGCCATCGGCAATCCCTTTGGTTTCAACCACACCGTCACCACGGGCGTGGTTTCTGCGCTTGGGCGCACTATCCGCAACAAGGACGGCGCGTTCACCGACCTTGTGCAGACTGACGCGGCAATTAACCCCGGCAACAGCGGCGGCCCGCTGCTGAACATCGAAGGGGTGCTCATAGGCATCAACACTGCCGTGGATGCACGAGCAGAGGGCATTGGCTTTGCCATCCCCATCAACAAGGCCCGCCGCGTCATGCATGACCTCATGAGCGCAGGCCGCGTGGCCCCGCTCTGGCTGGGGCTAGATTTGCAGGATGTGGACGGACGCACTGCCATGGCCCTGGGCCTCAAGGATGCCGGCGGTGTGCTGGTAACGGAGGTGTTTCCCGGTTCTCCGGCTGCCAAGGTGGGCATAGCGCCCGGAGACATACTTGAAACCATAAATTCTTCACCTGTGCGAGACAGGCGCGATTATCTGGATATTTTGCGCAACCAGACAGCCGGAACTCCCTTGCGGCTGCAACTGCTGCGCGAGGGCGGGGCATTGAAGATCGAGGCCACCCCCGAACCTTTTGGCGATGCGGAGGCCCGCGCCCTGTTGGAGCGCCGCTGGGGATTCAGCGCAGCGCAAACAGCGCAGGGAGTGGTGGTGCGTCAGGCCAGGGCAGACGGCCCGGCATCTTTTTTGCGCCAGGGCGACCACATAACAGCGGTGGGCGCTGCCGAAACCAGAACCATGGAAGATTTTTTACAGGCTTTCAGAAGAGAGCGCATGTCCGGACAGGTTTTGTTGCAGGTTGTGCGCAACGGTAAAGGCTATTACGCGCGTCTTGTGCCTTAAGGCTCGTAGGCGTTTTGTAACCAGTTGTTGAGGCAAAATATTTTTAAAAAAACTTTTCCGCCTGCACTGGGGCGGGGCTTGATATTCCTGTAGTTGTTGCACGGTTGGCTATTTTCCAGCCGACACTTGACAGGGTGGATGCCTAAAGCTATCCATTGCACAAGCGGAATTTAGCCGCTTGAAAAATCAAGCAAGTCAATGCAAATTTGGAGGACACCATGGGTTATAATGTTAATGTTGACGTTGACAAGTGCGTGGGCTGTGGCGAATGCGTGGACGTGTGCCCCGTTGAAGTTTACGAAATCAAGGACGGCAAGTCCGAAGCCGTGAACGCCGAAGAATGCCTGGGCTGTGAATCCTGTGTGGAAGTTTGCGAAGTCAGCGCTATCACCGTTGAAGAAAACTAGGAATTGCAGGGGTGCCCAAGCGGCATTCCCTTGCTGATTCTGCCGAGTTTTCATTGTGCCGCCCGGCGCGCACGCGCCAGGCGGCATTTTCATAAGGTACAGGCCGCTTTGCCGCCAGAGCATCCTGACTTTGAGAATGTGCATTCTTAAAGTTTCAAGACGCCCGCTAAGGCGCTTATCAGCGCATACAAACCGCGCTCACGCCTCTGTGGCGGACGTCTGCTCACGCAGCCGCCAGGGCGATTTCTGTATGAAATCGCCTGTTCTCCCTCATGTCTTCCGCACTACCGCAGGATAACCATGATCCCTGATCTGAGCTCTATTTTTACCCGCTATGAAACATTGCGGGCCGAAGTTGACGACCTTTTCGGCAGGGTGCGCGGGGCCTTTCCCCAGTGCGTAGTCTGCAAGGAAGGCTGTAGCGATTGTTGCCACGCGCTTTTTGATCTTTCCCTTGTTGAAGCCATGTACATCAACAAGGCTTTTGAGGCCGCCTTTGGTTACGGGCCGCAGCGCTCCGCCATTCTTGAGCGCGCCTCTGATCTGGACCGCCGCGCCACGCGCATCAAGCGCGAGCTGTACCGGGCGGAAAAAGACGGCGAAAGCCCCGAGGCCATCATGGAACGCGCGGCTCAGATCAAGCTGCGCTGCCCCCTGCTGGACGATAATAACGAATGCCTGCTGTACCACGCCCGCCCCATTACCTGCCGCGTGTACGGCGTGCCCACGGCCATTGCCGGGCAGGGGCATGTGTGCGGTTTTTCCGCCTTTGAAAAGGGCAAGCCATACCCAACCATCCATATGGACAAGATCCAGAACAGGCTTGAAGACCTGAGCAGGGATGTGGCCACAACCGTGCAGAGCCGCTTTAAAGAACTGCATGACGTGTATGTGCCTTTGTCCATGGCTCTGCTAACCCGCTACGATGAGGCCTATCTGGGTATTGGCCCGGCCAAGAAAGAAGAGGCCTGATCGGGCGTGAAAGGAGTTTGAGATGTACGGCAGCATTCCCGCCACCGTCTTTCGCGATGGGACGCCGCAGCAGCTTTCGGATGAGCAGGAAGGTCTCAAGCGCGAAATTTATGAGCGCATGAATCCGCGCCGCCGCAAATTTGTGGACCGCATCGGCTATGAAAACTGGGATCCTTTCCAGAAGCCCAACGAGCCGCTTGATATGCGGACAGATGTGTCCAAGCGCACCACGCAGCAGCTGGTCAACGAATTTCTGAAAGATGCGGCCAAAAAAGGGCCGTATGGCAAGGCCTACAGCAAGGGCGCTACCGAATGCGCCCTTGGCGTGGTCAATAAGGACGAAAAGTACATGGGCATTTTTGATTTTTGCCGATGGTACTATGACCTTTTGAAAAAAGAGGGGCACATAGCATGAAAGCTCGCTACGATGACCTGGATGAATACATTGCCGATCTGAAGGCGGAAATCGCCCAGAACGAGCAGTGCGCTACCCATTACTACAATCTTGGTCTGGCCCTGCTGACCAAGCGCGACTTTGTGGCTGCTGAAGAAGCCCTGCTGAACGCGGTGCGCAATTCGCCGCATCTGGCGGAAGCCTACGTACAGCTTGGCGGCATCTGCCTTGAACGCGGCGACCTTGACGGCTGCCTGCGCTACAATGAGGAAGCCGCCAACTGCCGCGCCAAGTTCCCTGTGCCGTGGGGCAACATTGCCTTTGTGCACCTGCAGCGCGGCGAGCCCGACAAGGCCATCACGGCCCTGAACAAGGCCCTCAAGTGGGATCCCAACTTTGTGCAGGCCCGGAATGCGCTTTCCACCGCCTATTATATGAAGGGCGACTTTGCGGCTTGCGAAACGGCCTGCAAGGAAGTGATCAAGCTGCAGCCCGGTTTTGCCCCGGCCTGGAACAATCTGGCGCTGGCGCAGTTTGAAATGGAACAGTACGCCGATGCGGCAGAATCCGCCAAAAAGGCGCAGGCTCTGGGCTTTGAAGTGCCGGAAGGCTTCCTCGAAGAGCTTAAGGCCAAGGGCGTCTAAAGCACCCTGTGCAATGAATGTCCGTCAGGGCCGCTGGAGAAATCCGGCGGCCCTGACTGTTTTTCTGGGGGCCGGGTGTGGTTCAAAGTCCGCAATGCAAAACAAAAAAGCCCACCGGCATATGCCAGCGGACCTTTGAACGCACATAAATTTTGTCTCAGGCGGTGTCGCCGTCCATAAGCTCAGTGCACAGGGCCGCGCCATTGCTCACGCCCGCCAGCGCAACCTGAAAGGCCTCCACGTGTTCTGCGGGCAAACGCAGTTGCAATCTGGCCTCAGCCTGATAGTCTTCACTTTCAAGGCGGGCTTCGTAGGTTGGCAGCATGCGGCGCAGGGCATCAAGGTGCGCATAGGCAACAATAAGCTGCAAACTGGTTTCCGGCACACGCTGCCGCACGGGCAGGCCGGCCAGATTTTCGCGCACACTGTCCTGATAGGCCCGCACAAGGCCGCCAGTGCCAAGCTTGACGCCGCCAAACCAGCGGCTCACCACCACGCACAATTCGCCAATGCCGCTGTGCAGCACAATCTGCAGCATGGGCCTGCCAGCAGTGCCGTGGGGTTCTCCATCGTCAGACGAGCCGATCTGCGCCGTATTTCCCGGCGCGCCAGCGGCATACGCCCAGCAGTTGTGTGTTGCATCGGCGTGCTGGCGTCGAATTTGTTCCACAAAGGCACGCGCTGTTGCCGCATCCGGCGTATGGGCGCACTGGGCCAGAAAGCGGCTGCGGCGGATAACGATTTCTGTGCAGTGCGGGTGTTGCGGCGCAACATCAGGCACGGCATAGCGCGTCATTCGTCGTCACCGCATCTTCTACAGGCGGCGCGCTGGGCGTCGTTCAGAGGTGGGCAGAATTCGCGTATGCAGTCTTTTGCATTGGGGTAGCGCAGGGTCAGCTCTTCCGGCTGGCCCAGGCGCAGGTCTTCCATGTCAAAGCCCGGTGAAACCGTGCAGCCCACAAGCGCAAATTCGGTGTCTGGCGCGGGCGTTGCACCAAACCAGCACCCGCCGGGAATGGTAAACTGCACATGTTGTCCCGCCATAATATTCGGGCCAAGGATCACTTCGCGCGGTTGCCCGTGGGTATCAATACAGGCCAGGCGCAAGGGGCCACCAAGATGGAAATGCCACAGTTCATCCTGCCTGATGCGGTGCAAACGCGAATATTGCCCCTGCTCAAGCAGAAAAAGAATGGCTGTAGATACAGGTCTTGGCCCTATAAAACCACAGGGCATTTCATCCGCCGTAAGAATTTGCGGAGCTTCGTATGTGCGGTGATAAAACCCCCCTTCGGGGTGGGGCCGCATGCCGAAATGGGATATGATTTCTTGGGCGTTCATAGGTTCCTTTTAGCTTGTCACAGCGTTCTGCGCAACGGTATCAAGGGCTAAAGGCCGGGCCTGTAAAAATAATTTTTTGCAAAAAAATGCTTTACAAGGCAGTGAGAATTCTTTAATCAGTAATTGTTCCTGATAAAAACAACAACTTCATCGAGGAGAATACCAATGAGCACCACACAAGAAAATTTGATGGCGGCCTTTGCCGGAGAATCCCAGGCCAACCGCAAGTACCTTGCCTTTGCTGCCGCTGCCGACAAAGAAGGCATGCATCAGGTTGCCAAGCTGTTCCGCGCTGCTGCGGCTGCTGAAACCGTTCACGCTCATGCCCACCTCAAGAATGCTGGCAAGATCGGCGACACCATGGCCAACCTCAAGTCGGCCATCGAAGGTGAAACCTACGAATTCACCACCATGTACCCCGACATGATCAAGCAGGCCCAGGCCGAAGGCCAGAGCGCCGTTGCCAAGTATTTTGACTTTGCCAACCAGGTGGAAGAAATCCACGCCAAGCTTTACAAAAAGGCTCTGGAAAATCCCGCCGCTCTGCCCGCCACTGATTACTACGTGTGCAAGGTTTGCGGCTATACCCACGAAGGCCCCTGCGACGCGTGTCCTGTGTGCGGCGGCGGTGCGGCTGCTTTCTTCAAGGTCGAAGCCTAACTCGGCCTGTGTGGCGCCTGGCTGCACATTGCGGATAAAATCCGCATGAACGGGCTTGCGGCAGACTGGCAATAGCTCTCCTGCCTGAAGGTCTGGCATGTTTTGATGCGCTCGATATGCGCCGGAGGAAACTGATATGTTGATGCAGCAGTTTCTCCGGCGCATGTTGTATGGTGAGCAGGGCAGTGTTTCGGCGCTTGCGGAAATGTGAGCGTCCGCACCTTTGCGGAGTGGCCTGCAAGGCGCAAAACGCGCCTTTTTGATTTGCAATTTAGCTTGAAAAGGGGCACTATCCGGCTGGTGCGCGGCCCCTCCATTGGCTGGGGTTGCAGCACCCCCTGCGTTGCGGCTTTTTGGGCTTGCGGCGCTGTCTTCGTTCATTACGTCCGCGTGGAGATCGTTGTTATGCGTCTTCTTGTCCGTCTTAGCCTTCTTGTGCTTCTGCTTGCCGTGGGCGGCATGGTCGCCCTGCCGGGCACTCCCCAGTGCGCCGAAAAAAAGGAAACGTCCAAGGAAGCCCCCAGTAAGTTTGATGCGCTCAAGCGCTTCAGCCAGGTTCTTGACCTGGTGGAGCGTTATTACGTGCGTGATGTGACGCAGGGCGACCTCATCAATGGCGCGGTCAAGGGCATGCTTCAGGGCCTTGACCCGCACTCCACCTTTATGAACGCCGAAGAATACAAAGAAATGCAGGAGACCACCTCCGGCGAATTCTTTGGTATTGGCATAGAAATTTCTATGGAAAACGGTCAGGTTACGGTGGTGACTCCCATTGAGGACACCCCGGCCTACCGGGCCGGGCTCAAGTCTGGCGATATTATTCTGTCCATCAACGGGCAGCCCGCGCAGGAACTCTCGTTGCAGGAAGTTGTTTCCCGCATTCGTGGCCCCAAGGGCACGGAGGTGGAGCTTGCCATCCTGCACAGCGATGCCAAGGCCCCGCAGACTGTCCGCCTTGTGCGCGACGCCATTCCGCTTATCAGCGTGAAGTCCAAGAAGCTCGAGGACGGGTATTACTGGATTCGCCTCACGCGTTTTTCTGAGCGCACCACAGAAGAGCTGCGCGACGCCCTTAAGGCGGCAGAAAAGGAAACCAAGAATTCCGGCGGCATCAAGGGCATTGTGCTTGATCTGCGCAACAACCCCGGCGGGCTGCTTGATCAGGCTGTGAGCGTTTCTGACACGTTCCTCGACAAGGGCGTCATCGTTTCCATCAAGGGACGGCGCGACAATACCGACCGCGTGTACGAAGCCAAAAAGCAGGGCGACGATATCCACGCCCCCATGGTTGTGCTGATCAACGCCGGTTCCGCCTCCGCCTCTGAAATCGTGGCTGGCGCCCTGCGCGACCAGAAGCGCGCCCTCACTGTGGGCGAGCGTTCTTTCGGCAAGGGATCCGTGCAGAATATTATTCCGCTCTCTGACGGCTCCGGCCTCAAGCTTACGGTTGCCCTGTATTACACACCCAACGGCAGCTCCATTCAGGCCGAAGGCGTTGTGCCTGATGTGGAAGTGCCGTTTGAAGCCCCCCGCACGGACGACAAGGATAACTCCCGCCTTATGGTGCGCGAGCAGGATTTGAATCGTCATATTGAAAACGGCAAGGACAAAAAATCTTCCAAGGCCAAGAACGGCAAGGAAGATGCCGCCGAGCAGCTCGCGCGCGACAACCAGTTGCGCATGGCCCTGCAAATGGTCAAGAGCCTCCCCAAGATGCGGGAAATCAGGAATTAACCCCGTAACCGCGTAAAGCGGGCGGGCAGGAATAAACAGGGTGTTGCCTTTGCGCGACACAAAGTTATCAGACAGCCTTCTGGCCGGGCCCTTGCGGTTCGCCGGGGGGCTGTCTGCGTCTGCGCAGCTTGCCGTGGGCGGCTTGCTGTGGCTTTTATG
>NZ_DASQOG010000005.1:0-4510 GCF_035644575.1 Desulfovibrio sp. | reverse complement strand
TTGTTTCAACTTTAAAGCTGCCTTCATTTTTTTGGAGGAAAGTACCTAGGAGGACTGTCATGAAACGCTTTATTCTTGCGTTGGCGCTGGTGCTGAGTCTGGCACTGCCCAACATTGCCGCTGCTGAAGGCAACGGCATGTATCTGGCCCCCAAATTCCTGATGAGCTTTCAAAATACCGGCCAAATTGAACGCTCCCGCGCCCTGGCTGGCTCCGGTGTAGACCAGTACAGCCAGTTCACCCTTGGTGGCGCCCTGGCCCTGGGCTACGACTTCTGGCCCCAGCAGATGCTGCCCCTGCGTGCCGAACTTGAATTCGCCATGCGCGGCAACAATGAAAAGACCTGGAGCGATGGCGGCGCGGCCATCAAGCAGGTCAAGGGCACCTGGAATTCCTCGACCCTGTTTGCAAACCTGTTCTGGGATTTCCACAACGACAGCATCATGACCCCGTATGTGGGTGGTGGTCTTGGCATGGCCTTCAACTATGCTGGCTATGACTTTACCGCCAACAACGGCGACAAGTTCAGCGGCGACCAACGCACCACCAACTTTGCGTGGAACCTGGGCGCTGGTGTTGCCTTCAACATCAACGAGCACTTCGCCATTGATGCTGGCTACCGCTTTGTGAGCCTCGGCTACAACGATGTGAGCGTCACCTCTGCTGGCAACAAGTACAACGTTGGCAACCGCCCCTACGAAAACGAGTTCATGCTCGGCCTGCGCTACGGCTTCTAAACCGCAGATAAGCACCGCAGCCTCTCTGGAGGCAAAGCAACGTGCTGTGGACGGTAGTTCAGCGCGAGTACTGCTTGAACTGTCCGTCCCTCAGGAACAAAACCCCGGCTCAGGCCGGGGTTTTTGCATTCTGGCATCAGGCGCATTCACCAGATGTCCGCATGCGCCGAGCATGCCTGGATATTTTCTTAACTTTCTTTAATATCAACAGTTTTTATATAATTTTCGTGGGAATTCCGGTCCAGATATGCGGCATGAAACCCCCGAAAATTTCTTTTTCCCCCTTGACAATCTGCCTTGCCTTACGGTGCGCATAGTTTGCTGACGCCTAGTTAAAAAATGAAGTATACATAAGAAAAACAGAGAAAAAACAAATTATATTTGTGCAAAACTTTTTGACTCAATGTTTAAAACATCAGGACACCCCATGAAAGCCTTGCGTTCAAAGGATATCTCACCATAGGGACTACAGGCCGAGTAACTAAAAAATATTAAAATTCAGGCCTATTAGATATAAACAAAGTTGGGGATAAGAAATTGGCCCCATGTCTCAAACAGCTCGGAATCATCAATTGCCCCAAAATCTGATTTCGGGCTACAAGGCGGCATGCGCGAACAATGGTCGGAAATTTCTGAAAATCTCAAGAAAATGCTGCATTCCGGCGTTTTCAAGGTCTGGATTGCACCCTTGCAGGCACAAGTGCACGCGGGGGGGCTTTTGCTTACCGCGCCCAATGCTTTTGTGGCCAGTTGGCTTGAAGGCAAGATGCTCTCCACCCTGCGTGAAGCAGCAGCCCCGGTGCTGGGGCTTGACCCAGCTTCTGTTGACGTGCGCATTACCGCTGCCGGCGATACCGCCCACAGCAGCAAGCTTGCGGCTGGCCTGCCAGTCCGTGACCACCGTAATGGCTCGGCCTTTGCGGCCAGCCCTGTGCAGCAGCCCGCTTCTTTAGAAGCCCCCGCCAGACAGGCTGACACGGCAGAGCAGTTCGCGCACTCATCTTCCATACTGAACACGACTTTTTCCGGATTGGCGGCCAACGCCACGGAGGCTGCCAGCCGTCAGGAAACTGCCGCCCAGCAGATGGCGCGCCCGCCGTTGCAGGCCACCCTGCCCATCAGCAGCACCCCGGCCTATCGCCTTGCGACCAACTGGCGATATGCTTTTGCGGACTTTGTGGTTGGCCCCACCAATAACATGGCTGTTGCGGCAGCTCAGGATGTAAGCCGTAGCAGCGGCTGTGTACGCACCCTGTTCATGAACTCTGCCCCTGGCCTTGGCAAAACCCACCTGGCACAGGCAGTTGGCCGCGCCATTGCAGAAGAACGCAGCGGCGCGCGCGTGGGCTACCTGACGGCAGAAGATTTTGCCTCGCGCTTTGTGGCGGCCCTGCGCACCCACGACATCGAAAATTTCAAGACCCGTTTCCGCGATCTTGACGTACTGCTGCTTGAAGACGTGCATTTTCTCCAGGGTAAGGAAAAAATGCAGGACATGGCTCTGGCCGTGGTTAAAAGCCTTCAGGCCAAGGGCGGACGCGTTATTTTTACCTCATCGTTTTCGCCGCGCGAACTGCAACGCGTAGACAGCCAGCTTGTGTCGCATTTCTGCTCGGGCATCCTCACCGATATTGGCCGCCCCACAGAAGACATGCGCCGCCACATTCTTGAGCGCAAGGCCAAGAGTTATCAGGTGCTGCTGCCCGACTCCGTTTGCGAACTGCTGGCCTGCCGCCTTGACGGCGATGTGCGCCAGATGGAATCGTGCTTGAACAGCCTCATCTTCAAGGCGCGTCTGCTCAATTGCGGTCTGAACCTTGATCTGGCCATGGAAGTGCTCAGCCAGTATGCGGAGATCAGCTGCGGGCCGGATATGCCCACCATCGTGCGCCTGGTCTGTGAAAGCTACGGCCTCAACGAGCGCCAGCTCAGCTCCCGCTCGCGCCGCAAGGAATGCGTGCTGGGCCGCAACACAGTGTATTATCTCGCACGCAAACACACAGAACTGACTCTTGAAGAAATCGGCGAAAAATTCAACCGCCGCCATTCCACGGTTATCAAGGGCATCACCAGTGTGGAACGTGAACTTTCCAAAGAAACCAGCCTTGGCCGCCAGATTGCCCGGGCCGTCAAACTTATCGAACGCAATGCAGGCATGGGCGCGTAAGCGCCCTTTGCCCTGCTGACGACCGCTTGCCTCCTGCCCGTCTGAGGGGGCACAGCCAATCTTCCTCTTTCCATACTTTTTTCGCTTCGCATGCTTGCCTGAGTGAGGCCCTTGGCCTTGCAGGCCTCTCGCTGTGTGCTACACAACAAACGCGCAAGCCGCTCCGCTCCACCCCCCCAGGACATGCAGGCTGCCCCTGCGACCACGACCGCGCCCCAACATTCACGCTTATAATATAAACCGTGTATTTATTGATACATGGCTTCACTCTCCGTATGGTCTTAATGATCGCTGGATATGACGCAACTAGACGCACAAGGCGTCTGGTCATGCCCAACCCCGAGTTCAGGACAGGCCATGCTGCACGTAGATATCCATAAAAAACACGGCAATTTTGAACTGCAACTTGCATTTACGCTTGCGGAGTGCGGCACTGCTGTCATTTTTGGCCCTTCAGGATCCGGAAAAACAAGCCTTATCAATTGTATTGCAGGGCTGGAAACACCCGATGCAGGGCAGATACTCTGTCACGGCATCACCTGCTTTAACGCGGAACAAGGCATAAACCTGCCGCCAGAGGCCAGACGCCTGGGCTATGTTTTTCAGGACGCCCGCCTGTTTCCTCACCTTTCTGTCCGCGAGAACCTGCGTTTCGGCCTCCGGTTCCATGCCGCCCACGCCAGCAAGGATGCGCCCGAGATAGATGATGTTGCCGATCTGCTCGATATCGCCCCGCTGCTGCACAGACGCCCGGCCCACCTTTCCGGCGGAGAAAAGCAGCGCGTTGCCATTGGGCGTGCCCTGCTCTGCCGCCCGCGCCTTCTTCTCATGGACGAACCCCTTTCATCGCTGGACATGAGCCTCAAGGATGGCCTTATGGCCTACATTGCGCGCATTCCGCAGCAGTGGAACGTGCCCGTGCTCTACGTCACCCATTCGCCCGATGAGGCCTTGGCCCTTGGCAGCAGTATGCTGCTGTTGCGTCAGGGACGCCTTGAAGCACAGGGCATGGTTGAGGAAACCCTAGGCAAGGCGCACGGTCTGGGCCTGTTGCCTTACCACACCTTTTATTTGTCAGGAGCCGCACATGAAGCCTCTGGTATTGCCTGAACGTTTTTACCTTTTGCTGATACTGACCGCATGCCTCCTTGTTTTTGCGCAGTCGGCCCATGCCGAAGGGCCATCCATCACCACCGGGCTTGGATACAAACCCATGGTGCAGCAGTTGTGTGCGGCCTATGCGCAGCAATCGGGCGTAAAGCCCACAGAAATGTACAGCGGCAACATCGGGCAGATAATTGAGCAGGCCAAGGCGGGGAGCGGCGTCAGCATCATTGTTTCTGAAAAAGGCACATTGCAGGATTCCGGCCTGGCCTTTGCCGCCTATGAACCGCTTGGCGAAGCCGTGCTCGTGCTGGCGTGGCGTAAAGGGCTGCACCTTGCCTCGGCGCAGGATCTCACCAAGCCGGAATTTGCCAAAATCGGCTATCCCGATGCCAAGGCGGCCATTTACGGCAGAGCGGCAGTGGCCTTCATGAAGGGCAACAACTTGCTGGAGCCGCTCAAGGCAAAGCTTTCCATGCTTTCCACTGTGCCCCAGGTCTTT
>NZ_DASQOG010000004.1:0-4701 GCF_035644575.1 Desulfovibrio sp. | reverse complement strand
GCGCTAACGAGGCGCTGACACGGCAAGGTAGCTCAGTTGGTCAGAGCATGCGGTTCATACCCGCAGTGTCGGGGGTTCAAATCCCTCCCTTGCTACCAGAATTTCATACCCGGAAGTCTTACGAGACTTCCGGGTTTTTTGTTTTGCGGCAGTTGCTGCTGTTGCAGATATGCATGGGGCAGGGTAATTGATAACCCCCATCATACGTGGTAATTTATTGACAGTTCTTTATTGGCTGCCTCGGGGGTATTATGAAAGAAAAAACTGTCTACCGATGCAAGCGCTGCGGTGATGTTTTTTACTGCCCGACGGGCCTCGTGGATGAATTTATCTTTAAACTTCGGCAGGTTTTCAAGTTGCTCTCCTGCCCACGGTGTGGCAGTACACTTATACATGAAGAAGAATACGTAGCCGAAAAAAAGAAACAGGACGACTCTGCAACAGACAAATAGCCTGATCCTGCCATGCAGATAGGGAACCTTTCTGCCAAGCTGATCAGGCCCGTACAACCAATATAGACGGCGTTTATGCCTTGTTGTGCGCAACAGCGCATGGGGGCATAAACGCCTTGCCTTTTACTCCGGTGCCGCCATGCAGTTTATACATTTGCCCCACAACGCCAAGCCCGATCAATACGCAACGTGGCACAGCGCAGCGCTGCACAGTGCTCAAGCCGACCCTTTCAGTTGCACGCCAGCATGGCAACTTGCCTTTCATGATGCCTTTGGCCCCAAACGGCGTTTACTTTTTGCAGAAGCTGACGGCAGCGTTATTGCCCTTGCAGAAGGCCTTGTTTCGGAAGAAGAGATCTTTATCACGCCTCTTGAACCTTCGTGGTTTTTCGGCTGCCCGCTTCTGGGCAGCAATGCCCCGCAGCTTTTTGCCGAAGCCATACGCTTTTTTGCCAGAACCTATGCCCCCAGATTTCCTAAAGTTCTTGTGGGCGGCCTTGGCCCTGGCCTGGATTATGTGCAGAACATGCTCAACAAAACAGGCATGCCCCTCCAGGCACATCTGGTAAAGGCGGGCATTCAGGGCTCGGCTTCGCTTGCTGGCGGGCTGGACGGCTATCTTTCGCGCCGCTCGGCCAATCTGCGCCGCAATTTAAAGCGTTCGACAAAAAAGGCGCGCGAGCTGGGCATCTCTTATGAACGCGTATTGCCTTCAACTGAGGATGAAGCAAAGGCGGCGTTTGCCCGCATGATCGCCGTTGAGCGCACAAGCTGGAAGGGGATAGACCACTGCGGCATGGCGGAGCCGGGCATATGCGATTTTTACGCATTCCTGCTCCAGCGGCTCGCGCCGGAAAAGGGCGCGCGCGTCATTTTTGCCCGCCGTGAAGATACGGACGTGGGCTTTATCTTTGGCGGCCTGGCCGGGGATATCTATCGCGGGCAGCAGTTCAGCTATGCGCAGGATTGCCATGAGCTCTCACTGGGCAACCTCATGCAGATTGAAAAAATCCGCTGGCTCTGCGAGGAAGGCGTGCAACGCTACGATATGGGGCCTCTTGATGGCCCCAAGATGCAATATAAGACGCACTGGACAGAAACGGCCTTTCCCATCAGGACATGGCTGATAGAAAAGGCCTGAACACCTTCAAATGCAGGGGCCGTAGGCGAGACAATGTGCGTGGCAGGCCCCCGCACTCTCCATAGCCTCACAGGCTGGCGTTCCAGAAAAGCATGCCCACCCGCGAGCTGCCAGTTTCGTGCACCATGCCGTTCTTGCTCATGGCGCACAGTTTATCTGCCAGGGCGACCTCCTGCGCTTCTGTGAGCTGGCCTCTGCAGTTAAAATGCCGCGTGTACATCACAATGGCTTCTTCCAGCGGGCACTCAGAATCCCACGAGCGCTCAAGATATTCCACTTCTGGATAATAGCCCTGCAACCACAGGATGTTGAAGGCGCTGTAGAGTCCCCGCCGGGTATAGTCATCGTGATTTTCAGCGCCAACAACCGGCGCAAGCTCCCTACGCACAGAATTATCGCCCGTCACCTGTGTGATGAGGCAGCAGTAGCCCCTCGAGGCCTCTGTCATTTTGTCAAGGGTTGAACGGTCATACACGGCGGGAGTGCGCGAGGCGAAGACAAGTTGAAACCGTTTTTGCCAGCCAAGCTGCTTCAGATCCGCAGTATCCCAGTCAAGCACGTGAAAACGGGCGTTCTCCGTACCCGCACGCTGCGCATTTTCATTTGCGTATTCAATCATGCCGGGCGCGATATCAAAACCCTCAACCTTGGCAGCCAGACCCGCAAAAATCAGGGCGTGCCTGCCCGGCCCACAGCCGATGTCCAGCACTGCGTCAGCCTTGCCAACCTTGGCGCGTGCAGCAACCTTTGCAACAAGATCGCGACGGTATGCGCTGGAATCTGCCTTGACAGAATGGGTGTTGAACGACTGGGCGCGGCGGCTCCAGAACTCCGCCAGATCTGACCGATCCGGCTGCCTGTCTGCCCAGTATGCTTCAAATTCTTTTATATCCATGTTCAAAACCTTTGTTTGCGCGCAATGCTGCGCCGTATTCCAGCAATGTTTTGCAAGGTTACAAGGAGACAACGTGGGAATAAAGAAAAATCAGCCCGCTGTTTCTGCGGGCTGACAAACATTCAACGGGTGGGTCTTAAAAATCAGTGAAGCAGGGGGAATGCCTCTGCCCGGTCAATATTCTGCCGGGCAGAGGCATACTGGGAGGGCTAAACAGTGGGGACGGGCTGACCTACCACTTTTTTGCGGTCAAGCTCTGCATGCAGCTTTTCCACATCCAGATTGCCAGTAACCCTTGAAACAAAGATGGTTGCAACACCATTGCCCACAAGGTTGGTGAGCGCGCGGGCTTCAGACATGAACCGGTCGATGCCGAAGATAACGGCAATGCTCTCAGGCGGGATGCTGCCAACAGAACTCAGCGTGCCGGCCAGCACAATAAAACCACCGCCGGTAACAGCCGCCGCGCCCTTGGATGAAATAAGCAGAATACCCAGGAGTACAAGCTGATCACCCAGCGGCATGGGCGTATTGGTGGCCTGGGCAAGGAATATGGCCGCCATGGTGAGGTAAATGGCAGTTCCGTCAAGGTTAAACGAGTAGCCAGCGGGAATCACAAGATCCACAACACTTTTGTTGCAGCCAGCTTTTTCCATCTTGCGCAGCATGTTTGGCAGTACAGATTCGGAAGAAGAAGTGCCGAGCACGATAAACAGTTCTTCGCGAATATACCGCACGAACTTGAAGATGCTGAACCCGCAGCTAAAGGAGATGGTCCCCAGAATGAACACGACAAAAAGAATGCTTGTAACATAGAAACACACAATGAGCTCGCCGAGCACAAGCACAGAGCCGATACCCTCCTTGCCGATGGTAAAAGCCATTGCGCCGAACGCGCCGATAGGAGCCACGTGCATGATAATGCCGATAACCTTGAACAGAACTTCGGAAAGGCTCTTGATGAGGTCAAAACAGAGCTTGCCCTTTTCGCCGCTATAATTGAGGGCAAAGGCAAACAGCATGGCCACCAGCAGCACCTGGAGGATTTCGCCGCTGGTAAAGGCAGAAACAAAGGTATTGGGGATGATGTTAAGGAAGAAGTTGACGATGTTGTTGTCTTTGGCCTTGCCAGCATACTGGGCGGCAATGTTTTTGTCCGCAGCATTGAAGGTGCTTACGTCAACGTTCATGCCAGCGCCGGGCTGGGCCAGGTTGACCACCACAAGGCCGATGGCAAGGGCCGTAAGCGTAATAACGGTAAAATAGACAAGCGCTATGCCGCCGGTTTTGCCCACAGCCTTGAGATCTTTCATGCCGGCGATGCCGGTAACAACGGTTGAAAAGATCAAGGGAGCGATGATCATTTTAATAAGGTTGATGAAACCCTTGCCCAAGGGCTGCATCTTGACGGCCAGTTCAGGATAAAAATGCCCCAAAAGAATGCCAATGAATATGGCTATGAGAACCTGCACATACAAAACTTTCAAGTACTTCATGGCGGGAATCCTGGCTTATGGCCTGATGTAAGTCTGGTTTCTCAGCTCCTGATACAGCAATAAAAAAGTTATCCACCCTTTTTATTCAACTTCACTAAGGCGGCAATATTTTTTCATATAAATATAGAATTGAACCATGCATTTTAAAAACAGAAAAAGAGAAAATTTCATTTTTTTTAACAAAAAAGTAAGGAATAGAAAAAACAGTTACTAAATGAGCACTCAGTATATTCAATATTGCCATACTCAATCCCGTGTTATTGCAAAAACTGTTTGATCATTCCAACAACAGTCTATGAACCATTCATAGGTAAAAGGTGTCTATCATTATCACTGCACATAATAAAAATGCAATCAAAATATTTTTTTAACTAGTTGCATAACAAAAGTTATTGTTTAATCAAACAATACAGTTATAATTATTAACACTACTAAAAAAGTACCGTACTTCTTCAATTATTTTCGACTCTCGTGATTTTTCGCTATTGAGTGCCATCCTGAAGGGCAGCGTGCTCAAAAAATATCCACCTGTATAAATTTGATTCAGCTGCTGCCGCAGGCTTGGAAAAATCATGGCTAAAAAGACAATTGTTTTCCTTGTGCGGATGGCGTAATATGGCGGACTTGAGCAATAAGCCCAGCTTGTAAGGAGCAGGAAAACTATGACCGAGGATAAGTTCGCAACCTCCATGTCGGAGGAAGGCGCTGAGGATTTTG
>NZ_DASQOG010000003.1:0-5808 GCF_035644575.1 Desulfovibrio sp. | reverse complement strand
ACGCGGAATTCGTTGAGGTCGTCCTTGATGCCGTTCAGGATGTCGTTCATGGCCTTGTCGTAGCACACGTCCTGGCCTTCGGCGTCGGGCAGTTCCACGAGGGCGGGGTTGGCATCCAGCATTTCGCGGGCGATGTCGATGATATAATCGCCCTTGTAGTAGTCTTCGGGCCAGGTAACGGGCATTCCGGCCAGTTCCTTGGCGCGCAGCCATACAGAAAGGCCCAGCAGGCGCATCTGACGACCGGCATCGTTGATGTAGTACTCGGTGTTAACGTCATAACCAGCCACGCGCAGCAGGCGGGCAAGGCTGTCGCCCACGGCCGCGCCGCGCCCGTGCCCCACGTGCAGGGGGCCAGTGGGATTGGCGGAAACATATTCCAGCAGCACTTTTTTGCCTGCGCCGCCCGTGCTCTTGCCGTATTCCTTGCCCGCAGCTTCAATGTCGGCCACGGTGGCGCGCCAGAAATCCTGCGTGAAGGTCACGTTGCAGAATCCGGGGCCGGCGGCTTCGGCATGGGACACCTCGGGGCAGCGCTCCACAAGCTTCTGGGTGAATTTCTGCGCCAGCTCGCGGGGGTTGGCCTTGGCTTCCTTGGCGAGCAGCATGGCGGAGTTGACGGAAAGATCGCCGTGTTTGGGGTCGCGGGGCGGTTCAATAACGGTTTTGACGGGCCAGGCAAGGCCTTCTTCTTCAATAATGGCCTTGAGGGCCGTGCGCAGGGTGTCAATGGCGCGCATAGTGCTGGTGTCCTTTATTGTGCAACGGTTGCGGCTTTACGCCTCGGGCGGCCCGGGGCACTGCCGCCGGGAATCCCGTTTCAGGTTCATGCGCAGGCCGGTTGCGGCAGTACCGCACGGAGGCGCATGAAGAAAAAGTTTCAGGCAAGGCGGGGAAGGCCTTCCGCATGAAAGGCCTTCCTCCGCAAAAATCTATCCTGCAAAGGCCGCCGCTGTTTCGGCGTTGTTAACGAGCTCAATGGCAAGGTCTTCCGCCGTGGCGGTTCCTGCAAGGCAGGGAGCAACCATCTTGCCGAGCACGGCCTTGGGGCCAAGCTCCAGCCAGCGGCGCGCGCCGTCGGCATACTGGTTGCGCACTGTGTCTATCCACTGCACGGAGGATGTCATCTGCACAAGCAGGCTTTCGCGGGCGCTTTCGCCATCTGTCACGGCCTTGCCGTGGGCATTGCAGTATACGGGGAACCTGGGCTTGCTCCACACGGCCTTGCGCAGCAGGGGGGTGAGCTCCTTGTTGGCCTCGGCCATCATGGGGCTGTGGAACGCGCCGCTGACCTTGAGTTCAAGGCCACGGCCCTTGCGCTCCTTGGCCTTCTGGCAGGCCAGGGCCACGGCGGCCTTGGCCCCGCTGATAACAAGCTGGCCGGGGGTGTTGTAGTTGGCCACCAGCAAAAGCTCGCCGCACTGGGCAACGGTTTCGGCCACAATTTCTTCAATGGCGGGCTGATCCAGCTTGAGCAGAGCGGCCATGCCGCCCTTGCCGTCGGGATCGGCTTCGGCCATGAGGCGACCGCGCAGGGCTGTAAGCTCAAGGGCGCTCTCGGCAGAAAGCACGCCAGCTGCGGCCATGGCGCTGAACTCGCCAAGACTGTGCCCGGCTGCGCCGCACACGTTGGCGCGCGCGGCAACTGCGCTCCAGAGGTTCAGGTTCACCACTGTGAGGGCGGGCTGAAGGGCGCGGGTGTCGCTCATGGCGGCATCATCGCCTTCCCAGTAAATTTCGCGCAGGGGCAGGCCACTGATGCGCTCGGCCTGCTTCCAGAGGTTCATGGCGTCAGAAGAAGTCTCGGCCAGATCGCGGCCCATGCCCGACTCTTGCGAGCCCTGACCGGGAAAGAGCAAAACGGCTTGTGTCATGCGGGGTTTATCCTCCAGTGGCGCGCACATGCGCGCATTGGCGTGGCCTTGCGGCCTTGGGTTCGTTGAGGGTGCGCATTGCGCGCAAGCCCTCTTTTTTACGTTATCGGCGCAGGGCTTGCAAGTCCCGGTCTGCGGGGATATGACAGTGAACCCGGCAGAAACGCCGGAAAGGCCCGCAACGGGCGAACAAGCGCAGGAAAGGATCATGCAGCGACAATCGGTTGACAGAAAAGAATTGGCGCGTCTGGCTGCGGCCTCGGGCGCGGAAGTGCCGCAATCGGCTCTGGAGCCGCTGGCGGTATATCTTGAAATGCTCTGCCAGTGGAACAAGGCCATGAATCTGGTCGGCCCGCACACATGGCAGGATATGCTTACCCGGCTGGCGGTGGACAGTTTTCATCTGGCCGGTTTTCTGGACAAGCTCAATCTGCCCGAAGCTCCCCTGTGCTGGGATCTTGGCGCGGGCGCTGGCCTGCCGGGCATTCCCCTGCGCATGGCCTGGACGCGCGGCGCATACTATATGATAGAAGTGCGCGAAAAACGCGCCCTGTTCATCTCCAGTGTACTTTCCCGCCTTCAGTTGCCCTCCACTCATATATTCAGAGGGCCGGTGGAGCATTTTTTTCAGGGGCAGTATTACAAGGCGGACTGCATCCTGAGCCGCGCCTTCATGCCCTGGCGGCAACTGCTTGACCTCGCCAGCCCCAGGCTGCACGATAATGGCGCGCTGGTTGTGCTGGCGCTTGAGCCAGCCCCCAGCGAACTGCCAGCGCCCTGGCGTCTGTTGGAGCAGCACTCCTATGTCGTGGGCGGGCACGCGCGCTGGTTCTGGGCACTTGCCCCCAGCGCAGAGGCCGAGCGGCTGACCTATGATGCCGCAACGCATCAGGCAGGCTAGAGCACGTATCCCTGAATGTTCTGGCGAGGATTTGTCCGCAAATCCTGCAAAAGCTTTGTGGCGAACCGCGCAGGCCTTGTTATGCGCGAGGATGGCCCAAGAGCCGCCGCACAGGACTTTTTGCCGCCATCTGCATGCCAGTATGAACAGGACCATGATCCTTACGGAGAACGCCATGCACCCCGCAGCCCATGCCTCTGCCAGCGCCGCGCCTGCCGGAAGCGATGCAGACGAAACCCGGCGCACCGGGCAGCCGCACCCCGAATCGGAAACGCTGCCTGCTGCGGAACCAGCCTGTGCGGAGCAGCACGCCGCCTCACATGCCGTTCACGGCGGAGCGCTGTTGCCCACTGGCGGCGCAAGGTTGCACAGCGGCAAACGTTCGCTGCCTTCTGCGCGTTATTGGGCGCGGGGGCTGTTCTGGGGGCTGGTGACGCTTGCCCTTGCCTTTGCCCTGCGCATGCTGGAATGGCCCTGCTGGCAAAATCCGGAATACCGCCTTGGCAACGAGTGGTTGCTGGCCACGCACGATGCCTACACATGGGTGGCCGGCGCGGAAGATTTCGGCCTTGCCGTGGGGCACCCCATGGCTGTGATGCTCAAGGCCATGTCCGACCTCGTGGGCACTTCCCCCGCAGCCGTGGCCTTCTGGTTCCCTGCCTTGCTGGCGAGCTTTGTGGCGGTTATCGCCTTTGCCTGGGTGTGGGCGCTGGGCAGCATTGAAGCTGGCGTTGCCGCAGGCATACTCACGTCCATTGCGCCGGGCTTTCTGGCACGCACCCTGCTGGGATTTTACGATACCGACCTCGTAACCCTGTTCTTCCCCCTGCTCATGACCCTTGCCCCGGCCAGTTGGGCCATGCGCTATATGCTGCTGCCAGGCATGGTGCTGCGCCGTCTTTCCATGACTTCCGGCGTGGTGAGCCTGCGCCGCCTTTTTTCCCGCAATCAGCCCGAGGGCCACTGGACGCCGCGCCTCAAACAGGCTGACCACATGGGCAATCCCCTGCGCTGGCAGTGGGTTGTGCTGCTTGGCTGTTCCGGCGTCATTTCGTGGTGGACGCAGGAATGGCATTCTGTTTTTCCGTATCTGATCCGTTACAATGTGGCCTTGCTGGCCTTTATGAGTTTGGTGATGGCCCCTCGCGGGCGGCGCGCCCTGCTGCTTCTGGGCAGCATGGCCTACGCTCTGCCTACGCTGGCAGGGCCGTGGGGCTTCAGTTTCAGCTTGTTGCTGCTGGCTGCGGGCACGAAGACAGGCTACCGCCTGCGCCGCCTGCTGTGCCGCCCATGGCTGCTGGCCCTTCTGCTGGCGGGCGTTGGTTTTTTGATGCTTCAGGGCGAAATTCTTACGTCCATTGTGAACCACATTAATGCCTATGTGAAACACACGGGCGATGTGAAAAGCACTGGCGGCGGGCTTTCGCTGGAATATCCCTCGGTGGCGCAGTCCATCATTGAAGTGCAGGATCTGGGCATCATCGAGATTTTCCCCTACTTCCATCCCTGGATGGAAGCTGCGGTGCTTGGCCTGCTGGGTTTTGCCCTGGTGGTCATACGCCGTCCGGGCGCGCTCTTTTTGCTGCCGCTGGCAGGGCTGGGCATCCTGAGCGTCAAGATGGGAGGCCGCATGGTCATGTTTGGCGCGCCCATCATGGCCATTGGCCTGACCTTGCCCTTTTACTGGCTGTTGCAAAGGCTGCTGCGCGTGGATCTGCGCGGCGCAGTGGCGGGCATTCTGACCAGCGGCGTGTTGCTGGCCCTGCTGGTAGCGCCCTTTGCCGATATGATCCCGGCCATGTCGCAGGGGCCAATCATCAACCGGCGGCATGCCGAAGCGCTATCGCGCGCCAAGGCCATGACCCCGCCCGACGCCATGCTCTGGCTGTGGTGGGATTGGGGCTATGCCGCCAACCACTTTGCCCAGCGGCAGACCATTGCTGATGGGGCGCAGCATGCAGGGCCGTCCCTCTATCTGCCCGCAGCGGTTTTTGCCACAGACAACCCGCGCTTTGCGCGCCAGATCATCCGCTATACGGCCCAGTGCGGCAACGAACCGGGCAACGTGTTTGAAGGTCTTGATGGTGAAGGCGCGCAGGCCCTCATGGACAGGCTGCGCTCGCCCGAAACCCCGCTCATTGAAAACAAGGGGCGGCTCTATGTGGTGGTGAGCTTTGAAATGCTGCGGCTTGGCTTCTGGATAAGCAATTTCGGCAACTGGAATTTTGTTACCCGTGCGGGCGAAGGCGGGGCGCTTTCCATCGTGCCGCAGGCTCTTGCCTACAAGCTTGATTCAGGCGAGGTGCGGCTTGAGGGCAACAGCAGCGCCATCTATGCATCATCTATCAGCGTGTTTGAAGAGACCGGCGTGACGCGCCGCAACTATATTCAGGACTGGTTTGACGCGCACCCCTCGGCAACGCCCGAAGAACAGCACGAATTTCTTTCCAAGCGCCGCAACATCAACTTTCTTTTCAACCGCGTAACGGACGAAAAGCTTGCTATGGATGCGGGCCTGTACAATTCGCTGATGGTGCAGCTTTTGGTGGGCGACCCGCAGGATCCCCGCGTTTCGCCCTATTTCAAGCTGGTGTACGACAACGTGTTCGCCAGGATTTACGAGGTTCTGTAGGCGGTTGCGCTTGCGGCCCGTCGCATGTGCAATCAAGGGCAGTCTAACTGGATGATTTTGCGCCAAGGGCAAGGAAAAAGGTTATTTTTGCGAAAGAAGTGTACTCTTACTGTACATGACTGGAGTAAAAATAACCTTCTGACGCAGCCAGTTGGACAAAAGAAGCAGTTAGAGACAGACCTCTAGTGGTGGTACGGAACCTTGCGCAAAATGCATTCCGCCCGGTAAAGCTGCTCAAGCAGTACCACGCGGGCCAGCTCGTGCGGCAGGGTCATGTGCGAAAGGCTGATGCAGCGGCTGGCTCGCTGGCGCACGGCTTCATCCAGCCCCCATGCGCCGCCCACGATAAAGCAGGCTCTGCCCTTGGCGTCGTGGTCCATCTGGCGCAGCATGTCTGCCAG
>NZ_DASQOG010000002.1:0-5322 GCF_035644575.1 Desulfovibrio sp. | reverse complement strand
GGCCTCTTCGGCCCGCCAGCCCGGCTCGTTGCCGCTTGGCGCGAGGAGCGTTTATGCCCTCTTTCGTTCCCCGAGTCAACAACTTTTTTCCGTTTCGCGAAAGTTTTTCGCTGCGACCGTCAGTCGTTTTTCTCAAGGCGCAAGGAGCGTTTATGCTCCCCTTTGCTTTCGAAGTCAACAACTTTTTTTCCGTTTCGTGAAACTTTCGTTTCACCGTGGAGCCGAGTCGTTTTCTTCAATCGCGAGGAGCGTTTATGCTCCCCTTTGCTTTCGAAGTCAACAACTTTTTTTCCATTTCGTGAAACTTTCGTTTCACCGTGGAGCCGAGTCGTTTTCTTCAATCGCGAGGAGCGGTTATGCTCCCCTTCGCTTCAGGAGTCAACCGTTATTTTCGTTTCCGCGAAAATTCTTTTCGCTTGCGTTTCCCTTAACCGTTTTCCCTTGTCGCGAGGAGCGTTTATGCTCCTCCCCGTTCCGCAAGTCAACCTTTATTTCAGCTTTTTGCAAATTAACCACAAAAAGCATGGTTTGCTCATGCAGCGGAAGTTAAAAATAGCGAAACGGCACGACAGAGTCAAGCTGTAGTGCCGTTTTTTCGCAATCATTTGCCGAACTCGCTGGCGTTTCAGGCAATTTTGGCTTTTTTCACCCCTCGCATGACAATCACCAGCAGCGCCCCACACAGCGCGCATTGCCAGGGATCCAGATTCGCCAGCAGCAGCAAGGCCAATGCCAGCATACCACCAAAAGCGGCTGCCGTAGCGTACATTTCTTCTTCCACGGCGCGGGCCATATCCCCGAGGCAGAGGTCTCGCGCAATGCCGCCCACAAGCCCGCCCAATATTCCAACCAATATACTGCCCGTAGGGCCAAGCCCGGCCATCACGCCCTTTACGGTTCCTATGCCAGCCCCAAGTGCCAACCCTAGGGCATCCAGCCAGTAAAAGGCCAGCCAGGCCCGGCTGCTTTGCCCTATAATGATACCGGCAATGCCGCCGCACACGCAGGCAGCAAGATACTCCCCCTGATTGAGGGTGATGGCCACGTACCCGAGCAGTCCATCACGAGCAAGCGGTGCTGCCAACCCCGCCAGACAGGCAAGAACGGCAGCACCGCTGAAATGTGCGCCCGTAGAGCGCGCCCGGCAAGATGCGGCAGCGGCCAGCACGAAGCTGGCCGCCAGATCTAACACAAATAAGGGAAGGTTCTGCATACGCTGCACCTGAGTGCCAAATCATTTCATGCGTGAAAGGCTCCGGCAAGGATTTGCCTGCCAATCATTGCCCGAAACCGACACTGCGGCTTTGCCTACGATGAGCGCCTGTTTCAAAGCTTCTGCTCTTACTTGGCCAGCCCCACTGCCCGGCGCTCACGAATGACCGTCACGCGGATCTGGCCGGGGTAGGTCAGATTTTTCTCAATCTTTTCAGCAATATCCTTGCAGAGAATATACGTGGTGTCGTCATCAACCATGTCGGAGTTGACCATCACGCGAATCTCGCGGCCAGCCTGAATGGCGTATGCCTTGCTGACGCCATCAAAACTGGTGGCAATGCCCTCCAGATCTTCAAGCCGCTTCACATAGTTTTCAAGCAGCTCCTTACGTGCGCCGGGGCGCGCGCCAGAGATGGAGTCCGCAGCCTGCACCAGCACCGCCAGAGCCGTTGAGGGGCGCTGGTCTTCATGGTGGGCTGCAATGGCGTGGATGATCTCCTGGCTTTCGTTGTACTTTTTGGCGAGATCCGCGCCGATGAGGGCGTGTGGGCCTTCCACCTCATGGTCAACGGCTTTGCCGATGTCGTGCAACAGGCCGGCCCGCTTGGCTTTTTTGACGTCCATGCCGAGCTCGGCGGCCATCATGCCGCACAGGGCCGAAACTTCAAGAGAGTGCTGGAGCACGTTTTGGGTAAACGAGGTGCGGTAACGCAACTGCCCGAGCAAACGGACGATTTCCGGATGGATACCGTGAACGCCCGCATCAAAAGTGGCCTGCTCGCCCACTTCGCGCACCTGGGTGTCCAGTTCCTGCTCACACTTCTGCACAATGTCTTCGATGCGGGCAGGATGAATGCGGCCATCCTGGATCAAGCGCTCAAGCGCCATTTTGGCAACCTGACGGCGCAGGGGGCTGTAAGCTGAGAGGATAACGGTTTCAGGCGTATCATCTATAATAAGGTCCACACCGGTGGCAGCCTCAAGCGCGCGGATGTTGCGGCCCTCGCGCCCGATGATGCGGCCCTTCATGTCTTCGCTCGGAAGGGTCACAGCCGTAACGGTCTGCTCGTTGACGTAGTCGCCCGCGTAGCGCTGGATGACATTACAGAGAATTTCTTTGGCTTTGCGGTCGGCGGTTTCGCGCGCTTCCATTTCAATCTGACGGATCATGCGCGCCGATTCGTGCCGGGTTTTGGCTTCAATTTCGCTGAAAAGCCGGGCCTTTGCCTCATCGGCGGTGAGCCCTGCAATTTCAGAAAGCCGCTGCTCCTGCTCTTCAATACGGGTCTGCAAAAACATTTCAGATTCAGCAAGCTGGCGTTCCTTGCGGGCCAGATCCTTCTCTGAAGTCAGCAGTTCGTGCTCCCTTGTGGTTGCTTTTTCAAGCTTTTCCTCAAGGCGACCGCCCATTTCTTCAAGTTTGCGTTCGCGGGCCTTGACCTCGCGCTCACGTTCCTTGAATTCGTTTTCGAGCTCCCGCTTTTGATTGAACAGATCATCCTGGCCCTGAAGCAATATCTCTTTTTTCTGGGCCTGCGCCTCTTTGCGCGCTTCCGCCACTATGCGCTTCGCCAGATCTTCGGCGTCGCCCACACGTTTTGCGGCAGAACGCTTGTGCGCAAACACCCCCAGCGCAACCCCCAGCAGCGCGGCAGCTACAAGCGCTGCAATGAACAATGGATCCATGAATCCAGCCTCTCTCTTTTATCAATACGGACCCTGCGCCAACAGGCGCGGGCCGACGAACACCGGCAAGCGGCAAAACTGCCGCACACCGTAGCAAAATGAGCCCAAAGGGGCTGCTGAAACCCTGGCTGGATACCGATTAACGGTCTGGAATGAACTGCGCAAAAGCATCGGCTACTACGAATGGCAGCCAGATACGTCAAAAGAAGGCGCGTTCCCCGGAGCGCCGTGTCATGCTTACGGTACAGAACCTGGATAACCAGGTCGGGCGCCTGTATGTCCTTTCCGGGCTTCCCGGTCTTGCCGGGCGTGCACACACAAAGACAGTGACGGCTCCCTATTATATTCTTGTCAGGTTAGCACCGAGGCATAAATCACGCGCGTCCCAGGGAAGCGCCCAAAGGAGCCTAAGAGGACTCCTCTATTTTTGAAAGCAAGGTTGAGACGCGATTCTGCACGTCCGCCTGCTCTTTCTGCGATTGCAACAAATCATCCGCCAGTCCAAGGGCCATAAAAGTCAGCAGAATGTCCTTGGTCTGCCCTCCGTGGAACCTCAGCTTCTGGTCTGCGAACCGTTCCTCCACCAGCCGCACGGCTTCCTGTACGCGCCGCATGTCGGCTCCAGGCTTGAATGCAATGCTCAGCCCAAGAACGGTGAGGTTGATAGTATCCTGGTTCACAAAAACCTACTCGACGCTGTCGTGCTCCTGAATCCTGCGCAGCAAGGCGTCAATGCGATTCAGCGCCTCAGTACGCAACGTTTCTTCGTTTTCAAGAGCTTCGCGCAGCTTTTGGTTTTCTTCATCAAGTGCGTCATTTCTGGCTGCCACAGCGGCAGACTCCGCACTGATTTTCGCGTTTTCCGCCTTGAGGCGGTCAAGTCGGGCCAAAAGCGCCTCAACCTGCGATTCAAGCTGCTCCAAAAGTTCCATGATTTGTAGATAACACTGCGGCATGACCTTGGCAAGAATGGATACGCTCGGGCGAAAAAATACCCGCGCCGGGCTGTGCCGACGCGGGCTGCAAAAAGCCAAAACCCTTGCGGCACAGGCCGCCTGGGCCGTCTATTTATTCCTGCGGGGCAGATTTTTCTGCTTTTCGCGGGCAATGGCAAGCTCGCCGTTGGGCACGTCGCGCGTAATGACCGAGCCAGCCCCCACAAGGGCGTCGTCGCCCACGGTCACAGGCGCAACCAGGGCGGTATTGCTGCCAATAAATGCATAGCGCCCAATTTTGGTCTGGAACTTGTGCTTTCCATCATAATTGCAGGTGATTGTGCCCGCGCCGATGTTGGTGCCCTCCCCTATTTCGGCATCGCCAAGATAGGTAAGGTGGTTGGCCTTGGCGCCTTTGCCAAGGTGGGTCTTTTTAAGCTCCACAAAATTGCCCACATGCGACTGCTCTTCAAGCACCGCGCCGGGGCGCAGGCGGGCAAAGGGCCCCACCAGTGCGGTTGCGCCCACGCGGGCTTTTTCCAGATGGGAGAAGGAGCGGATCTCCGCATTATTGGAGATCACGCAGTCGCGCACCACGCAGTGCGAGGCAACGCTGGCCCCACGGCTGATGCTGGTGCGTCCATAAATTTCGCACGGGCCAGTCAGTTCCACGCCGGGTTCTATCTGCGCCAGGGGGCCAACGCGCACTGCGCCCGGCGCATGCACGATAACGCCCGAAGCAAGCAGATCATCAACAATACGGGCGCGCAGAGTTTCTTCCATGCGGGAAAGCTCAAGCGGCGAATTCACGCCCATGAGCGAATCATCGCGGCCGCACTGGATGCCGAGAACTTCATATTTTTCCGCAACGGCGAGGCCGATGAGGTCTGTAATGTAATATTCGCCGCTCTTGTTGCTGTTGTTCAGGTGCGGCAAAAGGCTTTGCACCGCGCCAAGGCTGCAATAGTACATGCCCGCGTTGACCTCGTTGGAGGGCGGCCCGTAGAGCGAGGAATCATAATCCTTGGCTTCCACAATGGCCTTGACCTTGCCCTGCTGGCGCACCACCCGACCATACGCACCGGGGTTGTCCAGCTCAATGGTGGCAAAGGCCAGGTCAGCGCCCACGGCCTCGGCAAGAAAAGAACGCACCAGAGATTCCGAAAGCAGTGGCGCATCGCCATTGACAACCAGCAAATGTGTGCAACCGGCTTCGGTCAGTGCGGGCAGAGCCTGAATAAGAGCGTGGCCTGTGCCAAGCTGCTGCTCCTGCAGCACAAAGCGGGCATCAGGAAAGGCGGCCTGCACCATTTCGGCGCGATGCCCGGCCACAATCCAGACGTCTTCCGCAAAAACAGGGCGCAGAGCCTCAATGACGCAGGCAAGCATTGGCTCGCCCAGCAGCGTTTGCAGCACCTTGGGCCTGTCCGAGTGCATGCGGGTTCCCTTGCCCGCTGCAAGAATCAAAGCCGCGTTCTTCGGCATG
>NZ_DASQOG010000001.1:0-2319 GCF_035644575.1 Desulfovibrio sp. | reverse complement strand
ATGTTGTAAGGAGCCCCCAATGGCTGACATCACGGTTACGGAACACCTGCTGCTGCATCAAAAGCGTAGCCCCCAGGCAACGGGCCAGTTTACTGGTCTTCTGTACGACCTGATCCTTTCGGGAAAAAGCATTTCCCGTCGCATCGCCAAAGCTGGCCTGCTTGATATCCTCGGCGGCACGGGCGAAGTGAACGTTCAGGGTGAAGATGTGCAGAAGATGGATTCCATCGCCAACCGCATCCTGCTTTATCGCATGGAGCGTTGCGGCGCTCTCTGCGCAATGGGGTCGGAAGAAGAAGCAGAACTTATCCGGGTGAGCAAAGAATTCCCACGCGGAGACTATATTCTGATTTTTGATCCTTTGGATGGGTCGTCAAATATTGATGTGAACATCAATGTCGGCACCATATTTTCCATTTTGCGCAGGCCTGAAGGCCATACCGGCGAGGTTGCGCTGGATGAAGTGCTGCAACCCGGCATCAAGCAGGTGGCGGCCGGGTATATCCTGTATGGCCCTTCCACCATGCTGGTTCTCAGCACAGGGCAGGGCGTGCACGGCTTTACCCTTGATCCCGGTGTGGGCGAATTTTTGCTGTCCCACCCTGACATGCGCATTCCCGAACAGGGCCATATTTATTCGGTCAACGAAGGCAACTGGAAAAAATGGGATGCGCCAGCCCGTGATGCCGTCAACTGGTTCCACGGTTGCGAAACTTCGGACGGCAAGCCCTATTCTTCGCGCTACGTGGGCGCGCTGGTGGCCGACTTTCACCGCACGCTCATCAACGGCGGTATTTATATGTATCCGCCCGATGCCAACAAGCCCAATGGCAAACTACGCCTGATGTGCGAGGCCAACCCCTTGGCTTTTCTTGCAGAGCAGGCTGGCGGCAAGGCGAGCGACGGTCATGGACGCATTCTTGAAAGGGTGCCGGACAAGCTCCATGCACGCACACCACTGTACATCGGCTCGACGCTGGATGTTGAGGCTGTGGAAAAGATCTACGCCCGTCACGCGGGCAGATAGCTTTTGCGGCAGCCCCGCGTGTTTGCGGCGGCTGCCTTGTTGTACCGGCCTTTGACCGTAAATGGCGAACCGCATGCTGTGTTTGGGAATTGAAAGTTCTTGCGACGAAACCGCATTGGCGCTGGTTGAAGACGGGCGGCTTGTGGATGCCGTGCTCGCAAGCCAGGCCGATGTGCATGCCCTGTTTGGCGGAGTGGTGCCGGAACTTGCCTCGCGCGAGCATTACCGCTTTGTGGGCGCACTGTTTGACGAACTGATGCGGCGTAGCGGCAAGGCCAATTCTGATATTGATCTTGTGGCAGCGGCTCGAGGCCCGGGTCTGCTTGGCAGCCTGCTGGTGGGCGTTGCCTTTGCCAAAGGGCTGGCCCTTGGCCTTGGCAAACCTTTTCTTGGCGTCAACCATCTGCTTGCGCACCTTCTGGCAGTAGGGCTGGAGCAGAAATTGCAATTTCCAGCCCTTGGCCTGCTGGTGTCGGGCGGGCACACGCACATCTACAGGCTTGAATCGCCCTGGGATTGCCGCCTCCTTGGGCGCACCCTTGACGACGCTGCAGGTGAAGCTTTTGACAAGGTTGGCAAATTTCTGGGCTTGGCTTACCCTGGCGGCAAGCTTATGGATGCTCTGGCCAGGGCGGGGCACGCCACGCCAACCATGTTTCCCCGGCCTTATCTTGATAATGACAATCTGGATTTCAGCTTCAGCGGCCTCAAGACCGCCGCAACAGGCCTTGCCGCGCATCAGTTGGCGGGGCAGGAATGGCCTCGTCCGCTGACAGACATTGCCCATGCGCCGCAAGCGCTTAAAGATTATTGCGCTTCATTCAATCTGGCTGTTGTGGATACCTTGTGCACCAAGGTTGCTCGGGCGCTCGACCGCAACCCAGGTGTTGCAACACTGCTGATGGCGGGTGGGGTTGCCTGCAATTCCCTGCTGCGTGAGCGAATTGAACAGCTCATGCAAGGCAGGGGAGGCCAGGCTTACATTCCCGGCCCCCTGTTATGTACGGATAATGCTGCAATGATTGCCCATGCTGGATGGCTCTTGGGCGTAAGGGGTTTCAGCCATGATTTGCGTATGGAAACCATACCCCGTGGCAAAATCATACCCGATGACATGTTGTGCAGCTTGTGCTGAAAGTGTCAAGAGACCATGCAAAACAAGAGATTGTCTTGACAGAGAGCACATTGGTATCTACTCTTAGTCAATACAGAAGCATACACTTTAAATGCGCTTCTGTTCGCGTCACAGGCCAATAGTGGCCGTGGAGCGATACAAAGCAACGTAAGGAGAT